>JANXMN010000508.1 GCA_025354605.1 Hymenobacter sp. | reverse complement strand
CGTGGTGATGGGGCAGATGAGCAGGTGGTCGCCGAGGCCGAACTCGGCCATGCGCAGGTAGGTTTCGGTGTCGTTCTGGTCGAGGAAGGTGAGCGGGCGCAGCATGGGCGTGCCCCGGGTGGCGTACTGCCAGAAGGCGGTATACATGTAGGGCAGCAGGCGGTAGCGCAGCTCGATGAAGGCGCGCACCTGGTCGGTGGTTTCCTGGCCGAAGCTCCAGGGCTCCTGGTCGCCGTGGTCGCCGCTGGAGTGGGTGCGGAAGAACGGGTGGAAGACCCCCAGGGCCATCCAGCGGGCGTAAAGCTCGCCGGTGGGCGCGTCGACGAAGCCGCCGATATCGGAGCCGATGAAGCTGAAGCCCGAGATGCTCAGGCGCTGGCACTGAATGTTGGCCAGCCAGAGGTGCTCCCAGGAGGCGATGTTGTCGCCGGTCCAGCCCGAGGAGTAGCGCTGCCCGCCGCTGTAGGTACTGCGCGTGATGGTGAAGGGCCGGTTGGGGAAGCTGAAGCGCTTCACGCCGTCGTGGGTGGCGCGGGCCATTTGCATGCCGTAGATGTTGTGGGCCTTGGTGTGCGAGGCCGCGTGGCCGTCGTAGTCGAAGCGCACGTCGGGCGGAAAAGTGCCCTTCTCGAACACCGCCGGCTCGTTCATGTCGTTCCACACCCCGCGCACGCCGATGTCCTGAACCAGCTCCTGAAACAGCCCAGCCCACCACTCGCGCACCCGCGGCGCGGTGAAATCGGGGAAGTTGCACAGGCCGGGCCACACCGAGCCTTTCATCAGGGGGCCGTCGGCGCGGCGGCAGAAGTAGTCGTTTGCTATGCCCTCCTTGTACACCGAATAGTCGGGGTCGATTTTGATGCCCGGGTCGATGATGACAATGGTTTTGAAGCCGTCTTCGGCCAGCTCCCGCACCATGCGTTTGGGCTCGGGGAAATGCTCCCGGCTCCAGGTAAAGCAGCGGTAGCCCTCCATGTAGTCGATGTCGAGGTAGAGGGCGTCGCAGGGAATTTTCCTATCCCGCAAACCCGACGCGATTTCCTTCACGTTGCTCTCGGGGAAGTAGCTCCACTTGCACTGGTGGTAGCCCAGCGTCCAGAGCGGGGGCAGCTCGGGCGGGCAGGTGAGCAGGGTGTACTCCTGGGCCACTTCGAGCAGCGTGGGGCCGTAGATGAAATAGTAGTTCAGCTCGCCGCCCTGGGCCCAGAACGAAGTAACGTCGGCGCGCTCGGCGGCGAAGTCGAAGCTGGCCTTAAACGTATTGTCGAAGAAAATGCCGTGCGCGATTTTCTGGTGCAGCACGTGGTAGAACGGGATGTTCTTGTAGAGCGGGTCGGTACCCTTCACGTAGCCGTAGGTGTCGGAGCCCCAGTTGGTGAAGCGCTTGCCGCGCAGGTTCATGTTGTCGGGCTTGTCGCCGAGGCCGTAGTAGTGCACGCCGGCCGGCACCTGCTTGCTCATCTTCACGATGTCGTTGCCGGTGTCGTAGTCGTATTCCCAGTGGAAGCCCTTCTCGTCGTCGGAGAGGATGGTGCCCGAGCGGTCGAGCACGCGGGCGCGCAGATTTTCCTTCTGCACCGTGCAGATGAGGCGCTCGGTGGTGACCCGGTAGTGGTCGGGTTTCTCGCGGAACTCCACCAGGGCCGGCTCCAAACGGGTGGTGGCGTCGGCCGGCACGGCGTAGGAAAAATCGGGAGCCAGCGGCCCGTCGGTGAGGTAGCGGAAGCGCAGAATCTTGTCGCTGAGCACGTGCAGCAGCAGGCGCACCCCGTTCTGGCAGTTGAAGAGGAAGCGGTGGCCGTCGAGCTCATCGACGCGGATAACTTCGCCCGGATAATGTTCCTGGTGGCTCTTGGCCGCCAGGTCGTTCACCATATAGTTATTTTCCTGAATAAAGTTAGCCATGAGCTGAAAAGCAGTTTCTGAGCAAATAGGTTACGCCCCCAGCCGACCCCAATAGCAGCCAGCCCGGGCCGGCAGCGCGCGGCGTAAGCGCGCAAGTTACTTTTGAAAGCTGGCCCTGGGCGGATTTTTCGGCCAGATGTCGGCGGTACACCGTAGCATTGGGGTATCTTTCGCCGAACGCGCGCCGAGGCCCGCTGCCGCCCACTATCCCGCTGCCCTGCTGCCCATGACCTCGCCCGATTTTTCCGTCCTGCTCCTAGCCTGGGACGACGCCGACCCCGGCGTGGCCGTGCTCGGCGGCTCCGCCCTGCCCCCTACCCTGCCGCTAGTCTGCGAGCTGGCCGCGCACCACCCCGTGGTGG
>JANXMN010000497.1 GCA_025354605.1 Hymenobacter sp. | reverse complement strand
GATGTCGCTCCCGGTCGCATCGACGTGGTGGGCGTCGATAATTTTAAATTTGAAATTGCGGTGGGTGGGCTTGCTGTCTTCGGAATGGAGGTCCTGCTCCATGCTGAGGATGCCGTTGGTAAATACCCCTTCCGTTTTCGTGGTAATGCGTTCGGAAGGCTTACCGTTGGGGGATTCTATGACGCCGGTTGAATGCGTGTGGCCGCCGAAGAATTTTATCGGGTCGGTAGTCGAAGTGGTGCTGCTGAAACTTTCGGGCTTTAGCGAGGAGCAGCCGGCTAAAGCAAAAAGGCCTAAAAGGGCGGCGAGGATGTCGTTTTTCATGAGGGCGATTGGGACGGTAAGGGGGTGCGGGCCGGGGGAGGCGCGGCACCCTTACGCTGGAGCCCCATACGGAAACGGGCGGAAGGCGACTAGAACAGCTTGGGAAGCTTGTGCTGCTTCCATTTCTTGCGCGTCTTCATCGTCCAGAACTCGGCCACGCCGGGGCGTTGCAGGCTGATTTGCCAGGCGCCCATGGCTTGGCCCAGGTGGTAGCCGGTGGCCTGGTCCTGCGGGTATTTCGCTTTGATGAGGGCGTAATCAGCTTTTGCGATGTCTTTGCCCACCTCGCCGTGGCAGCGCAGGCAGATTTGGTTGCTGAGCACAATGGGCCGCTGGTAGAAAAACACCTCCTGCGAAGGCCGCCGGATAGTGCGCAGCGTGTCGGGCTGCATTTCGGCGGCGGGCAGCGCGGCCAGGGCGGCGGGGTTACGCGGGCGGGCGCTCACACGGCGGGCGGAGGCCTTGAGCACGCCGACCAGCGAATCGACGGGGCGGTAGGTTTCGGGGCGGCAGAAGCGCATGGCGCGGGCCACGCCGCCAGCGGCCAGCTCGCGGGCCAAGGTGCGGCGCAGCAGCGAGTCGGCGGTAGCGGTGAGGGAATCGCCGGCCCAGCGGGTGGCATGCAGCAGGTCGCGGGGCATGATGCGCTTCACCTCCCAGTTTTCGGCCTCGATACCGATGCGCTTGCTGTCTTTCAGGTGTTCGACCTGGTCGGGGCTACAGCCAGAAAAGGCCAGCAGCAACGCCGGCAGGGCCAATTGGAAGAGCGAGAATTTCACGGAGAAAGCAAAAGGGTTAGATAAAAGTCGGACGGTGGAATAGCGCGCGCCGGACAAGAAAGCCGCCCCGGCGCAACCGCTGACATAAACATCGTGAGGGAATAAAAGTAACAGCCCGGGCCACGAACAGGACAACCGGGCCGCCGCCAGCCCGGGCCACCGCGCCGCGCCAGGCCCGGCCGTCTCCATATGCGGCTATATTTACTCGTTCGTGGCTCCGCCCAAAACAATTTGAACCGCAGGCAACGCGGAACTGCCCGGTGGCATCTGCGGAACCTGCGCGCCGCTGTTTTGGCGGGCGCTCATTACCCTCTTTTTCTGCACTACAATGCCTCAATCCCTAAAAAGCCTGCTGCTGCCCCTGCTGTTTCTGCTACTAGCGTTGCCCTCAGCGGTGGCCCAGCCGATGACGCCCGCTGCCGCTACCGAAACGGCGGCGGTTCCGGCTACTGCGGCCGCAACGACAGTGGCCGCCCCCATCGGCGCGGCCACTGCACCCACTGTCAGCGCCGCGCCCTTCAACGTGGAGGCTGCCACCCAGGCCTACCTCAACACCCTGACGCCGGCCCAGAAAGCCAAGTCGGACGCCTATTTCGAGGGCGGCTACTGGCTGCAGGTATTCGAGCTGCTGTACACGCTGGGTGTGGCGGCGGTGTTTCTGCGGCTGGGCCTGGGGCGCTGGCTGCAGGCCCGCACGCAGCGCCTGCCGCGCCCGGGGCTGCGCACGCTGGCTTTCGCCGCCGGCTACCTGCTGCTGGCCTGGGCGCTAAGCCTGCCGTTGGATATTTACGAGGGCTACGTGCGCGAGCACGCCTACGGCATGTCGAACCAGACTTTTGGCGAGTGGTTTGGCGAAAACCTGACCAGCCTGGGGCTGTCGGTGGTGTTCGGCAGCCTGGTCATTCTGGCGTTTTACGCGGCTGTGCGGCGGGCCGGGCGCAGCTGGTGGGCCTGGGGCACGGGGCTGGCGGCGGTGTTTCTGGTTGTTGGCATCTTCGCCGGGCCGGTACTCATCAGCCCGCTGTTCAATAAGTCGACCCCGCTGCCGGCCGGCCCCATCCGGGCCGCCATTCTGAGCATGGCGCGGGCTAACGGCGTGCCGGCCGACAACGTGTACCTCGTGGATGCCTCGCGCCAGACCAAGCGCATCAGCGCCAACGTGAGCGGCATCGGCAGCACCATCCGCGTGTCGCTGAACGATAACCTGCTCAACCGCTGCACGCCCCAGGAAGTGCAGGCCGTGATGGGCCACGAGCTGGGCCACTACGTGCTCAACCACATTCAGAAACTACTGGTGTTTTTCAGCCTGATAATCGGGCTGAGCCTGTGGCTGGTCGACTGGGCTTTCCGGCGGCTGACGGTCCGCTACGGCGCGGCCTGGGGCATTACGGACCTGGGCGACGTGGCCGGCCTGCCGCTGGCGCTGGCGCTGTTTTCGGTGTTCATGTTCCTGGCCACGCCGGTGCGCAACACCATCATCCGCACTAATGAGCAGGAGGCCGACATGTTTGGGTTGAACGCGGCCCGCCAGCCCGATGCTTTTGCCAGCACGGCCATGAAGCTGTCGGAATACCGCAAAATCGACCCCAGCCCGCTCGAAGAAGCTATTTTCTACGACCACCCCAGCGGCCACACCCGCGTGCTCAGCGCCATGCGCTGGAAAGCCGAGCACCTGAACGGCCAGTAAATCTCCCCCACCCTACTACTCATGCTCCACGCCGACCTCGCCCTGGCCCAGCGCCTCGAAGCTACCGAAGCCCGCTGCAACGCCAGCTTTGTAGAGGCCCGCGCCCAGCTGTACCCCGGCAGCGGAGCCGCCTGGCAGCACATAGCCGGCGCCACCGTGCTGTTCGACACGCCCGATTCGCCCCTCACCCAAACCTTCGGGCTGGGTTTGTTCGCCGAAACCACGGCCAATGACTTAGCCCAAATTGAGTCCTTTTTCGCCCAGCGCCACGCCCCGGTGCTGCACGAGGTGAGTCCGCTGGCTTCGGCCGCGCTGCTGCCGCTGCTGCTGGGACGCGGCTACCAGCCCATCGAGTACACCAACGTGCTGTTCCGGGACCTGACGAACCTGCCCGCGCTGCCCTCCACCACCGCAGTCAGCACCCGCATTATTGCCCCGGCCGAGGCCGACGACTGGGCGCGCACCGCCGCCGCCGGCTGGCTGCCCGAAGCACCGGAACTGGAAGTTTTTCTGCGCGAAATGGGGCAGCTAACGGCCCGCAGCGCGGGCATGGTGCCGTTTTTGGCGGAAATCGAGGGGGAGGCCGTGGCTACCGGCAGCGTGTTTTTGGGTGAGGGCGTGGCGCTGCTGGCGGGGGCCAGCACCGTGCCGGTCGGCCGCCGGCAGGGTGCGCAAACGGCCCTGCTGGCCGCCCGCCTGCACTACGCCGCCGCGCAGGGCTGCACCCTGGCCACGATGGGCGCGCACCCCGGCAGCCAGTCGCAGCGCAATGCCGAGCGCTACGGATTCCGGGTGGCCTATACCCGCACCAAGTGGCAGCTGATGGGCGGGTGATGCGCGTGTCCTCGACTACTGCTACAACCCTTGCGCCCTACCGGGCACGACTGCTACGCAGCTAGGCCGCCACTTGGGTTAGCTACAGCAAGGGATGGAACCGCCCCGGATTCACTGAATTCCAGGCGGGAAACCGCGCGCCGAAAAGTCGACCGCACTTAAAATTAGTTAATTGATTACCTATTGTTTGCAGCAATTATGACAATGGTTTCAGCCACCTGCAAAATCTGCCGCTTCGATTTTTCGGGTTGCGGATGGGTGCGGCTACCCAATAGCTTTGACTCCCTCTCCAAGCCGTACTTCCCTGGCCGCCGCCGGCTGCGCAATCCAGCCCATTCCCCTATTCATCCATAGCTTTAGCCCTGCACCGACTTCGGGCTTCTACCAGCGCTGCCGAACTGTCTGCCTGCTCCTACTTCGCGTTCCCCACTTTCCACCCCTCCCTCATGCCTTCCGTTTACGAGCTGAAACCGAAGTTTCAGCAGCTGCTACGGCCTTTCACAGCCGCCCTGTACCGAGCCGGGATAACGGCTAATGGCGTTACGATTTTCGCCGCTACGGCCTCGGTGGGCTACGGGCTGTGGCTGGCGCTGCTGCCCGGCAGCCGCTGGCCCTGGCTGCTGCTGCCGGCTTTCCTGCTGCTGCGCATGGCCCTGAACGCCGTGGATGGCCTACTGGCCCGCGAGTACGGGCAGCAGAGCCGCCTGGGCGCGCTGCTGAACGAGGGCGGCGACGTGGTGGCCGACACGGCCCTGTACGCGCCGTTTGCCCTGCTGGCGGGCGGGGCCGGCGGCTGGGTGCTGGCAGTGGTGTTTCTGGCTGGGTTGAGCGAGTTTGTGGGCGTGCTGGGGCAGGTGGTGGGCGGCGGCCGCCGCTACGACGGCCCCTGCGGCAAGAGCGACCGGGCCGTGGCCTTCGGGGCCGTGGCGCTGGCGCTAGGCCTGGGCCTGCCCACCGGCCCCTGGCTGGTTTATAGCTTCGTGGCCCTGGCCGGACTGCTGGTGCTCACCATCTGGAACCGCGCCCGGCAGGCCCTGCGCGTGGCTTAGCAAGTTGCTGGTTTCTGGTTGCTCGTTCTGGTTCAGCCCATAACGAAGACGCGCAACCAGAAGCCAGCAACGCGCAACCAGAACCCAGCAACGACAACCTTTCTAATGGAAAACCTGCTCAATTACGCATTCGGGGGTATTGTGGGGCTGCTGGTAACGGCTTCGGGCGTTACGGCCGGGCTGCGGCGGGCCAACCCCACCCGCAGCTACCGCGAAGTGCGGCTGCGTATCCAAACCTGGTGGTGGCTGGCGCTGCTGCTGTTTCTGTCCCTGAGCTTCGACCGCACGGTGGCGATGGTGGTGATGGCGCTGGTCAGCTTTATGGCCTTCAAAGAATTCATTTCACTGGTGCCCACCCGGCCCATCGACAACCGGGTGCTGCTGCTGGCCTACCTGGCCATTCCGGTGCAGTACTTGTGGATTCGCATGGGCTGGTACGGCATGTTCATCATCTTCATTCCGGTGTACATGTTTCTGCTGCTGCCCCTGCGCATGGTCATCAGCGGCGAAACCAAGGGGTTTCTGCGGGCGGCGGGCACCATTCACTGGGGGCTGATGACCACGGTGTTCAGCCTGAGCCACATTGCCTACCTGCTGGTGCTGCCGGAGCGAACGGGCCTGCACGGGCCGGTACGCGGCGAGATGCTGGTGTTCTTCCTGCTGGTGCTCACTCAGCTCAACGACGTGGCGCAGTTCCTGTGGGGCAAGGCCATGGGGCGGCACAAGGTGACGCCTACCGTGAGCCCCAACAAAACGGTGGAGGGCGTGCTGGGCGGCATCATCACTACCACGCTGCTGGCCTGGCTGCTGGGGCCGTGGTTCACGCCGTGCACGCCGCTGTTCGCGGCGCTCTCGGGCCTGCTCATCAGCGCCATGGGCTTTATTGGCGATGTGGTGATTTCGGCCGTGAAGCGCGATATTGGGGTGAAGGACTCGGGCAGCCTGCTGCCCGGCCACGGCGGCATCCTCGACCGGCTCGACTCCCTGACCTACACCGCGCCGCTGTTCTTCCACTTCCTCTACTACTTCTACTACTAAAAAGGCAGCACAGAACGATTGAAGCAGAACGATTAAAACAAAACGATTGAAAAAGAACGTCATGCAGAGCGCAGCGAAGCATCTCGCCTCGGGAAAGTAACTCAATCGTTGCTACCCATTTGATTAGCTATCCGAGGCGAGATGCTTCGCTGCGCTCTGCATGACGTTCTGATAAAAGCTCTGCCTCCCCTTCTCCAACCCCGCCTCATGACCAAGCTCCTGCAAGTGGCTACCCGCTGGGTCGAAACCCCGCTGCGCCTGCTGTTCGTCACCTGCGTGGCGTACCCGGTGGTGTGGCTGTGGCTGGGCATCCATGTGCGGCACCGCGAGCGGCTGCCCAGCCGGGGTCCGGCCATCATCGCGGCCAACCACAACAGCCACCTCGACATTCTCACGCTGCTTTCGCTGTTTCCGCTGCTGCGGATTCCGGGGGTGCAGCCGGCCGCCGCGGCCGACTACTTCTGCAAAAACTGGTTGGTGAAGTGGTTTTCGGTGCACGTCATCGGCATCATTCCGGTGGTGCGCGGCCAGGGCTACGACCCCAACGCCCCCGACCCGCTGGCCGACTGCTACCGCGCCCTCGAAGCCGGCAAAGTGCTGGTGATTTTCCCGGAGGGCACCCGCGGCGCGCCCGAAGAAATGGCCGAGCTCAAGGCCGGCATCTGGCACCTTGCCAAACGCTTCCCACAAGTGCCCGTGATACCAGTGTACCTGCACGGCCTGGGCAAGGCCATGCCCAAGGGTACGCTCATCCCGGTGCCCTTTTATGTGAAGGTGGCCGTGGGCCAGCCCCTGCACGGCGGTACCGATAAGCTCGATTTCCTGCGCCTGCTGCGCGAGCAGCTCATGTGGCTGCAGCATAAAGTGCACACGCCCGCCCTCGTCGACGACTAGCTCCCGGCGCTCCTCCTGCTTCCCCTTTCTCCATTTCCCGCTTCCTTTTTACCCTTTCCCTTTTCCTACCACTTCTCTCATTTCCCTTTTTCCATTTCCCCCAGCTTATGGACCCTGCCTATGCCACCGCGCGCCCCTGCGCCGAGTATCATTTCTCATCGGCCGATGCCATGCCGCTGTTCTACCGTCACTGGCCGGCCGCTACCACGGCCGGCCACGTGGCCGGACCAAAAAAGGCCATCCTGCTATTTCACCGCGGCCACGAGCACGGCGGGCGCATGGCGCACCTCGTTGATGAGTTGAACCTGCCCGATTACGACTTCTTCGCCTGGGACGCCCGCGGCCTGGGCGAGTCGCTCGGCGAGCGCGGCGCGGCCGCCAGCTTCGGCGTGCTGGTAAAGGACGTGGATTCCTTCGTGCGCCATCTGGCTACCACGCACGAGGTGGCTACCGAGAACATTGCCGTCATCGGCCAGAGCTTTGGGGCCGTGACGGTGGCCACCTGGGTGCACGACTACGCCCCGCGCCTGCGGGGTATGGTGCTGGCGGCTCCGGCCTTTAAAATCAACCTCATCGTGCCCGGCGCGCGCCAGCTGCTAGCGCTGCTGCACCAAGTGCGGGGCAATTTCTTCGTGAAATCGTACGTGAAGCCGACCCAGC
>JANXMN010000468.1 GCA_025354605.1 Hymenobacter sp. | reverse complement strand
CCGCTGGCCTGGCCGCCGGCCTTTACACCGTGCGCTTGGTGCATGATGGGGCCACGGCCTACCGCAAGCTGGTGGTGGAGTGACAGCTCGGTCGGCTAAAACTAAGAAGCTCTGGTCGGTTGGTCGGGGCTTCTTTTATGGGTGATAATGCCATTGGAAAATGGCCTTCATGCGGGCGGCTTTCGCCGTGCGGGCGTCGCACAGGGCTTGAACGAGACCCTGATGCCCCTCTGCGCGTCCTTTATATTGCACTGCCATCATAGACCAAGGCTAATGGGGTAGTGGGGAATCATGCGGGAAAAGTTGATTACACCGCAAGGAATCTCTATCGCTAAATCAATTTAGCGACCAAAGTCCGCCAATTCCTTTGCGCAGGCAGTAAGTTCGGGGTCTGATGTCCACTTCCGTTTTATTGCCTTCCTTTCTATCTGTGACTTACCCTGACTTTGCCGCCCGTTGGCGCAACTCCGGCGGCGCCGAGCGCGCCAACTACGGCCTCTTTCTGCAGGACCTCTGCGACCTGCTCGGCGTCCCAAAACCCGACCCCACCACCGATAACCCCGCCCAGGACCAGTATGTGCTGGAGCGCGCCGTGCAGTTCAACGACGGGGCCAAGAAGAGCACCGGCCGCATCGACCTGTATAAGCGCGGCTGCTTCATTCTGGAAACCAAGCAGGGCACCGACTCGGCTGACGCCCAGCAGAAAGCCCAGACGGCCGACCGCGCCGAGCTGGGCCTGGCCGCCGAGAAGCGCCGCAAGGGGCACGCCCTGCGCGGCTCGGTGAAGTGGGAGCAGATGATGCAGGCCGCCCGCCAGCAGGCCCTGGGCTACGTGCGCGCCCTGCCGCCCGACGAGCCCCGGCCCCTGTTTGTGCTGGTGGTAGACGTGGGCTACTGCATCGACGTGTACGCCAACTTCGCCGGCGTGGGCGACTCCTTCGTGCCCTTCCCCGACCAGGCCCGTTTCCGGCTGCCGCTGGCGGCGCTGGCCGACGAGGGCACCCGCGCCCTGCTGCGCCAGGTGTGGGAGGCGCCCCGCGAGCTGGACCCCAGCCGCCGCGCCGCCCGCGTGACGCGGGAGCTGGCCGGCTACCTGGCCGGCGTGAGTGCCCAGCTGGAGCGGGCCGGGCACTCGGCCGAGGTGGTGGCCCAGTTCCTGATGCGCTGCCTGTTCACGATGTTCTCCGAAGACGTGGGGCTCATCCCCAAAACCTCGTTCACGGGCATGCTGCGCACCTACTCCACGCCCGAGCTGCGCGAGTTTCTGCCCGATGCCCTGCGCGGCCTCTGGGCCACCATGGACACCGGCGGCTTCTCGCCCGACCTCAAGGCCCGGCTGCGGCGCTTCAACGGCAAGCTCTTCCACGACGCCACCGCCCTGCCCCTCACCCCCGACCAGATGGCCCTGCTGCTCAAAGCCGCCGAAGCCGACTGGACCGAGGTGGAGCCCGCCATCTTCGGCACCCTGCTCGAACGCGCCCTCGACCCCAAGGAGCGCCACAGCCTGGGCGCCCACTACACCCCGCGCCGCTACGTGGAGCGCCTGGTGCTGCCCACCGTGCTCGAACCCCTGCGCCGGGAGTGGACCGCCGCCCAGGCCGCCAGCGCCCGCCGCCTCGACGAAGGCCAGCCCAAGGAGGCCCGCCAGGAGCTGGTGCGCTTCCTCACGCGCCTTACCTCGCTGCGCATCCTGGACCCGGCCTGCGGCTCGGGCAACTTCCTCTACGTGACCCTGGAGCACCTCAAGCGGCTGGAGGGCGAGGTGCTGGCCGCCATCAACGCCTTCGGGCAAACGGGCCTGCTCGACCTGGGCGGGGGCACCACCGTGTCGCCCCGCCAGCTGCTGGGCCTGGAGCTGAACCCGCGCGCCGCCGCCATTGCCGACGTGGTGCTGCGCATCGGCTACCTGCAATGGCACCTGCGCACCCACGGCGACACCCAGCTCAAGGAGCCGCTGCTCGACGAGTACCAGAACATCCGGCAGCAGGACGCCGCCCTGCGCCACGACGCGCCCACGCCCCGCCTCGACGCCCACGGCCAGCCCGTGACCCGCTGGGACGGCACCACCCGCCCCCACCCCGCCACCGGCCAGCCCGTCCCCGACGAAACCGCCCGCACGCCCGTGCTCGACTACCCCAACCCCCAGCCCGCCGAGTGGCCCGAAGCCGATTTCATCGTGGGCAACCCGCCGTTTGTGGGGCCGGCCCGCATGCGCGACGCCCTCGGCGACGGCTACACCGAAGCCCTGCGCAAAGCCTACAAAGGCCGCGTGCCCGACTCGGCCGATTTGGTGATGTACTGGTGGTACAACGCTGCGGCCGCCGTGCAGCGCGGCCCCGCCGAGCGGTTCGGCTTCATCACCACCAACAGCCTCAAGCAAACCTTCAACCGCCGCGTGATGCAGCCCTTCCTGGAAGGCGACCCAGCCCC
>JANXMN010000465.1 GCA_025354605.1 Hymenobacter sp. | reverse complement strand
ATGGCGTAGCGGCCGGTGAGCTTGAGGGTGCGGTTGAGCTGGTAGCCCACGTCCTGGGCCAGGGCGAAACCGCTGCGCCAGGGCAGGCCGGCATCGTCGCGCAGGCGCAGGGCCTGCAGGCGGGTGCGCAGGTCCAACTCCGGGGTAGCCGCCGTGTTGTAGTATACCAGCACGCTCTGACGCAGCTGCTCACCGGGCAGCGGCATGGCCCGAAAGGGGTCGAGGGCGGTGAGCTCGGTAGTGCTCAAGTCGCGGGGCTTGAGGCGCTGGCGCAGTTGCACGTAGAGCACGCTGGTTTTGGTGGGCGTGTAGGCCACGCGCAGCAGGGCATCGTGGCCGTCGGTGGGGGCGCTGGCCCGGTAGCGCAGCCACGGAAAACGGAACTGGTCGTAGTATGCCGAGATTTCCCACTTGGCCACGGGGCGCACCTTCAGGCCGATGTACACGCCGGTTTCGTTGATGTTGCGGGTGTTTTCGCTGAACGCGTTGCCGTACAAGGTGTGGAAGGTGGGGTCGTAGTGGCGCACCAGCAGGGCGGCGTCCACGCTGGAGCCCAGGCTGGCGAGCACGCCGTTCACGGTGCCCAGGCCGCCGCCGCTGCTGCGGGCGGTTTCGCCAAACAGCAGCAGGTTGCGGTACACATAGCTGTAATTCAGGCTCAGGGCCAGGTTTTCCTTGCCCGCGAACTCGAAGCGGTTGTACGGCTCGGGACGCTTAAGAATGGCCGTGCCGTAGTGGGTAAACACGCCCGTGGCCCCGATGGCCAGATTGCCGTTGGCGCTGGTGTAGGTGGCGTTGCCGCCGCCGATGGTTTCGGCCAGCTGGTGGCGGTTGGCCAGCTCCGAGGCCGTACGGTGGAAGCCGGTGTAGAGCAGGCCCGAGGTAAACTCGTCGAACTGGGCCAGCGAGTCGAGGCTCTGCTGCAGGTTGGCATCCACGTTCTTGTGCGACACGAACGCGGTGGCCTGCACCGTGGACGCCACCTGCAACGTGGCGGCCCCGCCCCGGAAAAACGTGTTTTCGAGCAGCGACGCGTACGCCCGCACGCCCACCGACGAGCGGCGCAGAGTGGTAATGGTTTCGGCCCCCTTGCCCACGCCCAGCCCCGACGACAGCAGCAGCCCCTGCCCGAACTGCAGCTGGTAGTCGCCCAAGGCCAGCGCCTTCAGCCGCCCGCGCTCCTGCAGCAGCAAATGGGCCGATACGTAGTCGGCCCCAAACTGCCCGTTGCGCGGGTTCCAGATGAGCTGCTCGCCGGCGTCCTTCTCCAGCGAAAAGCCCAGGCTGAAGTCCTTGGTGTGGCTTACGCGGTAGCGAATCAGCATTTTATCGGCCGAGCCGAGGTAGCGCGTGGTGGGCTGGCCCTGGTAGATGGTGGGCGGCGTGTAGCCCTGGCGCTGCTGCAGCACCCGCTCGTAGCGCAGGTACAAGGCATTGTTGTCTTCTTGGGCAATGCGCTGCCAGAGCGAGCCCCGGCTGGCGTTGCGGTCGCTGCTGAGCACCGCCACGAAGGGCAGAATGCGGCTGATGGTCCGCAAATCGTAGCCTTCGATGCTCTGCAGCTCATACACGCTCAGCAGGTCGCCATTGGCCGTGCGGTGGGCCAGCAGGGTAGTAATCTGGTTTTCGTTGAGCAGCAGCAGGGTGCGCAGCTCCTCGCGGGTAGCGGTGTTGAGGTTAATGGGCGTCTGATAATACTGGAGCAGGGTTTCGTAGAGGTCCTCGTACGGCACTTCATCCGACTGAATTTCGGCGAACAATTCCTGCGTCAGCCGGTCGAGGTCGGGCGCGCGGCGCACGTAGTCCTGGCCTTTGGCCAAATGAGGATTGAGGAATGAAGAATGAAGAATCAGGATGATGACCAGCAACGGCAAGCGGGGCCAGCTTCTTACGGAGCCGGTCCTTATTGTCAACTCATTGACACTTGCTCGTAGGCGTGTATTCATCGTTCCTGACTGTGCTTCCTGATTTATTTAATTCTGGTGGTATTCAAAATAGCGCGAAGAATGCGGCATACTTCTTCGCAATCATTCCGAATACTTTGGAAAGCCTCTTCGCTCAGATAGTCGGTCGCGTGCAGCAGCTTTAGCCAATAGCTGGTTTCCCGTGCCTCCTTGTAGGCAATGCTGATTTTGGCCGAAAAATCCGCCCTCGAAATACCGCCAATTGCCTCCTCCACATTTGCGCCAATGGCAGTTCCGCTGCGCAACAGCTGCTTACTAAGAACATATTCCTGCTTACTCGCGCGCAGAAACCGGCACAAGCGCACAATCCGTACCGCCAACCCAAATAATTTAAACGCTACCACATTCTCACCACCTTCCTCAACCATATCGGACGCCGCAGGCTGCCGTTCGGGCAGTATCAATTCCTCATTCTTCATTCCTCATTCTTCATTAAGCGCAGCGTCCGACTGATGCTCAAGTGCTGGCTGAAGCCCAGGGCCTGCTGAAAAGTGGCGGCGTAATCAATCTGAAACGGGCCGGCCAGCACGCCGATGCCGGCGCTGGCCTGCTCGGTGAGCGAGGCCAGGCCCACGCGGGCGGCCAGCACCGGCACTGGCCGGTACTCCAGCCCCACCTTGAAGTTGGCGTCGCGCTCCACGTCCTTTTCGGCCTCCACCAGCAGCAGCACCTGGGTGCCCGGCCGGTAGGCCAGCCCGGCTTTGAGGATGGTGGGCACCCGCTCGTCCTGGTAGCTGGCCAGCTTCGTCTGGCTCAGGTTGTGGAGCAAAGCGCCAAAGCTGAGGCGGCGCGGAACAATCTCAACCTGCCCCCCCAGCGAGCCCACGGCCACCCGCCGGCTGCCCAGCCCCTCGATGCTCACCTGGAGCATGTCGACGCGCCCGCCCAGGCTAATCTGGCCGAAGCGGTAGCCGTAGCCCAGGCCCAGCCGGGTTTCGTTGTAGAGCTGCCCGCCGAAGCGTTGCGCCTCGAAGCCCACCACGCCGTGCCGCGCCCAGGGGCGCGGGCGGGGCGCGTCGGAGCCACCCTCCGCCCCGGGCATTACCCCGGCCGTGGTGCCGGCCGCCGGGGCCGGCTGCCGGCCCAGCGGCAGGGCCAGGTTCAGGGCGGCCACGTTGAGGCCGGGGCTGAAATAGCGGTTTTCGCCGTAGAAGCCTACCGTGGCGCGCTGCACTTCGCCCAGGCCAGCCACGTTGTTGCCCATGCTCCAGACCTCGCCGCCCAGCGCCACCGCGGCGCCGCTGAGGGCGGCCGCCCGCGCGCCGCGCACCCCCGGTGCCAGGCCCTGGGCGCGGGCCGCGCCCAGGGGCAGCCCCCCAGCCAGCAGCATCAAGAAACCAACCCGAAAGAAATAGCGCGGTAAACCGTGTTTCATGGCGGTAAGGTAGTACTGCGGCAGCAATTGACAGAAATATACCGGCAATTAAGTTGGGCCGGGCCAGGTTGGCCGGCGGCCAGTGGCGGCAAGTGCGGCCGCCAACCGAAATTTGTGTTTTGCGGCTCCTGCTGCTGCTCCAGCTTACTGCCTTGTTACCTACTGCGTTTTCCCCATATGCCTCGTTCGTTTGCCGCCGCTCCCCGCCGCGAAACTATTTTCTACCAGAACCAGCCGCTGGCCTACACGCTGGTGTTCCGCGCGCGGCGCACCATCGGCTTCGCCGTGCGGCCCGATGGCAGCGTGCACATTAGCGCGCCGGCCGGCACCTCGGCCGAGTGGGTGGCCCAGCAGGTCCTGAAGAAGGCCGACTGGATTCTCAAGCACCAGAAGGCTTTTGCCCGGCGGCCGCCCCCCACCCCGGCGCGCAACTACGAGGCCGGCAGCCTGCATTACTACCAGGGCCAGCCCTACCGCCTGCGCCTAGCCGAAGCGGCCCGCCCCGCTGTTGTGCTCGAAGCTGATGAGCTGGTGCTGCACGGCCCCGCGCCCTTCGGCCCGGCCCAGGCCGAAGCCCTGCTGCACGCCTGGTACGCCCAGCAGGCGGGGCCGCTGTTTGCCGCCGCGCTGGGGCGCGTGTGGCCCCGCTTCGCCGAGTTCAACCTGACCCGCCCCACCCTGGCCGTGCGCCAGATGCGCACCCGCTGGGGCAGCTGCACGCCGCGCTCGGCCCGCATTCGCCTCTCGCCCGAGCTGGTGCGTGCCCGCCCCGAGTGCCTCGACTACGTGCTGCTACACGAGTGCTGCCACCTGCTGGTAGGCGACCATTCCCCGGCCTTCTACACCCTGCAAACCCGCCTACTCCCCGACTGGCCCCGCTGGAAGCAGGAGCTGAACGCGCTGCCGAAGTAGCGGACAGGCCTGCGGGGCTACTACGGGGCCGCCGTCGCCGTGACCACCCCCGTGAGAGCCCCGGCGGGCGGGGCCGGGTAGTCGAGGCCCAGACAGCGGGCCACCTGGCCGGCCACCTGGCCCTGGTAGTGCTGGCCGGGGGTGCGGGCCTCGCCGGTAGCCGGCACGCCGGGGCCGATGGCGGCCAGCCAGGTCTGGCCCGACGCCAGCAGCTCGCGACCGTGCTGGCTCCAGAGGCGGCCCCGGCCCCGGCCATGGTCGGTGGTGATGAGCAGGGTGGTGCGCCCGCGGTACTGCGGCAGGGCCTGCAGGGTGGCCCAGAGGTCGGCCAGGTAGCTGTCGATGGCGCGGGTGGCGTCGAGGTATTCGGCGTAGCGGCCGGCGTGGGCCTGGGTGTCGGTGTTGCCGAAGGCAATGAACAGCACCCGCGGACGGGCGCGCAGCAGGTAGCGCCGTGCGGCCTGGTAGGTGAGCGAGTCGGGGCGTTCGCGTCCGTCGAGGCCCGCGTCGACGGGCAGGCCGCTGCGGGGCTGGTTGAGGATGAACGGGAAGGCTTCCCAACTGGCAAACGCCGCCACCCGGCCCGCCACGCCGGGCTGCCGGTTGAGGTACTCCAGCACGGTCTGGTTGGGGTTGTAGATGCCGCGGTTGCCACTGATGCGCTGGTCGTCGGGCGCGCCGGTCAGCAGCTCGTTGTAGCCGGGGTACGACACGCGCCGGTGGTTGGCCACATCCTGGCAATTGCCCAGGGCGCGGTTGCCCAGCACCTGCCCCCGGGGTGCCAGGCTGTCCCACAAAAACGGCAGCAGGGCCGCGCGGCGGTCCGCGGCGGTGGGCCACATGTAGCGTGAGCGCAGGGTGCGGTACCGGGGGTCGCGGTGCAGCAGGCGGGCATCGGCCCCGTCAAACAGCTCCTGCCAGCGCAGGCCGTCAATGGTGACGAGCACGACGTTGGCCGAATCGGGTGGGGGGCCGGTGGCGGTGGTTGTTTGGGCGCGGACGCCGCCGCCCAGCAGGCCCAGCAGCAGGGCCAGGAGCGGCTGCCAGGTGTTCTTTCTTAAACGGCCAGAGGTTAGGCGAGTAAGCACAGACAAGATTACGCGGCAATGCCCCCAGTGGCCGTTCCCAAACCGTTACCTTTCCACTATCAAAATGCGCGCTGCGGCCCGCTCCTGCCCATGTCTGCCCTCATTCGCCGGCTGCTGCTGGCCCTGGTCTGGTTTTATCGCCACTTCATTTCGCCACTCACGCCGGCCAGCTGCCGCTACGTGCCTACTTGCTCGGCCTACGCCACCGAGGCCATTGGCCGCTACGGACCCTGGCGCGGGGGCCGGCTGGCCCTGCGGCGCATTGCCCGCTGCCACCCCTGGGGCGGCCACGGCTACGACCCCGTACCGTAGCGGGCGGGCTGCGTATAGCCGGGCTCACCTCCCGTTTTTTTGCCTGATGCGCTTTATTTTCCTGTTGCCAGCCGCAGTGGTGCTGCTCGGTACCGCCGCCTGCTCGCAGGCCCAATCCGATAAGACCACGGCTACCAGCCCGGCCCAGACCGGCAGCCCCGACCAACCCAAAGGTGGCGACCGCCGCAAGGACAAAGCCGCCGCCGCCGCCATTCCCGGTCTGCGCGTCGTCGGCTCGCTCAAGGGCATCGTGCCCGAAAGCTCGGGCCTGGCCCCTGCCCCTACTGCCGGCCACTACTTCAGCTTCGGCGACGACGGCAACTCCCCTACCCTCTACGAAATCAGCGGCACCGGCGAGCTGGTGCGCACCGTGGAGGTGCCCGCCACCAATACCGACTGGGAAAGCCTGAGCCGCGACGGCAACGGCACCTACTACATTGGCGACTGCGGCAACAACGAAAACGCCCGCCGCGACCTGAAAATATACACCTTCCGCCCCGACGCGCCCAAGCAGGTGGGCACCATCGCCTTCCATTACCCCGACCAGACCGAGTTTCCGCCCAAGAAGAAGCAGCGCAACTTCGATGTCGAAGCCAGCCTCTGGCACGACGGCCAGGTGTGGCTGTTTTCGAAAGACCGCGCCAAGGACCAGGCCAGCAAGGTATATACCGTGCCCGCCACCCCCGGCCTTTACACCGCCCGGCTGGTCACCACCCTCGCCATTGCCGGCCAGGTAACCGATGCCGCCCTGCGCGCCGACGGCCACCGCCTGGTGCTGCTGGGCCGGGGCCAGCTCTTCATCCTCGACGGCAATACCTGGGCCGACATCCTGAAAGCCACCCCCCGCGTGGTGTCGCTCGAAGGCGCGGGCCAGACCGAAGGCGCCGTGTTCAAGGACGACGCGACCCTGCTCATCAGCACCGAAAAAGGCGACCTGTACGAGTACACCCTGCCCCAATAGCGCGCAAGGTTTCGCCGAGTTAAAAAAAGAAGTCTCGCAAAGCCAATGTGCCTTTGCGAGACTTCTTTTTTAACTCCGCGAAACCTTGCGCGAACTCAGCTACACCTTGGCGGCCAGCGTGGGCAGCGCGTCGCCTTCCTTGCCCAGGTCGCGCGGGGCGTAGCCGTAGGGGTTTTCGGGGTCTTTGCCGGCGCGCCACAGCACCCAGATACCGATGAAGATGAGCGGAATGCTCAACAGCTGGCCCTGGTTGAAGAGGTGGCCGTTTTCGAACGCCACCTGGTTTTCCTTGAGGTATTCGCCCAGGAAGCGCTGCGTGAAAAGCAGCACCACGAACAGCCCGAATAGCTGCCCCCGCGGGGTGCGCTCCTTCGTCCGGTTCCACATCGAATAGAGCAGTGCGAGCAGGAAGATGCAGAACAGGGCCTCGTAAATCTGGGTGGGGTGGCGCGGCACGGCCATGGGCGAATCGGCCGTTACGGGTGTGCCTTCGGGCTGCGGTTGGTAGCTACTGGTATCATCCTTGAAGCGCACGGGCAGGGCGGCTACCTGCACGGCCCCCGCCGGCAGCGGGCGCGTGGCGGGCAGCAGGTGCTCGGCATCGCGCGGGAATACGAATCCCCAGGGCGCACTCGTCGGCTTGCCCACGATTTCGGAGTTCATCAGGTTGCCGGTGCGGATGCAGGCCCCGCCCAGCGCCACCACAATCACGATGCGGTCGAGCACCCACAGGTAGTCGAACTTATTGTTGCGGGCAAACAGCCAGCAGGCCAGCAGGATGCCAATGGTTGCGCCGTGGCTGGCCAGCCCGCCCTGCCAGATTTTGAACACCACCATCGGGTCAGCCTTCAGCGCCTCAAAGTCATAAAACAGCATGTGCCCCAGCCGCGCCCCCACAATGGTGCCAATGAGCATGTATATCGTAATCACATCAACCCACTGCGGCGACACCCGCTCGGAACGGTAGATGTGCGTGAGAATGAACGTGCCTACCACGAAGGGCAGCATGAAAAACAGCCCGTACCAGCGCAGCGTGACCGGCCCGATGTGGGCGATGATGGGGTTAACGTTCCAGAAAATAGTGGCGAGAAAGGAGAGCATGCGGGCGAAAATGAAATAGATGACCAAAGGTACTCAGCCCCCGGCTTGGCACCGGGCAGCAGCTGGAGGCACTTGATGCGCTGGCAGCGGCAGCGGCAACGCCATCAATGCGGCGCGGGCACGCTGGCCGTCGGTGGGGCCGCACCCGCAGCCAGCGCCGCGTCGTCGCCGCTCAGGGCCAGCACCAGCGCCCCGAGGAGCATGGCGTAGGCGGGCCGGCGCACCCAGGCCGGCAGCCAGGGCGGGCGGGCGCGGGCTGCGAGCCGGGCCTGCACGCGGCTGTAGAAAAACGGCCGGGGCTGCGCCGGGGGGTGGGTGCGCAGCCGGCGCAGGAGGTCCTCCCATTCCGGGTCGGCATCGGGGCGGGCAGCAGAATCAGACATGGCGAAAAGACGGTTGAATGTATTTGCGAAGCGTTTGCCGGGCGCGGAACAGCAGGGACTCGACGGCCGCCACGGTGGTGCCGAGCACGGCCGCGATTTGCTCGTAGCTCAGCTCCTGCTCGTGGCGCAGGGTGAAGGCGACCTGCTGCTGGTCGGGCAGGCGGGCCAGGTGGGCCAACAGCAACTCCAGCTGCTGCTGGCCTTCGAGCAAGGTGTGCGGGTGCGCGTGGTCGGGCGGCTCGTGCAGCAGGTCGTTATCGAAACCCAGCAGGCTGGTGAAATAGGCGAAGCGCTTTTTGGCCCGGGCCCGGCGCAGGTTCTTCAGGGCGCGCGAGGTAGCCAGGCGATACAGCCAGGTACTCAGCGCCGCCTCGCCCCGAAACCGACCAATGGTTTGGTAAACCTCCACGAACACCTCCTGGGCAACGTCTTCCGCCTCTTCCGGGCTCCGCAGCAAGGCGAAAACCGTGCGGTAGATACGGGCCTGGTAGCATTCGACCAACATCCGGAATGCCGCCTCGCTCCCGCCTTGCAGCTGCGCCACCAGCTCGGCATCGGTGTCGCGGGCCGGAGCAGGCATCCGGGCGCAAGCCGGCAGCTC
Source organism: Hymenobacter sp. (assembly GCA_025354605.1). Taxonomy (GTDB): domain Bacteria; phylum Bacteroidota; class Bacteroidia; order Cytophagales; family Hymenobacteraceae; genus Hymenobacter. The sequence goes on along the minus strand of JANXMN010000465.1, from coordinate 1,639 downwards.
AGCAGGTAAAAGCAACGCCATTGGGTAAGCCACAGGAGCCGGGACTGAAAGTTAGAAATAAACCTTTGCAGCTCATGCCACGGATGGTTGCCGCGCTCACCAAGGTTACACAAGATTAGGACCACTCCCTGACAAAAACTTGCGCTACAGCTCCAAAAATTAGTTCAACTACCTGATTAACCGAGTTATCAACTGCTAGTGGTACCAGCAGGAGCTACAGCGCCGCCAGCTCCTCGGCAAACCCACCGCTCAGAATCGGGAAGCGCAGCCAGGAGCGCGGGTCCACATTGTAGTCGTCGAGGTGGAAGCTCGGGGCGTAGCGCTCGCGCTTCCATTGGTTGCGGCTCCAGAGGGTGTAGAAGCGGCGCACGAAGGTTTTCAGCTGCTCGTGGTCGAAGCCCGTTTCCTCTGTTTCCAGCGTGGCCAGCACCTGGCGCGGGCTCAGGCGGTTGTAAAAAGCCAGCCGCTCGATGCGGTTGAGCAGGGTGTAGGGCATGAGGTCGCGCTCGTCGGTCTGCTGGTCGGCCAGGGGGCGCAGCTCGGCGGTGGGCTGCAGCGCGTTTACGTGGCGCAGGGCCGTATAGCCGAGCTCGGTTTCGGCCCAGCGCAGCCATTTTTTCACAAAGTCCTTGTCGACGTCGGCGATGGGCGAGATGCTGCCGGCCGTGTCGCCGTCCATCGTGCAGTAGCCCACGCTGGCCTCCGAGCGGTTGGAGGTAGTGATGAGCAGGCAGTTCAGCACGTTGGCCACCAGCCAGATGCCGGGCGCGCGCACCCGCGCCTGAATGTTCTGCAGGGCCAAATCGTCGGTCTGCCAGGTCAGCGCCCGGCCCAGCGCGCCCTCAATCTTACCCACGTAGCCAGCCACCTCCCCATCAATCTCCCAGTTGAAAAACCGCGCCCCGATGCTATCCGCCAAGTCTTTGGCCGAGTTGAACGTATCGTCGGAAGAATTGACCGTGCCTTGATAGGCACAGGTGAGCAGCTGGCCCACCAGCTCCTTTTGGGAATGAGGAATGAGGAATGAGGAATGAGGAATTGACTCCCCTTCCCGCACGGCTAAATCTTCATTCTTCATTCTTAATTCTTCATCCCCCGCCGTAGGCGGGAAGCAGCCGCTGCGCCGCTTGAACTCGTCCAGGCCCAGTTCCGCCACGCCCAGGCGCACCATTTCGGCCACGCCCACGGCGCAGAAACACGAGTCGGCCCCGCCACTCAAGCTCAGCACGAAGCCCTTGCTGCGGGCTTTGCGCAGGTAGTCGAACAGGGCCAAACTCATGGCCTGATTCAGCTCCTTGTATTCGTCGGGCGTAGGCAGGGGCTCGATTTCAACGGCCGGAACCAGCGGGGTGGCAAAATCCACGTCCACCCACTCCAAATCCACTTCCCTGAAGCTCAGCAGCTGATTACGCTTGAGCAAATGCCCGTTGCGGGCCACCAGAATTTCCCCGTCGAAGATGATGCGGCCGGCCTCATTACCCAGCAAATTGGCGTAGAGGTAGGTGCAATCGAACGTGCGCGAAGCCTTCATTACCAGCTGGTAGCGCACGTCGGTTTTGCTCATCGCAAAGTGGCTGGCCGAGGGGTTCACAATCAAATCGACCTTGCCCTTCAACCGGCAGGCCGGCCGCATATCATC
>JANXMN010000124.1 GCA_025354605.1 Hymenobacter sp. | reverse complement strand
GCGCGGGCTGGCCAGCGGCACGGCCACCTGCACCCGAAACCCTCCGCCGGTCACTGGCCCGGCCGTGGCCGCGCCCCCCATGGCTTCGGCCCGCGTGGCCATGTTGCGCAGGCCGTGGCCCGAGCGCCGGCCCGGCCCGGCGGTAGCGGGCGCGGCATCCGGGCCGTTGTCGCGCACTTCGAGCACCAGCTGGGGCAGGCTGCTGGCCACGTAGCGCAGGCTCACGGCCACGGCGGTCGCGCCGGGGGCGTGCTTCAGCACGTTGTGCAGGCTCTCTTTGTAGATGAGGTAGAGGTTGCGGCGCAGCAGCACCGACAGGCGCTGGTCGGGGAACTCGGTGGGGAAATCGAACGTGACTTCCAGGCCGGCCAGGCCCAGCACCTCGTAGGCGTAGTCGCGCAGGCGGTCGAGCAGGTCGGGCAGGTGGTCGTTGTGGGCATCGAGGCTCCACACCACGTCGTTGAGCTGGCGCACGGCCGAGCGGCTGGCTTCGGTGATTTCGCCCAGCTGCTGGCGTTGGCCGGCGGCATCGGCCAGGCCCTCCTGGAGCAGGCCGCTTTGCAGGGCAATCTGGCTCAGCAGGGTGCCCACGTCGTCGTGCAGGTCGGCGGCAATGCGGTTGCGCAGGTTGGTTTCGCGCTGGCGCTGGCGCTGGCGGTAGCGCCACAGCAGGGCGGCCGCGCCCAGGCCGGCCAGCAGGGCCAGCGCCAGCAGGCCGGCGGCCAGGCGCTGGCGGCGCAGGCGGGCCAGCTCCTCGCCCTGCGCTACCAGGCGCAGGTCGGCGCGGTGCCGGGCCACCTCGTTGTCGTAGCGCAGGGCGGCGGTGCGGCGGCTTACGTCGGCCCCGGTCAGGCTGTCGTCGTAGGTCTGGAAGCGGAGCTGGGCCTGGTAGGCGGCGGCCCAGTCGTGGTGCTGAGCGTGGGCACGGGCCAGCACGTCGTAGGCGGCGCGCAGGCCCTCCAGGCTGTTGGCCTGCTGGCTGGCCTGGCGGGCGCGCCCGGCGTAGGCCAGGGCGCTGTCGGGGCGGTGCAGATGCAGCCAGGTGCGGCCCAGCAGGGCTTCGAGCTGGGGCAGCAGCAGCACGTCGTGGGCGGCGGCGGCATCGTGCAGGGCCGCGCGGGCCTGGGCCTGGGCCTCGGTTTCCTGGCCCAGGCGCTCGGTCACGTCGGCCAGATGGAAGCGTACGGCGCGCACCGTGGCCTGGTCGGTTACCACAATCTGGCGGCTCACGGCAATGCTCAGGCTGTAGTAGCGGCGGGCTTTTTCCCACTGGCCCTGGCGGCGGGCCAGCTCGCCCAGCTCCCCCATTACCAGGTTGATGCGGTCGGGGTATTCGTAGCGGCGGGCCACGGCCAGGGCCTCGTGCAGGTAAGTATCGGCGGTGGCGTACTCGCCCAGGCGGGTGTAGAGGCTGGCAGCGTGAATCTGGAGGCTGGTATGAAAGCGGCGCTGGTCGCCGGTCGAGCTCATGGCCATGGCCCGCAGGCAGTAGGCGAGGGCCTCGGCCAGGCGGCCTTGCTGGTCGGCCATGCGGGCGCGGCGGCCCAGGCAGCGCATCTGCCCGCCCAAATCGTGCTGCCGGGTGAAGATGCGCTGGGCCTCGCCCAGCGGCCGGCGGGCCGAGTCGTACTCGGCCAGGGCAATGTAGTGGTCGGCCAGGTCCAGCAGCACTTCATCGAGGAAGTCGGGGTTGCCCACCCGGCGGGCCAGCGCGCAGGCGGCGCGGCGGGTGGGCCCGGCGGCGCGCTGGTCGGTCACGCTTATTTCATCGGCCAGGTTGGCAAAGAGCTTCACCCGCACGGAATCGGGCCGGGGGTGGGCGGCCAGCAGGGCCCGCACGCTGTCGACGCGCCGCGGCTGGCTGAGCCGCGAGGTACGGGCCGGCGGCGCGGCCCCCCGGTGCCACGCGCGGTCAGGCTGCGCCGAATCCAGGGGCATCAGCCCGGGCAGCTCCTGGGCCACCACCGAGCCGCCAGCCCCGAGCAGCAGTGCCAGGGCCAGCCCGGCTACCGGCTGATGGCTCAGGCACTTAAGCAAAGAAAAAAGCCACGCCAAGGTGATTGCCAGGGTTCAGACCTGGCCGATAAGCCGGGCGTTAGGGTAGGAGTAGCGGTAATCAGGCCAGCTTGTTACGGGCTGGGCTAAAGGTAGCATCAAATATTGCCGCAAGCCGGATATGCTCATACGTAAATAATCAATAGAAATGCCCGTTGGGGCCCTGTAGCCACCATTTAGCAGCCGAACGCCCCGGCCGCTCCTGTCGGCCGGCTGCGGGTTGGCCCGGCCGCCCCGGCGGCCGGGGCGGGCTAATCAGCACAGCGCCAGTCCGCTTTAAAACAGCGCGTCCTTAGGGGCCGCGCCAGCCCGGCGCGCACCAAAAAGCCCCGCGACGCCGGGTCACGGGGCTTTTTATGGGGGCCAGGCCCGAAACGGGGTTACTGCACGGCCAGGCGCACGGCGTGGCCGCCGCTCTGCACCACGTACACGCCGCTGGCCAGCGTGGCGGGCAGCGTCAGGGTCAGCACCGCGCCATCGGCCGGGGCCACGGCCGTGGCTACGATGCGGCCCAGGGCATCGCGCACCAGCACCGGGCTGCCGGGCAGCAAGCCACTCACCTGCACGCGGCCGGTGGTGGGGTTGGGGTACACGGCCAGGGCATTGGCATCGGGGCCGGCGGCCCTGGCCACCAGGCGCACGGGCGAGTAGCTGGCGGTGCCGTCCAGGTCGAGCTGCTGCAGGCGGTAATAGAGCTGGGCGGCCCCGGGGGGCAGGTGGTGGTCGAGCAGCTGGTAGGCGTGGGCGCTGCTGCTGGTGCCGGCGGCGGGCACGGTACCAATGCGGTCGAAGGCGCGGCCATCGAGGCTGCGCTCGACTTCAAAGCGGTCGGCATTCTTCTCCGAGGCGGTGCTCCACTTTAGCTGCACGGCTTCGGGGCCCTGGAGTTGGGCGGTGAACTCAGTGAGCTCGACGGGCAGCGGGTTGGCGCTGTTGCCCAGCGTCCAGAGCGAGAGCGCCCCGATGCCCGTCCTCGTCACCACCTTGCTGGCGGCGTTGCGGGTGGTATAAGACGCCGGCTGAAACGGGCCGGCCGTGCCGTTGGGCGAGCGGAACAGGGTCAGGTTGCCGGCAGCGATGCCGTTAAGCTCCAGGTTGAGGTAGTTGAAGGTCAGGCTCACGTTCAGGCCCGTGTCGGTGGTGGGCTGAATATCGAAGTAGCGCTTCACGCTCACGCTGCTGCCCACGCCAGTCAGGCCGGTGCCCGTGGTCCGGATAACGCGGGTGACGCCGGGCACGGTGGGGTTGCCGGCGCTGGTGGCCAGGGTGAGGCCCATGCCGCCGAAGGTGCTGCTGGTACCGGCCGGGCTCAGCGTGCGGGTCGTCTCCATATTTCCGGTCAGGTAGCTGGTTTCGGTTTCGCCGCTGAAAGTGGCGGTATTGCCGAGCCGCACCCGGTAGCTGGTGGTGGTGTTCACGAGGCCGCTGGTCAGGGTCAGGGCCGTGCTCACGTCGATGTCGCGCTGCAGGGTGACGGTGCCGGCGGATTTATTCACGGTCAGCGTGCTGAACGTGGTGGCCGCTGAGCCGCCCACCTGCTGGTTGGTGCCCGTGCCCGTGAAGGCCACGGTTCCGCCAAGCGTAGCCGTGCCGTTATTAGCCCAGTTGCCGAATACCTGCAAGGTGGCGGCGCTGCCCAGGGTGAGGGTGGCCCCGTTGGCCACGGTCAGGTTGAGAGCGTTGAGGATGCCGCTGTTCAGGTTAGGGTAAGTGCTGAGGCCGGCTGGTATTACGGCATCGGTCGTGGCGTTGGGCACGCGGCCGTAGCTCCAGTTCAGGCAGTCGTTCCAGTCGGTACTGTTGCCGAGCCAGGTGACGGCCGGTACCACGGGCACGGTCACCGTCACGAAGGCCGACTGCGTGGTCATGTTACCCGAGTTGTCGGTCACGCTGATTTGCACGGTATTCACGCCGGTATTGGCACAGGTGAAGGAGGTGGGCGACACCACCACCGACGTCACGGTGCAGTTGTCGGTAGCCCCGGTATACACCTGGTTCTGGGCCAGCGTCGCCGTGCCGCCCACGGGGATATTAAGCGTGGCATTTTGCACGAACGAGCCGCCGTTCAGGGCCAGCACATAGATGCGCTTCACCGAGTAGGTGCCGGCATTGTTGGCAAAGGTCCAGTCGGGGCTGCCAGTACCCTGGTTGCCGATGCCTATGTCGCCGGCCCCGCCCGCGGTACCCCAGTTGTTGTAAGCCAGCACCGTCTGGCCGGCGGTCACGTTGTGCACCTGAAATGAGCCGTAGCCACTGCCCGTGATAAACTGGTCGCCAAAGTCGTAAGTGCTGCCGCTGGCTCCGGGCACGTTGTCCGAGTTGGCCTGGCCATAGTTGCCGGTCCAAAGCTCCACCCGGCCGGTACCAATGTTGGTTCCCGTAGTCAGGCCCGCACCAGCGCTAGCGGCCACGGTCAGGTTGGTCACGCTTTGGTGCCAGGTCACGTTGTTGGCCGTCGGGTGGGGCACCCCCAATTGGGTGAGGGTGGTGGCGAAGTTGTCCATCGAGGCCCAGGCCCAGCTCACGGCCCCGGTGCTGCCATTGGTCAGCTCCATAAAGTAAGCCACCCGCGCTGGGGTGGGCATCGTCACGCCGGAGTTGTTGACGGTGTAGGGCACGCTGGCGAGGTTGTTGAACGCTGCACCCGCAGTAGGCACATCAAGTTGATAAACAACGCCGTAATTACTGGCCTCGGGTACGTTGCTGGTAGCCAGGGCGGGAGCCGCGGGCAACACACCCGCGCCGGTTCCCACGGGGGCCATGTTGTCCTGCACTGTCACGGTGGCCGTCTGGCTGGTAGCGTTGCCGGAGTTATCGGTCACCGTCACTGTTACGGTATTGGC
>JANXMN010000416.1 GCA_025354605.1 Hymenobacter sp. | reverse complement strand
CCAGCCAGGTGCTGTTTGGCTGGTTCGACGGCCTCCACGCCTACGCCGGCACCGGCACGGGCCAGGTCCTGAAATTCGGCCAGGAAGGCCAGCTGCTGCAAACCTACCAGGCCGACGGTGCGGTGCTGTCGTGCGCCACCGCACCGGGCGGACGCTACGTATTTGCCGCCGATGGCTCCTCGACGGTCTACTGCTTCGGCGAAGACGGCCAGCGCCTATGGAAGCTGGCCACCGGCTGCGGCTCGGCGCTCTCTATGCAGTATTTCGACGAGCGCCTCTACTTGGTGACCACGAGCGGCACCTTTGCCTGCCTCGATGTGAGCGAAGCCGCCATTGCCCAGGCCGAGCAAGGCACCGCGGCCCCGGCCCAGGTGGTGAAGGCACCCAACGGTACTGTAACCGCCGTGCAGAGCGACGTGCTGGAAGCAGCCCCGACCAATGCCCAGGGCGTGCTGCTGCGCTGCGTCCGCGAAAGCGGCAAGCTGCGCGTTCGGGTCGCGCAGGCCGGCTATCACGACTGGCACGTGCAGTTCCCGAAAAACCTTCGCCGGGAAGGACAGTTCTATTTGGCCGAACGCATTGAGCCGGCCGCCCAGGGCGACTTTTACCGCGTATTGGGCAACATCTACGCCGTCAATGAATAACCACCTCAAGGCCCGGTGCGGCCGGCTTGCCACCGTTGTCCACCGCTATGTATTGCCCGGGCTGCTGCTGGCTCTCGCCGCCTGCCGCCCCGACCAGGTCGAGCACCTCAAGGACAGCAAGCGCATCGGCATCGAGGCCGAAAACTGGGAGGTGAAGCGCATCATGCCCGCCGACCTGCTGCGCGCCACCCGCTGGGCTGGCGATTCCCTCACGGCTACCGCCGACTCGCTGCTGCGCCGCACCCTGGCCCGCGAGCTGGCGGCCGGCGGCGTGGCCCGCGCCCTTCCCTTCTGCCACCCCGAAACCTACCGCGCCGTCGATTCGCTGGCCGGCGTGCTCAAGGCTACCGCCCGGCGCGTAAGCACCCGCCCGCGCAACCCCGCCCACCAGGCGGCCCTGACGGCCGCCGAAATGCAGCCCGACACGCTACGCACCATCCGGCGGCCCTCGCAGGAAGTGTTTTTCTACCAGCGGCCCATCGTGCTCAACAACCAGCTGTGCCTGCGCTGCCACGGCGAAATCGGGAAGGATATTTCGGCCGCCGACTACGCCCTCATCAAGCAGAAATTTCCGCGGGACCAGGGCACCGGCTACCGCCTGGGCCAGGCCATGGGTGCCTGGCAAATCAGCCTGCAACGCCCCGGCGTGGCCGAGTTCTGGACGATGAAAACCCGGAAGAAATGGAAGGAACACAAGATGCCCAAGCTGTTCTAGCCGCGTTCTGGCCGTTTCCGTATGGGGCTCCAGCGTAAGGGTGCCGCGCCTCTCCGGCCCGCGCCCCCTTGCCGTTCCTTTCGCCCGCATGAAAAACACCGTTCTCGCCGCCCTGCTAAGCCTCTTTGCCTTAGCCGGCTGCTCCTCGCTCAAGCCCGAAAGCTTCAGCAGCACCACCCCGGTTATCGACCCCGTAAAGTTCTTCGGCGGCCACACCCATTCTGCCGGCGTGATAGAATCCCGCAGCGGCCAGCCCTCCGAACGCATTACCACCCAAACGGCCGGGGTATTCGCCAACGGCATCCTCAGCATGGAGCAGGACCTCCATTCCGAAGACAGCAAGCCCACCCACCGCAATTTCAAATTTAAAATTATCGACGCCCACCACGTCGATGCGACCGGGAGCGACATCACCGGCACGGCCCACGGCGAATTATACGGCAATTATTTCACTTGGAGCTTTCGGCTAAAAGTAGCCGACAAAGGCCTAATCCACCACGTGAACATGACCCAGTGCATGTACCTCATGCCCGATGGCAAAACCCTCATCATCCGTAGCATCATCCGAAAATTCGGCATCATCGTCAAGGAAATAACCGAGCAGTTTCACAAAGACGACTGATAAGCTGACAGCAATTATTCAGCCAGCCCCGCAGCGGATAGTAAGAGCCGGAGGAGTAGCTATTCGGCAGCCAGCATAGCGGAAAACCACCTATCCGCTACAGCTTGCTTACTCTTTACCAACAGGCGCGATTAAATCTTCAGCTGCCAGTATCTCCCAGGTAGTATCGCGCAAAATCCACGTATCAGTCCAGACAAATCTTGCTGAAGAAGAATCGGATTTTTTTACCCAGGTTTCGTCGCCTTGGGCAATAGCAAAGTTGCCATAAAAACGAATTTTGACATCGTTGAGATGATTCGATAGAAAATACTGTGGCCCCGTTGCTGTTTCTCTGACCATTGTTGCTTTATTATAGTGGTTGCCCTTGGGGTCTACACCAATAAAATCGGCGGCAAGTATTCGCTTTATCACCGCTGTATCGCCGGAAGCAACAGATTCTGCCCATTGCTTTTCCGATTTCCTGATATACTGCTCCGCTTTCGTATAGTCTACCCGCTCATTGCATGAAGACAACATGCTGAGCGCAAAGAGTGACAGCACAGGTATGTTTTTCATGAGTCCGTAATTGTTTTGGTGTGTCATGATGCTCGCAACTGACGGTTAGCGCCTGCCGCTACTTTTCTTTTTTAAACGCCCAGCCAACTGGCGCGCGTTCAGCCTCGCCATGCCGCCAGTTGCCCCCAGCCACCCCAGTGGCAAAGGCTACTAAAACGTGTCAGCAGGGCCGTTCAAGATGCGGCGCGGCCTCGCCTGATACTTTAGTCACGAATGACGCTTCACGAAACTCTCGCTACGTAAGACCTAACGGTTTAGGGATTGACGTTATATCGGAAATCAGGAAGCATCAGCTCAACCTTGTGCTAAAGATAAATTGAAATCCTACACCTGAGCCCTTATTTTTCAGACCCAATAATACCAAACCTCTGTTGCCTGCCATTTCTGTTCTAGGCATTGTCCTCACTAATTTTTCGCTGTCCAATTTTTACGAACATAAATGCCGTCACTATGAAATAAATTAGTTCTGGGATACCTCTCAATGGAAATTGATTCTTATTAAGGTCTTCAATTAATTGTTGAGAAAAAGCTGCATTTAGCTTTACCTGCAACTTAGGTATGAAATATGTGGCAGAAACTCCTAAAATAAAGAGAACACAAAACAAAGCGATAGGTACGAATAATTTGGGAATTCCTTTTGGCCGCCACCAATTAAGGAATATAAGTAAAATCAAAGGGAAATAGGATGGGATTAAATATACTCGGAAAAAATACAGGCCGCTTTCATGTCTAAAAGTAAGCCAATCTTTCTCGCCGATAACAGACCATATCGGATAATAAATTAAAGTTTCAACATAATCTGTTCCCGCTGTATAAAAAATTAAGGCGAAGGCCAATATGAATAGCCACTTTGCTAACGATTTTGTGTCAGCTAAATATTTATTTAGCAATATCAATGCTAAAAATACTGTTGCGAATGAAGGTATAATCTGAAAATATAAACTGATTGAAATCAGCTTATTTTGAATACTTTCTTGAAATCCTGTCGCAGGCAGAGTAGCATGTATTGGAGCAATAAAAAATAGCGTTGTTACAACTGAAATAGCTGTCAATATGATAATGGAAATAATTATCCATCGTGGAAAATTACTTGGGCTAAACCAATACAAGGCAATTGAAAAAAATAGTAAAACTCCTGCTGGTACATAGCAAAGCAAGGTCATGCGATGATTGAAAATTTCCATCGCTGCTTGAATATGTTCGTGGATTTTGTCAAACCGATTATAGCCAACAAAATGCACCATCATAATGACACCAAAGAAATAAAAGCAAAGCACAAAATAGACAAGCATTGTCCATAAGCTTTTAGTAGAATTTGTTTTAAAAATATCAGTTATCATGTGTTGAGAAATTAATTGAAGGTTTAGTGTCGTTCATAAATTGGCAACCAACATTTGTATTGCCGCAACTCGCAGACCAAAAACAACGGCCAGCAACCCAAATCCGGCCGCTTACCACTACTCTACCCCGCCTTCCCCACCACCCCATCCACCCGCTTCTTCACCCCGGCTTCCACCGTCACCGGCAGCTCCTGCCGCGCCCAGCCGCCGCTGCCGCCCAGCACCACGGCGTAGCTGCCCGCCGCCACGGCCAGCGCATAGCGCCCGTCGGCATCCGTCACCGTATCGGTCTGGCCCGCGATGGCCACCGGCACTCCGGCGGCCGGGCCGCCATCGGCCAGCGTGAGGGTGCCGCGCACCCCCGCCTGCGCCCCGCCCCCCACCAGGCCCCGCAGATATTCTACCTGAAACAGCCGCGCCACGTCGGGCTGCCGCAGAAACACCCGCTGCGCGTCGCGGCTCACCACCATGAATTCTTCCAGGCAGGCCAGCAGCGCCGTGAGGCGGGCCGATGTGCCGTCCGTAGCCGTCTGTGCCTCGCGGGCCATGCGTCGGAGTAGGGTTTCTACGTCGGCCGCCTCCGCCAGCACCCGCGCGGCAAAGGTGTCGGGCATGTCGCCTTTGGCCTGTAGCTCGGCGTCGTGCAACTGCACAAACTGCTTGGCCGAATTCATCAGCGCCGTCATCGCCGACCAGTCGGAGCCGGCCGCCGCCGCGTAGCTTTTGTAGCCCGCCGCGTCGCGCATGGCCTTGTAGCTCGCCTCCCCCGGATACGCCCCCTCGATGTACCCCTCCAACCACTGCCACACCTCCAGAAACTCGCGGCCCTGCGTCACCAGCTCAATCCGGGTCAGCTCCGGGTCGGCGTTGCGCGCCTGCACGTCGGGCAGCAGCAGCGCCGCCTCGATGCGGCCCTGCGCCGCCGTGGCCAGCTCCGGTGTGTACCGCGCCTTGTACCCGGCCAGCTTGGGTTGATGGTCCTGGTAGTTCTGCCAGGCCAGCGGCAATACGCGCGTCAGGTCGCTTTGCGACATCGATAGATTGAGCATGAGAAACGGGGAAAGGGCCAGCAGACCGCTGGTGTTAGCAAATGTATATAGCAGTGCTTCACCAAACAGCCCCCAATGCCCGCCTTTTTCTATTTCATTAAAAGATGCAATTTCTCCGATTAGCTCATCCCGCATTTTTACTATTTCACCCTATTTTCAGCCAACTATTAGCTCTCCCCACTTCCCCCTTTCCCCACACTGCCCCGCGTCCGTCCCCAAGTCCCCGCTGCCCACCCCAACCCTTTCCTCGCTCCATCCAGGCCCCTTTTCGACGCCCCCAACCCGCCTCCGGCCGTGTCAAATCCCGTGGTGCCCTGCTCCCCGCCGGCCCCATCTTCCTCCCACCCACCGCTCGAATGGTATAATTCCCTTCTCGACGGCTCCTAATTGGCTCTCGATTGGTAGTTGAAAGTTCATACTCCTGCTTGCATAAATCGGGCTTGCATTCCCCCGAAATCCCCCGCATCATCGTTCATGCTGCCGCTGTTGTTCCGTAGCGGGGCTGGCGCGTAATGGCAGCCACTGCGGCTGTCCGGGCTGCCAGAATAATAGCCCGGGCTGGGCGGCGGGGTGGCCGGGCCGGAGTCCGGTCGCACGGCATCAGGCAAAGCCCCGGGCTGAACATCTCCGGGCAGGCCCGCGTTAGGGTAAGCCAGACATCCCCCGAGCCCGCCGCCGAGTAGGGCTGGAAACCGCATCGGGAGGCTTTTCGCGTATGATTCTTTCTTCTAAACCCGTCATCATCATTGGGGCCGGCATGGCCGGGCTCTCCTGCGCCACTTGGCTGCACCGCGCCGGTCGCTCCGTGCTCGTGCTCGAAGCCACCGACGCCGTGGGCGGCCGCGTCCGTACCGACCTCACCCCCGAAGGCTTCCGGCTCGACCGCGGCTTCCAGGTGCTGCTCACCAACTACCCCGAAGCCCGGCGCCTCTTCGACTACGGCGCGCTCCACCTCAAAGCCTTCCGGTCCGGGGCCGTCATCCGCCTGCCCGAAGGCACCGAAACCACCCTGCAAAACCCCCTGCAACGGCCGCTGGCCGCTTTTTCGGCCCTCACCTCCGAAATCGGCACCCTCCCCGACAAGCTGCGCATCCTGAGCATGGTGCGCCACCTGCTGCGCTACACGCCCGAGCAGCTGCTGGCCCGCCCGGCCACCGATACGCTCAGCTTTCTGCGCCGCTACGGCTGGAGCGAGCGCATCATCGACACCTTCTTCCGGCCCTTTTTCGGCGGCGTGTTCATCGACCGTGAACTGACCACGGCCAGCAACTTCTTCGAGTTCGTGTTCCAGCAGTTTATCACCGGCGAAGCGGCCGTGCCGGCCCTGGGCATGCAGCAGCTCCCCGAGCAGTTGGCCGCCCGCCTGCCCGCTGGCACCGTGCAGCTCAATACTACCGTGGCCGGCATCGTCAACGGCCGCGAGGTGCGCCTCACCACTGGCCAGGTGCTGCAAGGCGCGGCCGTGGTGCTGGCCACCGATGGCTTGGCCACTCTGCGCCTGCTGGCCGGCCGCAGCGGCAACCCCGACGACTCGCCTGGTACCGAAGCCGGCAGCTTCCCCACGGCCGCCCGCCTCACCACTTGCACCTACTTTGCCACGCCCGGCGGCCACTCGCCCGGCCGCAACGACCGTCTCCTGCGCCTCAATGCCACGCCCGGTGCCCTGGCCCACAACATCGCCTTCCCAGCCGACGTGAGCGGGGCCTACGCCCCAGCTGGTCGCGCGCTCATTTCCGTGAGCACTCACGGCGAACGCAGCCTTAGCGAGTCGGAGTTGGTGCTGGGCCTGCGCCAGGAGCTGGCCGGCTGGTTCGGCCCCGCCGCCCGCGACTGGGAGCACCTGCGCACCTACCGCATCGCGGCCGCTCTGCCGGTCTATCACGCCGGCCAGCCGCCCGAGCAGCCCCTGAAACTGGCCGAAAACCTCTACCGCTGCGGCGACTGGGCCGCCTACCCTTCGCTGAACGCGGCGCTGGCCACCGGCCGCGAAGTGGCGGAAATGATTGTGAAAGGGTAGGGCAGAAGGTGATATGGCACGGGTGGGCGATACCAGCGTGTTCGACGCGGACCCTAACGCGACCACTATTATCTTTCTCCCCGACCAGGTGACGCTTGGCAAAGTTTTGGTGCCCATGCCCGATGACATGGGAGTGGAACGGCGCTACGTAGCCTGCCTGAACCACCTGCTCCCTGATGAGCCATTGGCGGTGCATATTGTGCTGGCTACGCCGCTCGCGTCTTGCACATGGTTGAATACCGCCCTATGCGAACCGGGCCACTCTTGGAAACCCTGGCGTTCTCAGCGCCATGAGTCGCAGAGGCTTTGGGATTAAGGTTGGCACTGGCCCGCCTCGGCGAGTGCGGTAGTAATGTGCGCCGCGGCGAGGGACTGGCGCTACGGGCAAGTAGCAGCCGTGGACTTGTAAGCGGCTAGTTTGTTCAGCTCTTGGGCCAGGCGCAGTTGCCAGCGCTTAAGTTCCGGAATTGTTATTTTGGGATTAAGCGTCGTGTCTGATTCATCTAACTGGTCATCGAGCGTTACGTCGCCTCGCAACCTGCTCATATCCTCCGTAGCCTGCGGGCTGTAGAGGTACTTGCCGGCTCGCAGGAGCTGGGCGATGTGCTGCCGTATTTTGCGGGTCCTGAGTTCGGCTATGTCAAAGTGCAGCTGCTCGTGGGCCAACACCAGGGCCCGCTCCTGGGGCGTCTTGACCAACGCGTTGTTCACCCACGAGGAATCCCCTACAAACACGCAGGCTATCCGGTAGGTAGGAATGCCGTTCTCCGTAACAGGCGTCGAGCTGATTGCTGAAGTCGTTAAGCCGGCTCTAGTGGCGGGATTGCCGCTGGCGCTCTTCGGATACGCAGTGGCGCAGAAGTCGCTCCACTGCAAGCGCCGGCCTTCCTGCCAGCAAATCCGGTGCCCCTCCCCGGCGGCCGGCCTCGGCGCAGCTGGGGCATCCGGGGTGGGGCTGGCCAGGCAGCACAGCCCGCCCAGGGCCAGGTAGAGGTGAGCGCTTGCCCCCATGGACTACGGTTTTTGGCTGATAACGATGGTCGCCCGGCGCTTGAGCGCGCCGCTCTTTGGTACATGTACCGTTCTTTGCCCCATGGTTCCTATGCTCTAGTTTTTCCTACTACGAAGTGCGCCCCGGTCGGTGAACAAATGTTGTGGGTTTGCTGCGCAGCATCAGCCGCTACGGGCAAGTAGCAGCCGTGGACTTGTAAGCCGCTAGTTTGTTCAACTCCCGGGCCAGGCGCAACTGCCAGCGCTTAAGTTCCGGAATTGCTATTTTGGGATTAAGTGTTTTATATGATTCATCTAGCTGGTCATCGAGCGTTTCGTCGCTTTGCAACCTGATGATGTCCTGCGTAACCTGCGGGCTGTAGAGGTTCTGGCCGGCTCGCCGGAGCTGGGCCAGGTGCTGCCGTATTTTGCGGGCGCTGAGCTCGGCTATGTCAAAGTGCAGTTGCTCATGGGCCAACACCAGGGCCCGCTCCTGGGGCGTCTTGACCAACGCGTTGTTCACCCACGAGGAATCCCCCACAAACACGCAGGCTATCCGGTAGGTAGGAATGCCGTTCTCCGTAACAGGCGTCGAGCTGATTGCTGAAGTCGTTAAGCCACCACTGGTGGCGGGATTGCCGCTACCGCTCTTCGGATACGTTGTGGCGCAGAAGTCGCTCCACTGCAAGCGCCGGCCTTCCTGCCAGCAAATCCGGTGCCCCTCCCCGGCGGCTGGCCTCGGCGCAGCTGGAGCATCCGGGGTGGGGCTGGCCAGGCAGCACAGCCCGCCCAGGG
>JANXMN010000374.1 GCA_025354605.1 Hymenobacter sp. | reverse complement strand
GCCAGGTGCTGGCCCGAGGTGGCGGTGGAGCTCAGGTTCAGGCCGGTGGAGTTGGCCAGTTTCTCGGCGTCGAACTGGGCGTCGAAGGCGGGGGTGGCCCCGGCCTGGGCGTAGGCGTAGAAGGCGTCGGCCGGGCCGGTGGCCCCGCGCAGGTCGAGCTGCACGAGCGGGCGGGTGTCAGTGGTGGTGCCGCGCTGGAAGGCGGTGAGGTCGGGCGCGGTCAGGCGCTGGCTGTTGCGGAAGGTGAGCGAGCCGCTGGTCTGGCCCGCGCTCACGCGGGTGAAGAAGCCTTGAGCCACGGGCAGCACGGAGTTGCCCACGCCGCTCACGTAGCTGCGGTAGGTGCCGGCGTAAGGACCGGAGCTGCTGAACACATACATGGCCGCATCCAGATTGGGGCGGTCGCCGGCGGCCACGAGCGCATAGTCGAGCGGGGCGGGGTAGGGGTTGCCCAGCAACTGCCAGCCGGCATCGGTGTTGCCGGCCACGCGGCTCAGGGCCAGGGGCAGGGTGCCGTTGTTGAGCGTGCCGACGAAGTCGACGAGCTGGTTGCCGGCAATGTTGACGGCGTAGCCCTGGCCCGCGGCCAGGGGCGTGGCCCCGGCGGCGGGCACCACGAAGCCGCGGTCGAAGGGGGCGTAGCTGTTGGCCAGCGTGACGCGGGCCTGGTCGTAGCCAAACACGGTGGGGAAGGGCGTGGTGGTGCCCGGCGTGGCCGAGGCGTTGTAAGAAGCAGTGAGCGTGGGGGCGAAGCCGGCCGTGGCCAGGTCGGCCACGGTGGTGTTGGCCACCGGGGCGCTGTAGTGACGGGAGCCGGGGCCGGCGTTCAGGCTCGGGTCGATGTAGCGCTGCACCGTGGCGTTGCCCACGACCACGCCCGTGCCGGAGTTCACCACCACGGCCGTGCCGCTGGCGCTGGAGAGCAGGCTCAGGGCGTTGCCGCTCAGCACCAGATTGGCGGTGCTGCTCAGCGTGAGCACCTGGGTGACGCTGGTGGGGGCGCTCAGAGCCACGTCGCCGGGTACGGTAATGCTCAGGTTGCGCACTTGGCTGGGCAGGCCCGAGCCGGTGGCGTCGCTGCCGGCGTAGATGTAGCTGGCGTCGGAGGCGAACGAGCGGCCGCCCGTCACACGCACTGTGCCCACGTTGCCCTGCGGGTCGCCCACGGCCAGGATGCCCCGGGGCCGGCAGATGCTGAGCGTGCCGCCCGCCGCCAGCGTGAACGTGCCGGTGCCGGTGAAGAGGTTGCAGCCGTCGGCGAGAGTGCCGCCGCTCTGCACCACCAAGGCACCGTTCACCACCACGTCGCCGCCGAGCGTACCGTTGCCGTTGGGGCCGGTCACGGTGATGTTGTTGTAGGTGGCGGGCGGAATAGTCATCGTCGTACTCACCACCAAGTCGCCGGCCAGGAGGTTAAACACCGGCCCGTTGTACCTGCTCAGCGTCGTCGAGCTCACGCTCACCGGGCCCGTACTGGCCGTAGCGGGCACGGTCAGGGTGGTGGAAAAGTCGTTGGTAGGCGTGGTAAAGGGCGCCACGGCGCCCGTGTTGAACTTGAAGCCGTTGGCGTCGAGCAAGTTGGTGCCGCTCACGGTTACGCTGCTCCCGGCGGCGCCGCTGCTGGGCGAGATGCCGGTGATGGTGGGGAAGCTGCGCACCCAGTTGCTGGTGGTGCCGGTGAGGGCGAAGTTGTTCAGCGTGCCGTTGTTGGCGGCGACGCTTTGGTCGGCGAGTATGGCGATGCCCGCGTTGTTGCCGCCGGCCGTGCCCTCGTCGAAATTGAAGCTGGCCTTGAGGTTGGCGGGCAGGGCCGAGGCGGTGCTGAACATGTCGGCCTGAATCTGACCCTGCGTGAGGACGGCGTTGTACACTCGCGCCTCGTCGAGGGCACCGCGGTAGTACTCGTTATAGCCCGGCTGGTTGCCCAGGGCCAGGGGGTTGCTGTTGGTGGCCACCGGGCCGGTAGTGACCGCCCCGGTGGCCACCGGCGTCACGGCCAGGCCGTCGATGTACATGCGCACGGTGGTGCCGTCGTAGGAGGCGGCCACGTGGTGCCAGCTGCCCACGTAGGCCGCGTAGGGCACCGTGTACTGGCTCCAGCCGCCGCCGCGGTGCAGCCAGATGCGCAGCGAGCTCCAGGTATCGTCGGTGCGGGGGAAGATGTAGCCCGTGTTCTGCGTGTTCGACGACTTGCAGATAACGTCCTGCGTGGCGAAGCCGCTGCCGGTGGGCTTCAGCCACGTCTCGATGGTGAAGGCCGTGGTCAGGTCATACGCTGCCGAGAAAGGGATGCTCACGTTATCGTCGGTGCCGTCCAAGGCCAGGGCGTTGTTGGGTATAACAGGCGAGGTTGCCCACGCCGGGTCATTGACCTCCACGCTGGTGGTGGAGCCCAGCGTGCCCGCCGGCCCGCCGGTAGCGAGGTTAGCCGTCGTCTGCCCGCTGCCTTCATTGAATTTAAAGTAAGCCAGCAAGCCCGCGGGGCTGCCGGGTAGCGTGTTCGACTGGTTTTGGCGCAGGAGTGCGTCCGCTTGCAGCTGGGCCACCGTGCGGGCCGAGTTCCACACCATCACCTCATCAATAGAGCCATCCCAGCCAGTATCGCCGACATTGTAGCCAATACCCATGGCACCACCTGTGCGAGGCGCGGGCGCCGTCGTAGTAGTGCCCACCTGTACCCCGTTGATGTAAACTGTGCTGTTGGTGCCGTCCCACACATAGGCCAAGTGGGCCCAGGTCTGTACCGGTACGGTGCCGCCCGTTACGGACTGGTACAAGGTCAGAGCTCCGGAGCCGGTGACCCCAAAATAAGGTGCGTCGTTGTCGAACTCGAGCACGGTATTGTAACTACCAGTAAATGCGGCACCGGTGTAGTACACCCAGGCTTCCAACGTGAGCGCACCTGCGGCCGGCACGGCCAGCGGCACACTCACTTTATCTACTTGCGAAGAGTTGTAAACCAACTCGAACTGAGCCTGGGCTACTGGAATGGTGCCCAGAAATAATCCGAGGAACACCACTAAGGAGGTAAATGCTTTTTTCATGCAAAAAAATGAAGGATGAGAAAGAATGAGCACGAAACCCGGCTGCGGCTCCGCCATTTGCGCCATCCAAGTTTACGGTGTGCGCCAGATTGGTGAAGGGAAAAATTGCTTTACACGGAAAAAAGGTAATGGTTAGGAAACAGAGAAAATTGAAAAAGACAAGCCTGATTATGAGGACGAAACATCTTGAAAGCCAATTGCGGCCACGCGAGAGTTATTCAAGCCCTCAAACATAAGATTTATCTGGAATTATGCAATGTATTTCTGTATTCGTTTCATAATCCTCGTTCGCCGCTGTCATTAGGCCGACCAAAGCAAAGGGCCAGCCCCGGCCTGCTATTGGCTGGCAAGCCGGGTGGAAGGCCCAATGACCTGAAAAAAGGAACACCCGGCTACGCTGGGTGCGGCCGGGTGTTCCTTTTTTCAGCTTGCCGCCATATTCCGGCAATTCTTCCGGCTCTAGTCCGTCAGCCGCGCAATCGGGGTCGCGCTGCTCATGGTGCCGGGGGGCAGGGTGGCGGGGGCGGCAATGTGGTCGAGGCGGGCGGGCTTGGCGGCGCTGCTGCGGTCGGCGGCCAGCAGCACTTGGCCGTGGCGGGCGTAGTCAGCCCAGCGGCGGCGGAAGGCCGGCTGGGCATCGGCGGCGTTGGCGAAGTAGGCCCACTCGTCCACGAGGCCGGTAGTGGGGTTCACCAGCACCTCGTAGCGGTTCTGGGGGGTGTCGCCCACGTTGGCAAACGTGAGGCGCAGCACCTCGGCGGGCGTGCCGGCCATCGTCTGGCCCGGGCCCTGGTAGCCCAGCGTTACGCCCGAGTCCTTGAGCTTGAAGGGCAGCAGCAGCCAGTAGGCGTTGTTTATCCAGATGCCGTTGAGCTTGCCCAGCAGCTGCTGGCCGGCGGGCGTGGCCGAAATGTCGCGCCCCCGGCTATACACCCGGCCCGTTTTGGCCAGCAGGTTGTAGTTGGCCACCAGCGAGTCCTTTTCCCAGTGGAAGTCGCCGGTTTGCTTGTCCCATACCTGATACTGTCCGCCGAAGAAGCTCCAGGCCAAGTAGCGGGTGCGGCTCCAGGCCTCGTAGCCCCCCATGGCGCGCATCACGCCATCGGCCAGGGTCATCGCCCGCGCATCGGAGCTGGCCTGGTTGAAGCCGGCGGCAGCCGGGTACGAACCGTTGGCGGCGGCCGTGCCGTGGCTGGCCGAATCGTGGGCGGCCGAGCAGCCAGCCAGCTGGGCCAGGGCCAAGCCACCGGCCAGGTACAGGAAAAAGAAGGTTGCGCGCATGGCAGGCAGGAGTTTACGGGCGGCCGCACCGGTGGGCCGGCCCCAAAGTACGGCACTGGTCCGGCCCGGTGGCCCGGCCCGCGCCACTGGATGGGCCAAAATTTCCAACGCGTCTCCCCGCCGTCCGTAGACGGGAGGAGAAGGGCCGCCGGGTGGCGGCCCCCTTTTATTACCGCCGCCCCGCATGGCCACTTCCTACAAGTTTTCCGATATCCTCGCCGTGGCCAAGTCCTCGGCGAGCGAGTTCAGCAACAACAACTCCTTCCGCCACGCGGCGGCGTTGTCGTACTACACCATTTTTTCGCTGCCGCCGCTCCTGCTCATCGTCATCACCATCGCCAGCTCCGTCTACGGCGGCGAGGCCATTTCGGGGCAGGTGTACGGGCAGTTGAAAGGGCTGGTGGGGGCCGACTCAGCCAAGTTTTTGCAGGACAGCATTGCCAAGTTCACGCTACAGCAGCGCGGGCCGGTGGCCACGGCCATCGGGGTGGCCACGCTGGTATTCGCGGCCACCACGTTTTTCGTCACCCTGCAGGAAAGCATCAACGACATCTGGAACCTGAAGGTGAAAACCGAAGGCATCGGCATCGGGGCCTTCATCAAGCAGCGCTTTCTCTCGTTCGGGCTCATTCTGAGCGTGGCCGTCTTGTTGCTCATTTCCTTCGTTATCAGCGCCGTGCTCACGGCCTTCACCGGCTGGCTGCAACACCTGCTGCCCATTATCGGGGTGGTGGCCATTCAGATTGTTGATTTTTTGCTCTCGCTCGGGGTCACCACCCTGCTGTTTGCCATGGTCTACCGCTTCCTGCCCGATGCCATCATCCGCTGGCGCGACGTGCTTATCGGGTCCTTCATCACGGCGCTTCTCTTCGTGATTGGCAAGTTTCTCATCGCCTTCTACATCGCCAAGTCCAACCCCGGCTCAGCCTTTGGGGCGGCGGGCTCGGCCATTGTGCTGCTGCTATGGGTCAACTATTCCTCGCTCATCATCTTCTTCGGGGCCGAGTTCACCCAGGAATTCGCCGATACTTTCGGACAGAAGGTGCACCCCAAGGCCCACGCCGTGCGCGTGCAGCTGTGCGAGGTGGCCCCCGGCGAGTCGGACGAGGAGCAGGCCACCGGCCGGCCGCACGCTACCGGCAGCTGGCGCAAGTAGGCGCACCAAGACGGGGGCGAAATGTCCTGCAATTACAAGGGTAAAAAACTGGATTTGGTGGGTCGAATAGTTGTAATTCAATTAATTGTCTGTGTCTTGAGCTGATGCAGGTTGATGAAAAGGGGCGGGTAAAAAGTCCCGGACAGCAACTTTTTGGTTTGCAACCAATGGGTGCAAAAGCAGCATCTTTGAGGAAACTCCCCCTTCAAATGAAGCATTTCCTACTTCCGTTGTTCGCGCTGCTAGCCCTGGCCGGCCGCGCGGTGCAGGCCCAAACCATGCCGCCGGTGCTCAACGCCCCGCCCACGGCCCCGCCGCTGCCCGCGCCCGCCAGCCCGCCCCCGGCTGCCACGCTGCCGGCCAATACCGCCGCCGATGCCCCCAACACCTACCTGCTGGGCCGCATGTACCGCGTCGAAACCCAGCAGGGCACCACGTTCACCGGTACGCTGGTCAGCATCAACCTGAAGGCGCTAGAGTTCGATGCCAATGAGCTGGGCCACATCACCCTGGAGCGCAGCCAGATTCGCCAGGCCGATTTGCAGAGTCCCCGCCCCGCAACGGTGGCGGGCGTAACTGCGGGTACCAGCAAAGCCGGCTACTACGATATCGGCAATGGCAACCGCCTGTTTTTTGCGCCCACGGCCCGGGGCCTGCGCCAGGGCGAGGCCGTGCTGCAGGATGTGGACGTGTATTTGGTCGGCATCAATTACGGTATCACCAACAACCTGTCGCTGGGGGGCTATGTATCGGTGTTTCCGGGCACGGGGCTCGATAACCAGTTTATTGCCTTCACACCCAAACTCAGCTACCCCATCGGCAACAAGCTGCACGCGGGCTTTGGCCTGCTCTACGTGCGGGTTCCCAGCTTTGACAGCAATAGTTCGGGGGTTGGGGCGGGTATCGGCTACGGAGCCATCACCTACGGCAGCGCCGACAACAACATTACGGCCGGCCTGGGCTACGGATTTGTGGAGGGCGAAATCGGCTCCACGCCCATCATTCAGATTGGCGCCCAGACGCGGGTTTCGCGCCTGATGTCACTGGTGAGCGAGAACTACATCGTGGCCGACCACGCGGCTGGCATGGCGGGCCTCTACGGCGTCAAGTTCAACTGGCGGCGGACCAGCCTGGGGCTGGGGGCCCTCTACTACTACGAGTTCGAGCACACTGAACCCGGCGGATACTACACCAGCAGTGGCCAGTATGTGCCCACCGGCCAAAGCACCGGCGGCCAGTTTTATTCGACCAGGATTGTTCCGGTGTATGCCGACTTCTCCTTCCGCTTCGGCAAGAGCGTGAAGCAGTAAGCACGGGCCCTAATGGCTTAAAAAAAACGGCTGGCGAAACGCCAGCCATTTTTTTGGGTTTTCAGCCGCAGCAGTTTAGGCGGCTTTTTCCTCCTTCACGGCCAGCTGTCCGCAGGCGGCATCAATGTCTTTGCCGCGCGAGCGGCGGATGTTGGTCTGCACGCCGCGGTCGGCCAGGAACTTGTGGAAGGCGGTGATTTTGTCGGCGTCGGCGTTCTGGTAGTCGGCGTTTTCGATGGGGTTGTACTCGATGAGGTTGACTTTGCAGGGCAGCCACTTTGATATTTTCAGCAGCTCGGCGGCATCGTCGAGGCCGTCGTTGAAGCCGTCGAACACGATGTACTCGTAGGTGATTTTGCGGCCGGTTTGCTGGTGGTAATACTGCAAGGCCTCCTTGAGCGCGGCCAGGGAGTTGGCCTCGTTGATGGGCATAATTTCGTTGCGCTTGGCATCGGTGGGCGCGTGCAGCGAGAGGGCCAGGTTGGCCTTCACGTCATCATCGGCCAGCTTCTTAATCATCTTGGCAATGCCGGCCGTGCTGATGGTGATGCGGCGCGGGGCCATGTTCAGCCCGTCGGGCGCGGTGATGCGGCGCACGCTCTCCACCACATTGGCGTAGTTGAGCAGGGGCTCGCCCATGCCCATGTACACGATGTTGGTGAGCGGCGTGCCGTACTGGCTTTCGCACTGCTCCTTGATGCGCACCACCTGGTCGTAAATCTCGGCCGCGTCGAGGTTGCGCTTGCGGTCCATGTAGCCCGTGGCGCAGAACTTACAGGTTAGCGAGCAGCCCACCTGCGACGAGATGCAGGCCGTCATGCGCGTATCGTGCGGGATGAGCACGCCCTCCACGATGTTGTTATCGTAGAGCCGGAAGGCCGATTTGATGGTGCCGTCGCTGCTGAGCTGCTGGTTCTGCACCGTTACGCCGTTGATGACGAAGTGCTGGTCGAGCAGCGCGCGGGTGGCCACCGAGAGGTTGTTCATTTCTTCGAACGTGGCGGCGGTGTTCTTCCACAGCCACTCCGTTACTTGCTTGGCGCGGAAGGGCTTCTCGCCGTGCTCGACCATAAAGGCCTTGAGCTCGTCGGACGAGGTTTTGCGGATGTCGCGCTTCTTAATAACGGGGGCGAGGGGCAGTTCGAGCAGCATAGTGCAAAGATACAAGCCGACAGAGCGTTGGGTTCCCCGGCTGAACTTTTGGCGCGGCCGGCGTATTTTGCAGGAAGAACTTTCTAAGCCGCCCACCCATGAGTAAGCAAGACATCATCACTCAAGTCACTCAACTGCTGGGCCAACTGCCGGAAGAAAAGGCAGCTGAAGTGCTGGCGCTACTTGCCCGCGCGGTAAAAGAAGCGACCGAGGATATCGACCTGCAACAGTATTACCTGACCCTGGCCAACCAGCAACAGGAAGAATCGCTGAGCCGCGACCTGACATGGCTCGCTGCAAACGGCGGGGCCTTTGACTGGTTGCACGACGAGCCCGACCTGTACACCGATGAGGATATGATAGAGCGATACAAATGACGCTGTTCTTCGCGAGTAAAGACAATTTTAGTGCCCCTGAGAAGTATCAGATGGATAACTGGCTTTGAATAATTAAATTTCTTCGTAACTTCGTGCTACATTTGGCTGAATCCCCACCTCAAAACAGTAGAGTATGAAGAAAGGAGACCTTGTATTTGTTGATTTCCCTTTCACTGACCTTTCGGGCAAGAAAAAAAGACCGGCGCTCGTGCTGGCACTCGACTCGGTCGATGCCACGTTAGCCTTCATTACCACCAAGCTTTTTCAGGCACAGCCCCCAGATGTACTTCTGACGCCCAGTGCCCAAAATGGACTTAAGCTGCCATCGGTAATCCGCACCAGCAAGTTTGCAACCCTGAAGCTGACCCTAATTCAGGGAAAGCTGGGCGAACTAACAGCCGCAGAAATTATAGCCGTTGATGCCGGACTTGTAAAGTCGCTCGATATCCACTTTCCTGCGCAACTGTAAAAACCGTCGAACCTGTGTGCAGCCTGCTTTTTAAGGGCATTGCTACCCCGGCTGCACCAGCCGGGCTACTTCGTCCGCCGGGCCGATGGTGGCCACCGCCCCGGCATTGAAGCGCAGAAAGTCCGATTCGATGCCGTCGGAGAAGATGACGCCGCCGGCTGGCATCAGCGACTCCAGCTGCAACGGACGCCCGGCGTGCACCCGGCCCGCTACCAGCCCGCACTGCGTGCGCTTGCTGCGGAATGGCTCGCGCACCACGAACAGCAGCTCGTCGGCGGCAGGCCGGGGGTAGGCATCGAGCCGGCCCAGGCCGCCCGCGAAGTCTTCCACGGCCGCCGTCATGTTGAACACCGAGCTGAGCCAGCCCGTGCTGCCCGCCGGCGTGGCCACGATAATGCCCGACGACGAATGCTCCTCGTGGGCCTCGTCGAAGCTGATGCGGTAGCGGGCCGACACGTGCGAGGCCGCCCCGATGAACAAATCGTTGAAGGCCAGCAGGCGCTGGCCGTCGTTCAGGCGGGCTTCGGCCAGCCGGAACTCGCGCAGCAGCGCGCGGCCGGCCACCACGCGCTGCACGGCGGCCCGGCAGGTTTCGGGCCGGAAGGGCAGCAGCACGCCGTCGTAGCGGTCGGGGTCGGGGTTCACGGCCACCAGCGGGCGGCCACCCACGTACTTGGCGGCGTTGGCCACCAGCCCGTCCTGGCCCACCACAATCACCAGCTGGTTGTCGGCAAAGAGGAAGGAGGGAAGGAAGGCGCGGTCCACGACCTTGCTTTTCACCACGCCCGTGAGCTCGCGCTGCACCTGCGCCACGGCGGCCTCGATGCGCTGGTGCTCCTGGGCATATTCCTCGAATTCGGCGTTGCTGTCGGCCTCCTGGCCAGCCTTGCGCTTGAGGTAGAAACGCGCCTGCCCGGCCGTATTGAAGCGCTCCAGCAGCGCTTCGTAGCGGGTTTTGCTTTTGACGACGATGGCGTATTCCAGCTTCGCACTCATGGCTACCGGCGGCCAGACTTCGGCGGCGTGGGGGCCTCGCCGCCGGGCCTGGGGCCATCGGGCGCGGGCTCGTCGCGCAGCAGCCCATCCAATAAATCAGGGGTGATGTTGAGGGTGCCGATTTTGCCGGCGTTCTCGGCCAGCTCGCGGAAGGCCAGGGCGATGTTGAGGCGGGGGTTGGGGTTGTTTTGCAGGGCCGTGAGGGTGCGCCAGTCGATGGTCTGGAACGGACGCAGGGTGGTTTCGGTCACGTAGCCCTGGGCATCGGCGGCGAGGCGCTCGTTGGCGGTTTGCTGCTGGAGCAACTGGGCGCGGCTGGCCTCCACGGCAATGTCGGCCTGCACCTGCAGCTCGCGAAGCTTGCGCTCGTTGGCGGCACGCTGGAGCTGCGTTTCGCTGCGCTTCTCGTCAATCTGCTTGCGCTTTTCCTCCACCGCGATGTCGGTGTTCAGCTCACTTTCCTTGATGCGGCGCTCCTGCTCCACGGCGAAGTTGCGGCGCTCGTACACGGCCTGGTCGGCTTCCTGCTGCAGGCGCTCGCGGGTTTCGGCTTCGAGGGCGCGCTCCATCTCGGGGGTGGCGCGCACGGCCAGAATGTTCACGCCCAGCACCTCAATGCCCAGCAGCGCCACTGCCGGCGAGCTTTGCAGGCCGGCCACGATTTCGGCCTCAATGGCCTTGTTCGAGCGCACCGAATCCTTCAGCCCCAGCCCGTGCACGAAGGCCGAAGTGGCGGTCTGGGCTTCGTTCACGAGGCGCTGGTGCAGCTTTTCCAGCTCGTTCTTCTTGTAGATGCCGCTGCTGTTCACCGTGAAATCGAGCAGCTCGGCCAGCTGCTTGGGCTGGGTGATGCGGTAGGTGAGCTGGCCCTGGATGCTGATGCTCTGGTAGTCGGCCGTGGTTTCGTTGAAGATGAACGGCAGGTCGTTGGAGCCCAGCGGCACGGCCGCGATGGAGCTGCCCAGCGTGGCATAGAAAAAGGCCAGCCCGCGCCCCTCGCGCACCAGCCGGCCGTTTTTATACAGCATGACGTAGGTCATGGAATCGAACTTGGCGTAGCTCAGGCCGAACATAAGCGCGGGAAATGGTGAAAATAAGGAGCCAAAGTAACGCCGCCGGTACGGTACGGGGGGCGTTGTCAGTCCGCAGGCAGGGCTTCCGCCTCACCACCCGGCAGTTGCATGTGCCCTGCGCCAGAGCACGAGGCGAATCCTGGCCCGCGATTTTGGATACGGAAACTCTGATTCCGTGAGACCGGCACCAGGCACGCATAATCCAGCGTCCACGCTCCCAACTGGTGCGCAACGTGGTTATTTAGGGCCTGCGCACTGTGAGTCCTATAATTTCGCATCACGAAATAAATTGTGAAAATTGGGCGATGTGGAGACTCCAACCAGTGCGTTTCTACCTCTTGCTTGCAGAACACTTCACTATAGGTACAGGTAGCCTTGCGCCGTTTTTTTTCTACGAAGGCTACCTGGCAGGTAGCCTTGTACCACTTTTTTTCTGCGAAGGCTACCATTCAACACGCCGTACCTTCAAAGTAGCTGGGCGGCCAGCTCCCCGGGCAGCAGGCGCAGCTTGTGGGTGTTGTAGTCGAAGCAGAGCATGCCGGTTTTGGCACGGACTATTTCCTTGCCGGCCTGGTTGTGCACGTGGTACACCACGTCGAAGCCATACTTGCTGCGGTCGGTGCCGGCCATCCGCACGCGCAACACGTCGCCGTGGAAGGCCTCGCCCTTGTACTCCACGGCCACGTCGACCATGATGAGGCCGAGCTTGGTGACGGCGTCATAATCGTTCGGCACGCCGATGCTGCGCAGGAAATGCACCCGCGCCTCGTGCAGCAGGCCCAGCATGGCGTCGTTGCCCACGTGCCCGCCGTAGTTGAGGTCGGTGATGCGCACCGGGATTTCGGTCGTGAAGGAGAAGGTATCGGGCAGGGCTACTTTTACGCGGGGCATGGTTTCAATGAAGAATTAAGAATGAAGAATGAGGAATTCTCCGGCGGGCCAAAGGTAGAAGTGCGCCGCACGGCCGACGGCTCGGCCACGCTCTACGTGCCGGCGCTCGACGAGCATTACCACTCCCGGCACGGCGCGCGGCAGGAGTCGGCGCACGTGTTCGTCCGGCACGGGCTGGCCCCGCGGCTGGCTGCTGCTGCCGAAACGGGCCAGCCGCTGCGCATCCTCGAAATTGGCCTCGGCACCGGACTGAACGCGCTGTTGACCTTGGAAGTGGCCCAGGCCGCCGGCGCATCCGTCGAGTACGACGGCCTGGAAACCTATCCGCTGCCGCCCGCCGTGGTGGCGGCCCTGCAACCCGAGTGGGACGAGCGCGGCACCCCCATCAAAGAACTATTTGCTGAGCTGCACGCTGCGCCCTGGGATACGCCGGTGGCACTAATGCCTGGTTTCCGGCTGTGCAAGCGGCACCAGTCGCTGCAAGCGGCAGCGCTGCCCGCCGGCTATTACGGCCTCATCTACTTCGATGCCTTCGCTCCCGAAAAGCAGCCGGAACTGTGGACAGAAGCTATTTTCGCCCAGCTCTACGCCGCCGCCGCGCCCGGCGCGGTGCTGGTGAGCTACTGCGCCCAGGGCCAGTTTCGCCGCAACCTGCGCGCCGCCGGCTGGCTGACGGAGAAGCTGCCCGGCCCGCCCGGCAAGCGCGAGATGACGCGGGCGGTGAAGGCAATGAGTGAATGAGCGAATGAGTGAATGGATGAGTAAAGTCAGGATGATGTTCCTTTGCGCCAGCTGGAAATTACGGGCGTGCTCATTCACCCATTCATTCACCCATTCATTCACTCATTCGCCCATTCACCGATTCACTCACTGAAGCTTGTCCCGCAAATTCCTCGATACCGAAAGCCCCAGCTGGGTCACCGATGGCCTCATCAGCGAGGCGCAGCGGCAGCAGCTGCTGGCCCGCTACCCGCAGGAAAGCCCGGCCCTGGGGCTGCTTCCGATTCTGGGCAGCGTGCTGGTGGGCCTGAGCGGGCTGAGCGTGGTGGCCGCCAACTGGCAGGGCCTCCCCGCCGCCCTGCGGTTGGCACTGCTGCTGGGCAGCCTGCTGGGCAGCTATGGCGCGGGCAGCTACTTCCTGCGGCGCGGCAACCCCGACCTGGGCCACGGCCTCATCGGGCTGGGGCTGCTATTGTTCGGAGCCAGCATCATTCTCACCAGCCAGCTCTACCAGCTGGTGGGCTACGATGCCAGCGGCCTGCTGGCCTGGGTGGTGGCCGGCGTGGCCCTGTGCTACCTCTACGGCTCGCGGCTGCTGGTGCTGCTCACGGTGCTGATTGGGGCCGCCGTGCAAACCTACTGCGCCGAGGCGCTGGGTATTTTCAGCTACGCCACGGCCGCGCTGGTGGCGCTGGGCGTGGGCTACTACTGGTGGCGCCGGCCCGATACCGTAACCAGTACCGTGCTGGCCGCCGGCCTGCTGTGGCAGGCGGGCCTGCTGATAATCGTGCTCCACGCCAAGATTACCTGGTTTTTTGTACCGGCCATGGCCATTTACGCGGCCGGCGACTGGCAGCCGCGCCGCGCTGGTGGGCGGGCTTTGCAGGGGCCGCCGCTGGTAGCGGCTTACCTGTTCATGTTCGGCCTGGCCATTTTCGGCGAAACCGATGCCTACGCCAATATTCTGCGCCCCCCGCTACTACCGTATCTGGGGGCGCTGGGGGCATTGCTGGCGTTGTCGATAGCCGGCAAGCGGGCGCGGGGCCGCTTGGCCTCGCTGCCCGACTGGCTGCTGCTGCTGCCGGGCTTCTATCTGCCGGGGGGGCTGCCGCTGGCGGTGGCCACGCTGGTGGTGCTCTACGCCCACGCCGGCTCGGTGCTGGCCCGCGCCAACCGCGAGCAGGATGCCGAGCAGCTCACCATCGGGGCGGTGCTGTTTGTGGCGGCCACGGCCGTGGCCTACTTCAAGCTCACCTGGGGCTTCATGGATAAGTCGCTGTTCTTCCTGCTCGGCGGCGGCCTGCTGCTGGGCCTGAGCTGGTACCTGCGCCGCCGCAACACCCAGCTGCTGGCCGCCGCCGGCCCGCCCGTGGCCCAGCAGGCCGGCCACCCCGCCGTAGTAACCGCCGATGCACCCGAAGCCTCAGAGCCAACTCATAATTCAACACGCATAATTCCAGCAGATGACTGACCCACTCGCCTGGCTGGCCGAGCCGGCCCGCCACCGGCCGCTGCTGCGCCTGCTGGTGGCGGCGCAGGTGCTCTACGTGCTGGGCGTGGCCGGCGCGGGCTACGCCACCACGGCCCTGGGCCAGCAGGTGGTGCTGGCCACCACGCCCATCGACCCGCGCGACTTGCTCTACGGCGACTTCGTGCGCCTGGGCTACGCCATTGCCGCCCAGCCCCTCGCGCACTGGCACGGCTCCGAGCCGCCCCGGCGGCGTCAGGGCGTGTTCGTGCTACTGGCTCCACCCGGCCCCGACAGCCTCAGCACCGCCGTGGGCGTGTATGCGCAGGCCCTCCGGCCCGGCGTGGGGCAAGCCGTGTTGCGCGGCTGGGTAACCGACGTGTACGGCGGCTCCTTCACCCTGCGCTTCAACCTCGAACGCTACTACGTACCCGAAGGCAGCGGCCTGCGCCTCGAAAAAGCGGGCCGCCGGCACCCGCTGCGGGTGCGCGTCAGCATTGCGCCCTGGGGGCAGGCCCGCATTGTAAGCGTGGCGGCCCAGCCTGCGGCTAAATAAACAGCCCCTGCCGCGCGAGGCACGGCAGGGGCCAGGAAGCAACCGCAGCGGCCGAAGCCCCTGCCGAAACTATTGAATCTTGTACGTTACGGGTACCGTGAACGACACGCTTACTTCGCGCCCGTTTTGCTTGCCGGGAATGAAGCGGGGCAGCGTTTTAATGGCGCGCATGGTTTCCTCGTCGAGGCCATAGCCCAGGCCCTTTACGATTTTCACGTCCGTCACGTCGCCCTTCTGGTCCACAGTAAAACTCACGAAAACCCGACCTTCTACACCGTTACGCAGCGCCTGGGAAGGGTAGCGCACCACCTTCTGAATGGCGGCCACGATACCCATCGTGCCCCCGCCGGTGGGCAACTCGGGCATTTTCTCAACAGAAATATAAACCGTGTTCACCAGTTCTTTGATGGTGGCATCTTCCAGCCCTGAGGGTACGTCATCGATTGGCGTATTAGCCGCCTTGGGGTCGCCCTCAATGTTGCGCGCGCCCGATTCTTTATCCTCCAGGTCCTTTTGGTTGGGTACATCATTGAGATTGGTCACCTTATCATCCTTGTCCACCACCGGCACCAGGTTTTTCACAGTGGGCATCGACGGTGGTGGGGTGCGCTGGGTGGCCGGCGGAGGAGTCACCGGTTGAGGAAGGGGGATAGTAGGGCCAAACGGTTGCGGTTGAGCAATAACAGGGCGGGTTTTCGGCAACACCACATCCTTCGCCCACAAATGCGCCAATACTGGGAACACCATCAGCAGGGCAAACATGGCCGTGGCAATGATGAGGGCGCGCGTCATGTGGCGCTGGTAGCTGGCCCGGAGCTGGTAGGCCCCGTATTGGCGGTTGCGACCATCGAATACGATGTCGTCGAGGCTGGCCGTGGCCAGTTGGGCATTGGTCATCATAATTTAGTTGGTTTTGAGAAGGTTGAGGTCGTCCTGCGTGATTTTCACGAGCGCGTATTTCTGTTGGTGGCTGATGTTCATTTCATCCAGAATGTCCACCATATCCTGGTACTTCGCTTCCGGGCTGGCCTTGATGAGCACCACCAGCCGCCCGGGCTGCTGCCGCTGCCGCGCCTGTAGCACGCGGCGGATGCCGTCGGAGCCGAAAGAAGTGGTTTGCAGGGCTGCTGCTGCGCCTTCCCGCGCCGAATTCAGGCCGTTGAAGTAGTGCACCCGGTGGTTTCTACCGAGCAGAATCGTAAGCGACTCTGAGGCTTTCACCTTGGTCGGCTCGTGGCTCTTCACCGGCATGTTCAGCTCCATGGTATAGGGCCGGGCGAAGGTGGTGGTGAGCATGAAGAAGGTGAGCAGCAGAAACGCCAGGTCCACCATGGGCGTCATGTCGATGCGAGTCGACATTTTCTTTGCTCGTCGTTTGCCAGGCTTGCTGCTGCCGGCTTGCTGCTGAATTTCGGCCATAGATTGCGCGGGATAAAAGGGTGAGATTTATCCAGCCAACGCGCAGGCTTATTCTCTTATTGTGGGGTATTTATGAATAAAATTTAATATTTTTCGGGGCATACCAAATCGGCGCGTGGCACGTTTTAAAGGGTTTGCAATGGAAAAAAACAGAACGTCATGCTGAGCACAGTCGAAGCATGACGGTCTGTTTTTTTCCCTTGCAAACCCTCAAAACCGCCACACCCGGCCCGGCGTAATGACGGCCGTGAGCGGCACGTCAGTGGGCAACACATCGGTAATGGGCGGTCCGGGCGGCTCATTCAGTAGGCTGAGGCCGATAAACTGCGTGCCCGGCCGGCACTGCGCCAGAAACCGGTCGTAGAACCCGCCGCCGTAGCCCACACGCTGGCCGGCGCGGTCCACGGCTAGCAGCGGCACCAGCACGGCATCGAGCACGGTCGGCATTATCTCCGGCGCAGTCATGGGGTCGGGCACCGGCTCGGTGATGCCCCAGCGGTTTAGGATGAGCTGGCCGTCTGGCAGCAGCTCGTAATGTTTCAGCGAGTTGCCATCGGCCTGCACCACGGGCACCGCCAAACGCAGCGGCAGCTCCTCGCCCCACACCCAGCGGATAAATGACCAAGTGTCGGGCTCATTCCGCTTTTCCAACGGCAGAAACACATGCAGCCACTGCCACTGCGCCACCGGAAACTGGCGGAACAGGTTCTCGCGCAGCTTATCGCTACGGCGGGCTACCTCGCCGGCATCCAGCGCCATGCGGCGGGCCAGGGCAGCGCGGCGAAGGTCGACTTTGGTAAGCATGGGCGTGGTGGCTATGCTGGCGCAGGGCAGGGCAGGGCTAAAAGTACAGTTGGCGCTTGGGCTACTCCGAATGCGCCACTCCGAATGCGCTACTGCCCTAACGCATGGGGTGGCTGCCGTTCAGCCCGCCGCCAAAGCCATTGGCCTGGCAACGGCCACCATTGGGAAGGATAGGCGGGGAGGCGCAGGAACGGGAAATTATTTTTATCCGATATTTAATTCCCCTGAAAGAATAAAATCAGCAAACGACCTTTTTTAAATTCTATTGGACTTACGCAAACGTCCGTTTTTTTAGCCCCGGAGGGGCGACCCGTCGGTAGTCAAACAGTGATAAATACGGGTAAAGCCCCGGAGGGGCGACCCATTATCGTTGCCGCCATTTGGGTTGCCCCTCCGGGGCTAAAAAAACGAACGTTTGCGTAAGTCCTATTCTATTTATAATTGACTTGGCCGTTCGTTGCAACCCGGAAGACACCTGGATGTCAGCACACCCGGTCTGGTCATACTTCAGCCTGTTGCGTAACTTGCCAGCCAGGCGGGCGGCAGCCCGCTGCCGCCCGCCTGGCTGGCCCCGGGAGCTGGAAGCCGGGCTTTGTAACCTCTATATCACCGCTATTCGTGTCTTCATCCCTTTCTACTGTGCTGCCCGACCGCCTGCTGCCCGACCCCGACCGGTCGGCGCAAGCCCGCATCCGGCAGCTGGAGCAGGAGCTGGCCGAGGCTCGCGCCCACGAAGCCGCCGCCCTCGAGAAGGTGCAGCAGCTCAGCCAGCTGGTGATGCCCGGCGGGGGGGCCTCGTTCCGCGATGCCCAGCGGGCGTTCTACGAGAAGATTCTGGATGAGCTGCCCGTGGAAGTGGTGGTGCTCGACGAGCAGTTTCGCTACATCTACGCCAACCCGCAGGCGGTGCCCGATGCCGGCCAGCGCGCCTGGCTGCTGGGCCATACCGTGACGGAATACTGCGCCCGCTACGGCTTCCCGATGGAGCTGGCCGAGCAGCGCCGCCGCAAATTTGACCAGGCCCTCGAAAGCCCCGAGCCGGTGGTGTGGGACGACTGCACGCCCTACCCCACGGGCAACCTCTACCACCAGCGCCACTTCAAGCTGCTGGCCCAGGTGGGAGCCGGTGCGCCCTTCATGCTCGGCTACGGCCTCGACGTGACGGCCCGCGTGGAAGCCGAGGCCCGCAGCCAGCGCAGCGAGGCCGCCCAGCGCGAGCAGCAAGAGTTTATGCAGCAGGTGCTCGACACCAACCCCAGCGCCATTTACGTGCGCGACGCCCAGGGCCAGCTCGTGTTCAGCAACCGGGCCATGGCCCAGCTGGCCGGGGAGGGCCAGCTGCACCAGCAGCTGCTGGCTCCCAGCAGCCCGCTGCCCCGCGTTGGCCCGCCCGGTATCGGCGACGACCTGGTGCTGGCCACCGGCGAGGAAATTACGTCCGAAGACCAGCTAACCCTCGCTTCGGGCGCGGCGCGCTGGTTCCACTCGGTGAGGCGGCCGTTGCAACGGCCCGACGGCAGCGTGCACGTGCTAGGCGTGAGCACCGATATCAGCGACCTGAAGAAGGCCCAGTACACGCTGGCCCGCAGCGAAAAGCAGTACCGCGACCTGATGCACTACGCCCAGGCCCTCATCTGCACCTACGACCTAGATGGCCGCCTGCTGTCGGTGAACCCGGCGCTGGCCGCCTTATTGGGGCAGGCGGTGGAAGATATGGCTGGCCGGCCGATGGCGGACTACCTGCTGGCCGAAGACCGGGCCAGTTTTCCGCTTTTTCTGGCGCGCCTCGATGCGGCAGGCGAGGCCCAGGGCGTGCTGCGGGTGCTGCGCGCCCGGCCCAATGGCGAGGCGGAAGTGCGCCACCTGCTCTACCACACCTTTGTGATGCGCGAGCCGGGCCAGGAGCCCTACATCATTTCGCACGCCCACGACATTACCGGCCGCATCATGGCCGAGCACGAAACCCAGCGCGCCCGCGAAGAGGCCGAAGCTTCGGCCCGCGCCCGCGAAAACTTCCTGGCCAATATGAGCCACGAAATCCGCACGCCCATGAACGGAGTGCTGGGCATGACGGCCCAGCTGGCCAAAACCCGCCTCGACCCCCGCCAGCAGGAGTTGGTGCGGGTCATCAGTTCGTCGGGCCGGCACCTGCTGGCCGTGCTCAACGACGTGCTCGACATGGCTAAAATATCGGCCGGTAAGCTAGAGCTCGAAGCCAATGCCTTCAATCTGTGCGACTCGGTGGGCGAGGCCCTGCATCCGCTCATGGCCCAGGCCCGCGAAAAGGGCCTGGCATTTCACAGCAAGCCTCTGCGCGACAGCCACCCGAACTCCTGGATTGTGGGCGATGCCCACCGCCTGAACCAGGTGCTGCTGAACCTGGTGAGCAATGCCATCAAGTTCACCGCCCAGGGCAGCATCTCGGTTACCAGCCAGCTGCTTACGGAAACGAAAACGACCATGACCGTGCAGTTTTGCGTGGCCGATACCGGTCCGGGAATCGAGCCGGCCAAGCAGGCCCTCATGTTTGAGAGCTTCACCCAGGCCAACGCCGACACGGCCCGGCAACACGGCGGCACGGGTCTAGGCCTAAGTATTTCGCGCGCGCTGGTGGCCCAGATGGGCGGCCTGCTGCAATTGGAAAGCAAGCCGGGCCAGGGCAGTAGCTTCCGCTTCGCGCTCACCTTGTCCAAAGCCCCTGCCCCGACGGCCACCACCCCGGCCGCCCCGGCCACTTACGACACCGGCCGCCTGCGCGGTGCGCGCGTGCTGCTGATTGAGGACAACGAAATCAACCGCACCGTGGCGCGCATGATGCTGGAGCCCTGGGGCGTGGACCTGCACGAAGTAGAGGATGGCACCACTGCCCTGGCTCGCCTGGCCGAACACGACTACGACCTTGTGCTCACCGACATCCAGATGCCCGGCCTGAGCGGCATCGACGTCACCCAGCGCCTGCGCCAACTGCCCGACCCGCGCCGGGCGGCTACGCCCATTATTGCCCTCACGGCCAACGCTTTCCGGGCCGATGTGGAGCGCTACCTAGCCGCCGGCGTGAGCGACTGCCTCACTAAGCCCTACGACGAGGCCACCCTTTACCAGAAAATGGAGGCCCTGCTGCCCCCGCTTGCGCCGGTATACGACCTGGCCCCGCTGCGCGACATGGCCAAGGGCCGGGCCACGTTCGTCAACAAAATTATTCAGTCCTTCCTCACCAATATGCCCACCAGCGTGGCCCAGCTGCGGGCCGCCGGCGCGGCCGGCAACTGGCCCGAAGTGGGCCAGTTGGTGCACCACATCAAGCCCAACCTGCACACGCTGCGCGTGGCCAACATCGATGAGCCGGTGGAGCTGCTCGTGCGCCTGCACCAGGGCGAGCAGTCGGCCCTGGCCGAGCCGCCAGCCATGCTGCAGCAGGCCCTGGCGCAGCTACTGGCCGCCGTGGAGCGGGCGCTGGCGGACCTGCCGGGCGAGATTCAGGCGTAGGAAGGGGAGGCGATGGCTCTGCTTCTTCCTCCAGGAAACTGCCAAACTAGCGAAGGTGAGGGGCGAAAAGCCGCAGAGCAGCGGCTGGTTTGTAGCCAGCAAGTGGTGTAATAACGAAAAAGCCGCGTAGCGGTGACAGCTAATTAGCCCCGCATTTCTGTCGCTGCTACGCGGCTTTTAGCCGGCAAAAAGAATATTTTCTACAAACCGGCCGCCACCGTGTAACTATTCCGCAACTGGGGTTCGCTAATTGGGCACTGGCTACGGTTGCTGCCGCATAGTTCTGAGTTGGCACCAACCCTAGGCGAACCGCTGACGCAACTACCGAAAAGCCTTTTCCTCAGCGTCGGACGACACTTATAGCAGCTTAAAAATGCCGACAAACAACCCGAAAATGCTCACCACTACCAGTCCGGGCAGCACCATGTTGGCCAACGCCCGGCCTACGCTGAACCCCTGCACCAAGCGGAGGCCGCATACCAGAATAACGACTGCCCAAACGGCTAGAACCACCTCAACGAGGCCGAAGGCCAGGCGGGCATTCTCGGCGAAAGCCGACGTATCGGCGGGCGTGCTGCGGAACAAGTCGTCGCCAAAAATAATGGCTTGCGGAATTGTTAAGACCAGGGTGACGATGGTGGGTATCAGCGCCCAGGCCAGCACGGTGCGCAGCTGTTCGGAGCTGGCATGGCCGCCCAGCCACTCGCCCGCCAGGCGCATGCCCCAGGCATACACGTAGTACGTAATCCAGCCGGTAAGGCCGCCCATCAGTACCGCCATCAGTAAGATGCTGTCGGTGGAATTACGGTCGCCCATATTCTGCTGCGAGGCCCGGCCCACCGCCCGGGCAATGCCGCCCAGCACCAGCAGTACGGTGACGTACTTATCCGGACAATGGGCCAGCACATAGCGCAGCGTAGCCGTGGGTTGCCGCCAGATGCTCGCCAATAGCTTGTCTTCGGTGATGTTGCCGGCAGGAGCAACCGGAGCGACGGCGGGGTCTTGAAAGTCCACTTGAAATGCGGGAAAGGCTGGCGCAAGCAGCTGGCCAGGATTTCAAATGTAAAACCGCCGCGTTGCCCGGCCAGCAGCCGGGCCGGGTTTTTCGCGGTACTATTCCTCCTCCAGTACTGTGAACTCCAGGGCCAGCGGCTCGAAAGCATCGAGCAGCTGCGCGATAAAGCCGGGGTTGTTGAGCAAGATGCTGAGCACGTTGTCGGTGCGTTCCTGCAGGCCGCCGCCGGGCATCAGCTTGTCTTTGAGGGCGGCCAGCTGGGCGTAGGCGGTTTCGTGCTTGGTTTCGGCGGCTTTGCTGAGGCGCTTTTCGAGGCCGGCGAGGCTGGCAGCGGCTTTCTGGGCCTCGGCAGCTACGGTTTTCACCAGGGTCGGGTCGAGGCGCTGGGCCACGTCCTGCACCTGGGCGAAGGCGGCCGCCAGGGCCTGCTGCTGGGTTTGCAGGCTCACTTCTTCCTGGCCCAGCGTGGCACCCACCTGCTTTTTCAGCTCGGGCAGCGGCCGGAACACGTCGCGCCAGCCCAGACCCAGCTTCTTCAGCTTGCCACCGTTGGCCCGGCTGATGTACTGGGCCGAGTTGCGCGGCAGCACCAGCGGAAAGGGCACCCCAAACGCGGCAAACACGTCTTTCAGCTGGAACCAGTACGCCACCTCGGCCCCGCCGCCGATGTAGGCCAAGTTGGGCAGCAGCAGCTCCTGGTACACCGGCCGCAGCACCACGTTGGGGCTGAACTGCTCGGGGTGCTGCCGGGCCAGGGCCAGCAGCTCGTCCTGGCTGTGGCAGCGGGCCGTGTTGCGAATGGTGACTTCCACGCAGTCGGCCCCGGTGGCATCGGGCTCGAGGCGCTCGCGCTGGCCGGTATCGGTGAGGTAAAACAGGTTGATGGGCCGCGAGAACACCTGCGGCTTGTAGCCGGCGGCCGTCAGGCGGGCGTTGGTGGCTTGCACGGCCGCGTTCGAAACCTGCCCACCGATTTCCTGCTCCAGCAGTGGCACCAGGGCCTGCTTCAGCTCCGGGCGGTCGGCATCGAGCGTCACCAGGCCGTATTGGCCAAACAGGGCATCGACCAGCTTGCGGGTGGCTTCGGCCAGGTTTTTTGCGGTCGCATAGGCCTCGCGGAAGGCGGCCGGCACCTCGGGCGGCAGCTGGGCGAGCACCTGCTCGTCGAGGCCATCGAGCGGCAGGCGGCCCACCGGGCCGCCGGTGCCGCTGGCTTCCCAGGCGTGGGTTTTGCCGAACAGCGAAAAGTGGTTGATTTCGGCGAAGTCGTGGTCTTCGGTGGCCATCCAGTACACCGGCACGAAGTCGTGCTGCGGGTACGCGGCCTTCAACTGCTGGCTGAGCTTAATAGCCGACACGATTTTGTAAATGAAATACAGCGGCCCCGTGAACAGGCTGAGCTGGTGCCCGGTGGTCACGGTAAAGGTGTTATCCTGGCTCAACAGCTCGATGCTGGCCTGCACGGCGGCCGGCGCACCGTCGGCGTACTGCGCGCGCAGCGCCGCTACCAGCCGCTGCCGCGCCTCGGGCGAATAGGTGGCCTTCTTCTCCTCGATTTGGGCCGCCACGTTTTCCAGGGTCGGAAAGCGGTGGTAGAACGGCGCGAGGCCCGGCTTTTGGGCGATGTAGTCGGTGAGCAGGCCCGAAAAGGCCCCGGTGTCGGCGTAGGAGAGGGTCTGAACCACGGATTCGGCGGATTGAGCGGATTGAGCGGATTGGGTAAGCGCGGCCCGGCCACGCGGGCGCTGCCGGGGCAAAGGTCGGGCTTAAACAAAAAAGGTGGCCGGATGGCGGCGGGTCTCAGAAAAAAGCTGGTAGAACGGTCATGCTGAGCTTGTCGAAGCATGACGTGCTGGCGGCTCACTTACCGCCGGAAGCTCAGCCCGAAAAAATACTCGTGGTCGACGGAATTGGTGAGGGGCAGGTGGGTGCCGAAGTCGAGCTGCACGTTGTCGCTTAAATCGAGCTGCGCACCGGCGTTCACGGAGCTTTGCCAGTCGGGCTGGCGCACGTCGCGGTAGCCCACCAGCTCCACAAACACCTGCACCAGCTTCGAGAGCTGGTAGTCGGTGGTGAGGGTAGGGGTGAGCTGCAGGAAGTGGCTAGCCGTTTCGCGGTCCCAGTACACCTGGGTGGCCGCCTGCCCGCCGAGGCCCCAGGCCTTGGTGAGCTGAAATACCAGGGGCAGCACCGCGCCGTATTCCACGGCTCCGTCGCCGCGCGGGCCGCCGGTGGGCAGGGTCACGTAGCCAATCAGGCCCAGGGCCCAGCGGCTGTTGTCGTCGCCAATGAGCGTGTGCTTCAGCCGCAGGTTCAGGTCGCCCACGCCGCGCGATATGCTGGTCTGGCCGGGGTCGGCCGAGTCGTAGCTGCGGGTGGCGGTGTAGCAGTCGAGGCCCACCTGCAAATCGGTGCGGTTGCTGAGGCCGACCTTGCCCAGCGCGTGGTTGATGTACCAGTCGTGCCCGTAAGTGGTGCCGTCGCGGCGCGTAAGCAGGCGCAGCACGTCGGCTTCGTACTGAAAGTGGCCGGCATCGACCGAATACGGGCTTTCGGTGATGCCCGGCCGGTCGGGCACCATGGGCCGCATGTACTTCTTCGGCGTTGCATGGAACAGGTTGAATTGCTCCTTGTCGACTTTAATCGTGTCGTTTTTCACGCCCGCCTGGGCCAGCGCCCCGCGCCCGGCCAGCCACAGCAGCAGCAAAAACAAGTAGGGAGTAGCGGAACGGGGCATAGGTCACGGAAAAGCCAAAAGATGCCCCGCATACGCAGCCGGGGCGCAATCCGCCGGCCGCCGGCCCAACTTTTCTGCCGGGGCATTACCCCGCAAACGTCTGCCAGAGCAGGAAGCAGTTCAGCGCGATGATAATGCCCGACACGGCCCAGGCCACCACCTGCACCACCGGGCGGTTCACGAACACGCCCATTTTGGCGCGGCTGCTGGTGAAGAGCACCAGCGGCACCACCGCGAAGCTGAGCTGCAGCGACAGCACCACCTGGCTGAACACCAGCAGCTGCCCCGTGCCTTTCTCGCCGTACCAGATGGCCACCACCAGCGCCGGCACCACCGCAATGAGGCGCGTGATGAGCCGGCGCAGCCAGGGCTTCATCTGCAAATCCAGGAAGCCTTCCATCACAATCTGCCCGGCCAGGGTGCCGGTCAGGGTCGAGTTCTGGCCCGAGGCCAGCAGGGCCACCGCAAAAAGCACGCTGGCCGCGCCCGCCCCCAGCACCGGGGTGAGCAGCTTGTGGGCATCGGCAATGTCGGCCACGCCCTCGTGCCCTTTGCCGTGGAAGGCGGCGGCCGCCGTCACGAGAATGGCCGCGTTCACGAAAAATGCCAGAAACAGCGCCACCGTCGAGTCGATGGTGGCAAACTTGATGGCCGAGCGTTTGCCGGGCTCGTCCTGCGGAAAGGCCCGCGTCTGCACAATGCTGGAGTGCAGGTAAAGGTTGTGGGGCATCACTGTCGCGCCCAGAATGCCGATGGCCACGTACAGCATCTGCGGGTTGGTCACCACTTCGAGGCGGGGCACGAGGCCGGCGCTCAGGGCCAGCCAGTCGGGATGCGAGGCGATGATTTCGTAGAGAAAGCAGCCGAAAATGAGGGCAATGAGGCCCGCCACGATGCTTTCAATCACCCGAAACCCCTTGTTCTGAAAGAACAGCACCACCAGCACATCGAGTGTGGTGAGCACCACGCCCCAGGCCAGCGGCAGCCCAAACAGCAGGTTGAGGGCAATGGCCGAGCCAATGACTTCGGCCAAATCGCAGGCCGCGATGGCAATTTCGCAAAACACCCACAGCAGCAGGCTGATGGGCCGCGAGTAGTGGTCGCGGCAGGCCTGGGCCAAGTCGCGCCCAGTCACAATGCCCAACTTGGCCGCCAGGTGCTGGAGCAGAATGGCAAACAGGTTGGAAATAAGCACTACCGACAGCAATGTATACCCGTAGCGGGCCCCACCGGCCAGGTCGGTGGCCCAGTTGCCGGGGTCCATGTAGCCCACGGCCACCAGCAGCCCCGGCCCCCAGAAAGCCATGAGCTTGCGCCAGAACGAGGCATCGGCGGCCGGCACCTTGAT
>JANXMN010000301.1 GCA_025354605.1 Hymenobacter sp. | reverse complement strand
AATGTGACACGGCTTGTCACATTTCGCCGCCTTCCATTTCATTTTGTGACAGTGCCTGTCACACTTCCATTAATTAGACTTGAAAAATGTGACAGCCTGCGTTGTTGCGGGTGGCTGTTAGGGAGGGCCACCACCACCCGGCGGCGGCCCTCCTCCCCCATCGGGCCGGCCGCCGCTGCCATCGGGGCGGCCGAAGCCGCCGCGGCCTTCGCGCCCGCCGCCCTCGCCCGGCGGCGGGGCCACCACGTTGCCGCTGCGGATGTTGTAGCTGAACATCAGCATGAAGTAGCGCTGCAGAATGGTGGTTTTCACGTC
Organism: Hymenobacter sp.; assembly: GCA_025354605.1. Taxonomy (GTDB): domain Bacteria; phylum Bacteroidota; class Bacteroidia; order Cytophagales; family Hymenobacteraceae; genus Hymenobacter. The sequence continues at coordinate 3,708 of JANXMN010000301.1, read as the reverse complement.
CTCGTAGTAGGCATCGGTCACGTTGCGCTGGATGGCGCGGTTCTGGCCCAGCAGGTCGAAGGCGTAGAGCTTGATTTCGCCGCGCTGGCCAGGGAAAAGCTTCTTGCCGATGCTCGCGTTCCAGAGCAGGTAGGGCTGGTTGTAGCCTGCCGCCAGGCCCGCGTAGGCCTGGTGCACGAGGTCGGTACTCAGGTTGATGCCTGGCCCCACAATCCAGCCCAGGCGGAAGCGCGTCACCTGCGCGAAGTAGGTGGTGTTGAGGCTCGTTTGCAGGGTATTGCGCACGAGGCTCTGGGTCGAGGTGGTCGAGGCCGTGAAATCGAGCTCCGGGCTGATGTTGGAGCTGAGCGTGAGGCCGGCCCCGAAGGCGGGCACGCGGGCGTAGTTCAGGCCCCCGTTCACCAGGCCGGGGGTTTGGGTGAAGCTGGCGTTGGCGCTCAGGTTCACGTTGGTTTTGATGGCCTTGATGGGCCGGCCGTAGCTCAGCAGCGAGCGCAGCGCGTATTGCTGGCTGAGGTTGGTGGGCTGCACCAGCTGGCCGCCGGCGGGCAGGCGCACGCCCGGCGCCCCCTCGGGCGCGACGGTGGTATCGCGCACGGCCACCACGGTGCGGTTCGAAATCGGGTTCTGGGTGAACGAGCCCGAGAGCAAGGCGAAGAAATTGCTCGACACCTCCGGGTTTGAGACCGAGTAGCGGACGTTGAGCGAATGCAGATACTCCTGCCGCAGCGCGGGGTTGCCGATGGTGAGCTGCAGGGGGTTGGCGTTATTCACCACGGCCTGCAGCTGGCTCACGCTGGGCGGGTTGGTGCTGGTGCGGTAAAACAGCCGCAGGTTTTTCTGCCGCGTGAAGCGGTAGTTGAGCATGGCGCTGGGCAGCACGTTCACGAAGTAGTAGCGCCCGGTTTCGGGGCGCGGAAACTGCGCGTCGCGGTATAGCTCGGCGTGCTGCCCGGCCAGCCCCACGCTGGCCTGGAAGGTGCGCGTGATGTGCCGATACGTGAGCCCGCCCGACTGCGTGAGGTAGTAGGTGCTGAACACGTTGCTCAGGCCCTCGTTCAGCGGGCGGGTGTCGCCGGTCAGCACGTCGTAGGTGTATTTGCTCGACGTGTTGGGCGCGTAGCTGAGGGCGTAGCTGCCCTGCAGCACGTCGGTTTTGGTCAGAGCTTCGGTGAGGGCGAGGTTGGCGCTCAGGCTGCCGCCGTGCTGGTCGAGCGTGCTCAGCTGGTTGAGGTTGGCGTTGCTGGTTCCGGTGTTGGTGGTTTGCAGGGTGGTGGTGCCGCTGCGCTGGCTGTAGGTGCCGCCAACGCTCAGGCTGGCCGTGCGCCCGGCCTTGGCGAAGCGGTGGCGCAGCAGCAGGTCGCCGCCGGTGTTCAGCCCCTTATTGGCCGCCGCGTAGTTGCTGTGCACCCCGCTCTGGGCGGCACCGGCCCGGTAGGTAGTGCCGTCCACGGTGCTGCCGGCGTCGTTGCGCTGCGCGCTGAACCGGGGCCGAAACAGGAGCGAGTTGGCCGAGTCGATTTTCTGCTCCAGGCGCAGATTGAAGCGCTGGTTGGTATTCAGGCTGTTGCTGAGGGCCTTTTGCGAGTAGGTGGTGCTGGCCTGCTGGGGCAGCACGTACTGGCGCTGGGTGCTGCCGAGCAGCGTGTTGTCGGCCCGGTTGAAGAAGTAGCTGGCCGCGAGGTCGGTTTTCTTGTGCCAGTTGTTGGCGTAGTTCAGGCCCGCAGCGTTGGTTTTGGTGATGCCGCCGCTCTGGTTCACCAGGAAGTCGCCGGCACTGCCGCCGTTGCCGCCGCCCTGGCCCCCGGCCCCACCGCCGCGCTGGCCGCCGCGGCCGCCCCCGCCCTGGTTGGAGTTGCCCACCACGCCCAGCAAATCCTCGGTGCCGAAGTTCTGCTCGTTCACGTTGTTGCTCTGGGCCAGCACCGACATCCGTTCGTCGCCCTTAAACTTGTTCACGTTGCCGCTGGCCTTGTAGCGCGCCGGCCCCGCGCCCGCCACCACCCGCCCAAACGTGCCGTTGCGGAATTCCACCTTGGTCACGATGTTGATGGTCTTGGTGGTGTTGCCATCGTCGAAGCCCGAAAAGCGGCTCTGCTCGCTGCGCTGGTCGAATACCTCAATCTTGTCCACCATCTCGGCGGGCAGGTTCTTGAGCACCGCGTCGGGGTCGGTGCCGAAGAAGGGTTTGCCGTCCACGAGCACCTGCTGCACGTTTTCGCCCTGGGCCTGCACCTTGCCATCGGTACCCCGGCTCACGCCCGGCAGCTTGTCGAGCAGGTCACCAGCCGTCGCGTCGGGGTTGGTTTTGAAAGCTTTGGCGTTGAATTGGGTGGTGTCGCCCTTCTGCACCGATTGGGCGGCCGCGCCCGTTACCACCACGCCCTTCAGCTGCACGCCGCCGGCCGGCAGCGCCACCGTGCCCAGCTGCACCGGCGCACCGGCAACCGTCACGGGTTGGCGCACGCGCTGGTAGCCCACAAACGAGGCATCGAGCACGTAGCGCCCGGCGGCCACGTTATCGAACTGAAACCGCCCGCTGGCATCGGCCGCCGTGCCGGTCTTCACCGAGTCGGGCAGATGAATCAGCAGCACGTTGGACCCAATCAGGGCCGACTGGTCCTTGCCGTCGGCCACGCGCCCGCTCACCGTGGTGGGGGCCTGGGCCCGCGCGGCCATGAAACCAATAAGCAGCAGGAAAAGAAGAAGAACGTGCCGCATAATTTTTCTGAACCGCAGATTTTCGCAGATTTGACAGATTGAACGGATTCAGGTCCGCTCCGAATAGCCTAGCGGGTTAGAGCGACAGAATAGGCGGGCTTAATCGAATCTGCGAAATCCGTCAAATCCGTTACACCTGCGGTTCAGAAACTACCTTCCGCAACAGCAGCAGGCCGTCGCGCAGGGGCAGAAACACCGGCTCCACGCGCGGGTCGCGGGCCACTTTGTCGTTGAAGGCGCGCACCAGCAGGGTGTCCTTGTCGCCGGCCTTCAACTCGTGCGCGGGCAGCACCTTGCCACCCCACAGCACGTTGTCGACGATGAGCAGGCCGCCGGGGCGCACCTCATTTATCACCGCTTCAAAGTACGCGTCGTTGCCCCGCTTGTCGGCGTCAATAAAGACGAGGTCCCACACTTCATCGACTAGGCCCGGCAAAACATCGAGCGCCGCGCCAATGTGCAGCGTCACACGCTCGGTTATTCCGGCCGCCGCCACGTAGCGCCGGATGCGCGCCTCCTTCTCGGGGTCTATTTCGATGGTGTGCAGCACGCCGTCCGGTGCCAGTCCTTCGGCCAGGCACAGCGTGGCATACCCGCAAAACGTGCCGATTTCCAGGATTCGCCGCGGCTGCACCAGGTGGCTGAGCATGCTCAGCAGGCGGCCCTGCACGTGGCCGCTGCTCATGCGCGGCATCAGCAGCTGCAGGTGGGTTTCGCGGGTGAGCCGGGCCAGCAGCGGCGGCTCGGGCGCGGTGTGGCTTTCGGCGTACAGGTCGAGCGGGTCGGTCATGGGTACATCTTAGCCCGCAGAGGGCGCAGAGGATTACGCAGAAGTCGCAGAACGTTCTGCGTCATCTGCGGAACCTCTGCGCCCTCTGCGGGCTAAAAAAATCAAAGGTTTCGTAATCGAAACACATACACCCCAAACCCCGACTTCCCCGGTCCAAAACAGGAGCCCACTACCCGGTATAGCCCCTCATACCGGTA
>JANXMN010000283.1 GCA_025354605.1 Hymenobacter sp. | reverse complement strand
CGCCGCCAAATTGCGTCTGCGCCCACTGCTGCGCGTCGCCAAACCCCGTCGAAATACTCATGCCCGCAAGCTACTGCCCACGCCCAAAAAAAGCGCCGGCTTACCAGCCGGCGCTTTTCAAAAGTTTTGGGTAAGGACAAGCCGGAATTGTCCGGCGGGGCTTTTTGCAAACGGATGCCTGCTACAGCAGGTGCTGCAGTTATTACCGGGCGTTGCGGCCCAGGTTGCCAGCAGGGCGGTTAACGGGTTTGGTTGACGCTGGCCCAATGCTGGCATCGTTAGCGCGCGAGGGAGCCGGATTTTGCACGGCATCGCTCAGCAGGATGCTGGCCGAGTTGGAAGCATAGTCGCGGCCCATCTTATTGTATGAGCTGCGGGAATTGTAGTAGGCGCTGTACTGGTCGGTACTCAGGAAATCCTGAAACTCCTTATCGCGCTCCTTGCATACGCCGTTGCACTGCTCGTCAATCATCTTTTGATTGCCAGCATTTTTGCGCTGGATGGCGGCCATTTTCGCCAGCTTGTCGGCATTGATGGCGCGGGCTTTGGCGGTCTGGTAGCCGTTGAGGCGCAGGTCGCGGGCCATCTGGCCACTGAGGCGGTCGGCGTTTTCGGCTGTGGGGTTGAGACGGGGGCTGGGCTGGGTTTTATCCTGCACGGCCACGGGACGAGTGGGGGCTTGCTGGGCAGTAGCCGCGCCAGCCAGCAGGGCCAGGAATAAGGAAGCGAAGGCGGTTTTTATCGTCATGTTCGTCGGGTTTTGGGAAGACGCTTTTGCAAGGACCGCGCCAGCTGGAGCAGGCACGCTTGCCTAAGTCAACGCAAAAACGACGGCCACGGTTCGGATTATACGGCTCTGCATTCAACCAGCGCTATATTCTACCGGTTTTTCTACCAAGCATTCTTCCACATCATCGATTCCACGGGGCGGTCGGTGCGGTCATTGTATTTGGCGTTCTGCTTGCGGTTGTAGTAGTTTTTCACATCGCCCTGCACGGTGAAGTAGATGAGCTGGCCGATGGGCATGTGGCGGTACACGCGCACGGGCATCGACACGCTGATTTCCAGCGTCCAGTAGTTGCAGAAACCCACGTCGCCCTTGCCGGCGGTGGCGTGGATGTCGATACCCAGACGCCCCACGCTGCTCTTGCCTTCGAGGAAGGGCACGGTGGCGTGGGTTTCGGTGTACTCCTGCGTCACGCCCAGGTAAAGCTGGCCGGGTTGCAGCACGAAGCCCTCCTCGGGGATTTCGAAATGGTGAATTTCGTTGTGCTTACGCGCGTCGAGTACTGCGTCGCGGTAAGTGGCCAGGTAGGGGCCGAGGTGCACGTCGTAGGAGTTGGTGCCCAGGCAGGCGCGGTCGTAAGGTTCGATGACGATGGTGCCTTTCTCGATTTCCGCGAGGATTTGCTGGTCGGAGAGAATCATGGAATCAGGGGGTGGTTGGGGGAAGTCAGCACATCAGGCGGTATTAGTCGTCGTGCTCGTGGCGGTAGGGCTGGTTGGTTTCCGGGCCTTCCTCGTCCTCGTCATCCTCGTACCGGTCTTCGCGCAGGCCGCCGGGGCGCTGGGTGGCACGCAGACGGGTAGCGAGGCTGCGGGGCTCGGGCTCGGGCTCAGGGTCGGCCGCGAGGTTGTTGATGCGGCGGCTCATGCCCGGCAGCACGTTGACGACGAGGTGAAACAGCAGGCCGGCGCTAAACAGACTAAGCAGCAGCGTCAGGTAGTCGACCCAGTCGTGGCGCGGGGCGGGGCCAGCCGCCTCGGCGGGCACGCTGGTGAGTGGGGCTTCCTCAGCGGCGGCAGCGGCTGACGTTGCAGCAGCCGTAGCTGAAGAGGCGGCCGGGCCGTCAGCATCGTGGGTGGTGAGGGGCACCGAAACGGGCGCTTCGGGCTGAGCCTCGGTTTCGGCCGAAGCGGCTGCGGGAGCGCCGGAGGCGTTGAACTGCGCGGCGGCCTGCTGAATAAGGCGCTGCTCGGCACGGATGAGGGACACCCGCTCGTCGCGCGGCAGATTGTGGATGAAGAACTCAAAATTCTTATCCAGCAGCACTGATTTCAGCTGTTTGTCGAACTCGCCCAGGGTGAGCGGGCCGTTGCCGAAGCGATTCTTGTACCGCTCGGCAATGCCGTTATAGTTCAGAAACAATTGCTTGAGGGCTACGTTGTCGCCGAAGCCATCGAAGCCGCGGCGGGCAGCGGCGGTGCGCAGCGTGAGGGGAAACTTGCCGCGGGTAAACGACTTGTCATACACCGTTTCCATGGTGCGAAAATTCAGCTCGTCGATGGTTTTATCGAACAGGCGCTTGTTGTCCTGGGCAGGTGTTTCGGCGCGGGCCAGCGCCCCAATCAGCAGAAAAAAAGTAAGTAGTCGGAGTTTGAGCATCGGGCAAAGGTATAGCGCAAGGTTTCGCGAAGTTTAAACAAGGAAGTTTCGCGAAGGCGAACGCGAAATTGCGCGAAGGCGAACTCGCCGGACCAGATGAAACGTCAGCCTTGGCGAAACTTCCTTTTTGAACCTCGCGCTACTTCGCGCGATGGGCCTCAATCAGCGACTCGCGGCAGGCGGTAAGGTACTTCTCCACCAGCTCGTCGGTGATGGCCGAGGATACGAACAGGGCCTCGAACTGCGAGGGCGCGAGGTAGATGCCGCGCTCCAGCATACCGTGGAAGTAGCGGCCGAAAGCGGCGGTATCGCATCGCTTGGCATCGTCGAGGTTGTGCACCGGCTGGTCGGTGAAAAACAGGCTAAACATCGAGCCCACGCGGTTTACCGTGTAGTTCAGGCCCAGGTCGGCGGCAATCTGGCGGGTGCCGTCGGCCAGGCGGGCGCTACTGGCTTCGAGGGCGGTGTAGAGCTCGGGGTGCTCGTGCAGGTAGCGCAGCTGGGCCATGCCGGCGGCGGTGGCCATGGGGTTGCCCGAGAGCGTGCCGGCTTGGTAGACTTTGCCCGCCGGGGCCACGCAGTTCATAATGTCTTCGCGGCCGCCGTAAGCGCCCACCGGCAGGCCGCCGCCGATGATTTTACCCAGCGTCGTCATGTCGGGCTTGATGCCGTAGAGCTCCTGCGCACCGCCGGGGGTGAGGCGAAAACCGGTCATGACTTCATCGAAAATGAGCACGATGCCGTGCGCGGTGCACAGCTCGCGCAGGCCTTGCAGGAAGCCGGTGGCGGGCACCACGAGGCCCATGTTGCCCACTACGGGCTCCAGAATGAGGGCGGCTATCTGGCCGGGGTTGGCGGCCACCAGGGCCTGCACGGCGGCCAGGTCGTTGTAGGGCGCGGTGAGGGTATCCTGGGCCACGCCCCGGGTTACGCCAGCCGAGTCGGGCTCGCCGGCGGTGAGGGCTCCGCTGCCGGCGGCAATCAGGAAAGCATCGCCGTGGCCGTGGTAGCAGCCTTCGAACTTGATGATTTTATCGCGGCCCGTGTAGCCTCGCGCGGCCCGGATGGCCGACATGCAGGCTTCGGTGCCGGAGTTTACCAGCCGGACCTTCTCGATACTGGGCACCATTTCGCGAATCAGCTCGGCCATTTCGACCTCGCGGTGGGTAGGGGCGCCAAAGCTGAGCGAGTGCGGCAGGGCCGCGCGTACGGCATCGAGCACCACGGCCGGGGCGTGGCCGAGAATCATCGGCCCCCAGGAGTTGATGAAGTCGACGTAGCGGTTGCCGTCGACATCGGTGAGCCAGGCCCCATCGGCACTGGCCATGAATACCGGCGAGCCGCCCACCGAGCGAAACGCGCGAACCGGCGAGTTTACTCCGCCGGGACTGAGGGTTTTGGCGCGCTCGAAGAGGGCGACGGAAGTAGTGAGGTTGAGCATAAGTAGCGTACAGCCTTTGCTGCAAGTAGCACGCAGCTTTTGCTGCGTGAAGGGATTATCAAAAAAACAGGAGCCAGCGCCAGCGGCCCTATATGGAGCAACAAAGGCTGCGGGCTACAGTTGCGCGCTATTTCAGCACCAGGTATTCCAACCCATTGAGCTTGACAATGGGCACGACTTGGTTGTCGTGCGCCCCGCCCAGGTAGCTCTGGCCCTGAAAAATAGCGCCGGGCACTTGGTCGGCTCCAGCCAGGCCGGTCTGGAAGGCCGGGCCATTTCGGAATAGTACGTTGCCGAAATACAGCAGCAGCTCGAAGCCCTGGCAGGCGAATACCGACGGCGGCAGATGCTGACGCTGCAGATACAGCGCGCGGAAGCGGCGGAAGCCAATGCCCTGCTCGTCGTAGAACTTGGGTTGGTAGAAATAGGTGGCCCCAGTCAGCTGCTCGGTTTCCAGGCGGGGGTTGTCGAGCCAGGAGCCGGGAGCCAGCAGGCCGGGCCGGGTAGCGGCGGGCTGCTGCTGCACCAGCCGTAGCGCGTACGGCCCCACGCGGCGGTTATCGGACACCACCACCACGTGGCCTGCGGCGGCCAGTTCGGGGCCAGCAAAGGCGGTGGCCAGGCTGGCATCCACGTCGGGGTCGAAGCGGCGCAGGCCGCTCACTTTGCCCCCCTGCGCTTCGAGCGCGGCCTTGTAAGCGGTGGCGAATGCTTCGTCGTCCTTGCTGTCTTCGTAGAGCACCAGCGCCGGGCGGGCGTTGCCAAAGGTACCGGCGGCAAACTGCGCCGCCGTGCGGCCCTGAGTGGCCGAACTGGGCGAATACAGGTAGTGCCAGGGGTTGTTGAGGACCAGGTCGCCGTCCTGCGAAAGCGGGTTTACACAGGCAATCTGGTGCTCGAGGGCGAAGCGGCCCAGCAGCTTAGCCCCCGACTTGTACACCGGCCCCACCAGCAAATCCATGCCGGCCAGCTCGGGCAGGGCCAGCACCTGCTTCAGGGCCAGGGTATCGGCCCCGGTGTCGTAGGCAAACAGCTGAATGGGGCGGCCGGTGCGCTGCAGGCTGTCCTGGGCCAGGCGCAGGCCGGCGTAGAGGTCCGTCACAAACTGATTTTTGCGCTGGGTCTGCCAGCTGGGGTCGGCCAGCTCGAAGGGCAGCAGCACCGCCACATTGTAGCTGTTTTTTTTGGCCACCACCACGGGGCGGCGGGGCGTGTAGCGGGCGCGGTCAAGGCTGTATTTCGTGATAAGGTCGTCCAGCTCGGCGCGGTCGGCCTCGATGTAGGCACCGCTGGCCACGAGGTGGTCGGCGTAGGCGTGGCCCAGGGTAGCATCGTCGGGGTAGCGACGCAGGTTGCGCTGCCAGGTGCTGCGGTCGGCGACGCGGGGCAGGTAGGCCGCTTTCAGGTTTTCGCGCTCGGGAGTCAGCTTGTCGGGCGGCAGCAGGGCCAGGGTTTTCAGGGCAGTATCGAAGTCGCCCTGCTCGAACGACACTTGGCCCTGCAGCAGCAAGGCATCGGGCAGGTTGGAGTAGCTGGGGTATTCGGTGCGCAGCAGGTTCAGCAGCTGTTCGGCCTCGGGCCATTGCTTCAGGCGGGCCTGGGCCACGGCGGCCAGGTAAGCGGCATCGGCGGCGCGGGCAAAGCGGGCGGCGGGCTGGGCCAGCGGCTCGAGCTGGGCCAGCGCCGCCGCGAAATGGCCCTGGTCGAGCTGGCTTTTGCCGGCCCGGTAGCGCACGGCCGCTTCGCCGGGCGGAATGAGGCCGGGCGGGCGCACGGCGGCCGGCCTGGGCAGCGGAGCGGTAGTAGCCGCAGTTGGCTTGGACGGGGCGGGTTTGGCCGAAGTTGGGGTGGTGGAGGCCGGGATGCCCGTCGCGGCCTTCGCGGTTGTGACTTTGCCCGGCGTGGCAGTGGCCGGCACCGGTTTGGTGGCCGGGGTTATTGGGGCCGAAGTAGCAAGACGGCCGGGCTGCGGCCGGGCAGGCGGCAACGGCGGCTTCACCGGCGTCTGGGCCAGCGCGGGGCCGGCGAGCAGCAGGCTGGCTACCAGCACCTGAAGCGACTGCCGCCGCGAAGAAAGAAACGTCATTGAACCAGAAATCGCGCCGGCCCCCGTGGCCAGCGGGGCAAAATTAGCCATAAATGGCGCGGCATGTACGCAGCCCCCGGCATTCGGCGTTGTCGTTGCCGCCAGGTCGGTTTTCCGGGCCTGGCAGCTTTCGAACCCCGCGCCCAGGCCCTAACTTTATGCCAATGACAACTTCCCTCCTACCCAACCCGGCTTTTTCGCGGCCCCGCCTCACGCTGGTTTTCATCCTGGCGGCGTCGGTAGCGCTGAGCGTGCTGCTGGTGCTGGGCCGGGTGCTGCTGTCGGGCCGGTTCTTTTTCCTGTTTATGCTCTGGAACCTGCTGCTGGCTATTATTCCCTTTGCCATCAGCACCATGCTGGGGGTAGTGCGCGGGCCGCTGCCGGCGCGCATCCTGCTGCCAGCCGGCGTGGCGTGGCTGCTGTTTTTCCCCAACGCCCCCTACATCCTCACCGACTTCTACCACCTCGATGCCCGCCCCGGCGTGCCACTCTGGTACGACCTCATCCTGATTGCCAGCTGCGCCTGGAATGGCCTGATGCTGGCCTACGCCTCGCTGTCGGACATGCAGCGGCTGGTGCAGCAGCGACTGGGCTTTGCGGCCGGCTGGGGTTTTGCCACGCTGGCGCTGCTGCTCAGCGGTTTTGGCATCTACCTGGGCCGCTACCTGCGCTTCAACTCCTGGAATGTCCTCACCAACCCGCTTACGCTGTTTTTGGATATCATCAACCGGATTCTGCACCCGTTCTCGTTTCCGGGTACCTGGGGCGTGACGCTGGTTTTCGGGCTGTTTCTGCTGCTGGGCTACGGCACCGTGCGCGTGCTGGGCCGCGCGCAGATGGAGGGGTAAAAAGGCGCTATTGGCCGCCGGGAGCAAAACCTACTTCTGCCACGGCAGCTAGTTAGCGGCCTGATGCCGAACGATAAGCGCAGACGCCCAACAATCAGCCAAAAAAACCCGTACCCGTCCCAGCTTTATGGTCCGGCTTACAGCTCGGCATCACCCCCGGCAGCCGAACTGGCAGTTTCGGGCCCGAAGCTTCCGCTCGCAATACATAGCCGCTGAAATCATCCTGTGTCTGAAAAAGCTACCTCCTCATCTGCTTCTTACGCAGCGCTCCCGGAGCCGTCACGCCCCCACCGCCGCTGGCTGCCCTGGGTGCTGAGTATCATGGGGCTGGTGCTGGCCGTGGGGCTGGCCGTCGTCTTTTTTCTCGACCCCTGGCTGCGCCACACCCTCGAAAAGCAGGTGAGCAAGCAGACGCACGGGCAATACCAGCTGCGCGTGGGCGGGCTGCACACCAGCCTCTGGCACCGCAGCATCCGGCTCGAAAACATCCGTCTGCGGCCCGCGGCTGAAGTGGCCGACACCCTCCCCCGTCTGCGCCTCAACCTAGCCCGCCTGCACGTGGCGGGCGTGGGCCTGTGGGCGTTAATCCGCAAGCAGGTGGTGCCCATCGATAGTGTTGTCCTCGATTCGGCCAATATCGACTTGCTGGCCCTGGCCCGGCGGCCCACCCGCCAGACCGGCCGCCCCCTGCACGAGCAGTTGCCGCTGCATTTGCCGGGCCTGAACATCGGCTACTTCGGCCTGCTGCGCACCACGGGCCGCTACGAGCCGGCCGACCGTGCCCAACCCGCCGGCCGCTTTGCCCGCGCCGACGTGGTGGCCCGGCACCTGCTCATCAGCCCGGCCGGTGCCGCCGATACCCAACGCCTGGCCTACGCCGCCGCCTGGCAGCTGGCGGTGCAGCAACTGCAGGGGCGCGCATTTTTCCATTCGCTGCGCCTGGGCCGGCTGGCCTTCACCACCACCTCGCAGCGGCTCGCCATCGACTCGCTCCGCATCCGCGAGCCCCGCCCCGGCGAGGGCAAACCGGGCGCCGTGCGCGTGAACCTGACCCTGCCCCACGCGGCGGCAACCGGCCTGCGGGCCGCTGCCTGGCAGCACCTGCACCATTTCCAGGCCGACTCGCTGCTGCTTGAAACGCCCGCCCTCGCGTTTACTCCACCTGCCCAGCGCCCACCCGACTTATGGAAAATGCTCCAGCCGCTGGCCCGCCGCGCCGACGTGGCCCAGCTGCGCGTGCGCAACGGCCGCATGCGGGTACAGGGACTGCGGCACGAGCCCTCGGTGGTCGCAGCCAACATTACGGGCCGGGGTATTCGCGTCGATTCGGTCGCCAGGCACACGCCGGCAAGGGTGGCTTACGCCCGCGCCTGGCAGGTACATACCGGCCGCCTGCAGGCCGCGTTCGATGCGCCCTATTACCTGGCTGAGGTGGCCCACATGCACCTCAATACCACTGCCCACTCGCTGAGTCTGACGGGGCTGGCGCTCACGCCGAAGTTTACGCCCGTGCAGCTAAACCTGCGCCATGGCTACCAAGTGCCGCAGTTTCGGGCGCGGGTGCCCGAGCTGGCGGTGGCGGGGCTCGATTTCAGCCAGCTGGTACTCCACGGGCAGGTATACGCGGCCCGCGTCACGGTGCGGCGGCCCGAGCTACGCATTGCTTCCGACGGGCGCGGCCCCATCAATCCGCACCAGTCCATCGTCACGCCGGAAGCCATGCGCCGGCTGCACGCCCGCCTCAACGTGCGCCGGCTCGACCTTGTCAGCGGCAGCATCACGGCCCGCTACCGCAGCCCCCTAAGCCCGGTGGTGGGTAGCATCGGCATCTCGCGCTTTTCTGGCTCGCTGTTCAACATCAGCAACGACCCGCGCCGCATGACGGCGGCCACGCCCCTCACCGGTACGGCCACGGCCTGGCTGCAAAACCGCTGCCGCATGACGGTGCACTTGGCCGTGCCCCTGCTCGACCCCGCCGGCCGCCACCGCGTGTGGGGCAGCTTTGGCCCCGGCGAGTTTGCCATGCTGAATGAGATGACCGTGCCCACCCGCCTGGCCGAGTTTAAGAAGGGCCGTGTCCAGGGCATCACCTTTTCCCTGCGCGGCGATTTGGCGCGCGCTACTGGTACCATGACCACCCGCTACTCGGGCCTGCAGCTGGAGCTGCTAAGCTACAAAAACGGTGAAGTCAAGCAGTCGCTGGGCAAGAAAATTATTTCCAAAGCAGCCAATGTCCTCGTCATCCGCGACCAGAACCCGCGCAAAAGTGGCCGCGTGGTGACGGGTGACATGACTTCCAAGCGGGAGCGTCGCTTCTCGGTGTTTGTGCTTTGGCGGCAGAGTGTGGTAAGCGGCCTGCTCAACAACATTGGCTTACCCCGGAAACTGGCCCAGAAAATCAGCCAGTCGCAGGACGTGGCCCCACTGCCCACCAGCGGCAAGTAGGCCCGCTTCAAAAGCCCAACTGTAAAAAGCGTCTTACCTTACTGCAAGCACTTGCCGAAGCAAAGCACGTTGCCCTTGGGGGCCGCCAGTGCCTTTTTTTCGGCCTGCGCCCCCCGCTCAACTCCTTGTTACATGGCTATTCTGCTGTTTTTTGTTGCGCACTGGTACCTGTCGCTGTTCACCCAGACGTTCTTCCAGCACCGGTACGCCGCCCACCGCATGTTCAGCATGTCGCCGCTGATGGAGCGGGTGTGGTTCGTGCTCACCTATGCTACGCAGGGCAGCAGCTTTATGTCGCCGCGGGCCTATGCGCTGCTGCACCGCATGCACCACGCCTACTCCGACACGGCCCGCGACCCGCACTCGCCGCACAACAGCCCCAACGCCTTCATAATGATGTGGAAGACCCGAACCATCTACCAGGAATGCGTGCAAGGCACCTCGGCCGCCGCCCAGCGCTTCGCCGGCGACTACCCCGAGTGGCCGGCATTGGAAGACTTCGGCAACCGCTGGTACTCGCGCCTGGGCTGGGCAGTCGTGTACGTCATGTTCTACGTGTGCTTCGCCACGGTCTGGTGGCAATTCCTGCTGCTGCCCCTGCACCTGAGTATGGGCGCAGTGCACGGGGCCATCGTGAACTGGGCTGGCCACAAGTACGGCTATCAGAACTTCGACAACCACGATAAAAGCCGCAACTCACTGTTTTTCGACTTTCTCACCGGCGGCGAGCTGTTCCAGAACAACCACCACAAGCTGCCCAGCCGCGTCAATTTCGGCGTGAAACGCTGGGAACTGGACCCCTCCTACCCCGTCATCTGGACGATGGATAAGCTGGGCATCATCAAGCTGCGCCCAAAACAAGCGATTCTTGCCGAAGCAGCCGGCTAACTTACTGCCTGGCCGCCAGTGCTGACGGGCAGGTAGGAGACGTGCCGGGCAAACAACGGAAGGAACCCAGCGGACCAAGGCTGGCTGGCGGATGCTGCGGAATACGCCGGGCAGCATGGTTTAGCACGTTCTGGCCACCTTCCAGCGTTGGGCTGCCGGGCATTGCGGTTTTTTAGCCGGCAGCCTATGCGCCGTGCCGTACCTTTGCGGCCGAATACCCCGCGACCCCATGATTAGCATTTCCGACCTCGACTTCCACTTTGGCTCCCGTGCGCTGTACGACAACGCCAGCCTGCACATCAAGCCCAAGGATAAAATCGGCCTCATTGGCCTCAACGGCACCGGCAAGTCGACGTTGCTACGCCTGTTGGTGGGCGAATACAAGGCCGACGGCGGCTCCATCTCGATGAGCAAGGAAGTGAGCCTGGGCTTCCTCAACCAGGATTTGCTGAGCTACGACACCCACGAAAGCATTCTGCACGTGGCCATGCAGGCTTTCGAGGAAGCGCTGGAGCTCCAAAAGAAAATCGACGACATCTTGGTGCTGTTCGAAACCGATTACTCGGACGACCTCATCGACAAGCTGGCCACCATGCAGGAACGGTTTGAGGCGCTGGGCGGCTACACTATGCAGGCCCGGGCCGAGGAAATCCTCGAAGGACTGGGCTTCTCGACCGAGGAGCTGACCAAACCGCTGAAAAGCTTCTCGGGTGGCTGGCGCATGCGCGTGATGCTGGCCAAAATTCTGCTCCAGCAGCCCTCCCTGCTGCTACTCGACGAACCGACCAACCACCTGGACCTGCCATCTATCAAGTGGATTGAGAACTACCTGGCCGACTACGAGGGTGCCGTCATCATCGTAAGCCACGACCGGGCCTTCCTCGACCGCACCACCAACACCACGGTGGAAGTGATTGGCGGCAAGCTGGTGCCCTACGCCGGCAACTACAGCTACTACCTCGAAGAAAAAGTGGAGCGCAACCTCATTCAGAAAGGCGCTTTCGACAACCAGCAGGCCCAGATTCGGCAGGCCGAGCGTTTCATCGAGCGCTTTAAAGCCAAGGCCAGCAAGGCCAAGCAGGCCCAGAGCCGCGTGAAGGCGCTGGATAAATTGGAACGCATCGAGGACGTAGCCCAGGACGCGGCCAAAATCAACATGAAGTTCACCTTCAAGGTTGAGCCCGGCCGCCACATCCTGCGCATGGAGCACGTGACAAAGAAGTACGACCAGAAGCTGATTTTCCGCGATACCAACGTGCACATCGAGCGGGGCGACAAAATCGCGCTCATCGGGGCCAACGGCAAGGGCAAATCGACGCTCATGCGCCTGGTGGCGGGCACCGAAGCTCCCACTGCTGGCAAGCATCAGCTGGGCCACAACGTGATTATGTCGTTCTACGCCCAGCACCAGTTGGAATCGCTGACGCTCGATAACGAGATTCTGCAGGAGATGAGCGAGGCCGGCTCGAAGCGCAACGACATGGAACTGCGCTCGGTGCTGGGCTCGTTCCTGTTCACGGGCGAGGAGGTTTTCAAAAAAATCAAGGTGTTGAGCGGCGGCGAGAAAAGCCGCGTGGCCCTGGCCAAAACCCTCATTTCAGAGGCCAACTTCCTGCTGCTCGACGAACCGACCAACCACCTCGATATGGTGTCGGTCAACATCCTCATCCAGGCGCTGGAGCAATACGAAGGCACGTTCATCGTCATCAGCCACGACCGCTACTTCGTGGAGAACGTGGCCACCAAAATCTGGTACATCGAGGATTTCCAACTCAAGGAATACCCCGGCACTTATAACGAGTACGAAACGTGGATGGAAGACCGCGAGAAGGCTGCTAAAAAAGCCGGCCTGCCCAGCCCCTCGGCTCCCAAGCCGCAGCCCAAAGAGGAGAAAAAACCCGAATCCATTCCAGTCAAAACCGCCTCGCCCGACCAGAAAAAAGCCCTGAAAGAGCTGGCTGAAGTAGAAGCTAAAATCGACAACCTGGAAAAGGAACTGGCCGGCTACGAGAAGCAGCTAGCCGACCCAAAAATATACGAAAACTCGTCGCAGCTGAAAGACGCGACCATGAAATTTGAGCAGGTAAAGAAGGAGTTGACCCAGCTGAACGACCGCTGGGAAATGCTGGCGGAGGTGTAATCCCAATGCCCTTCACAAACCGAAAGCCTCTCCAGAAGCAATTGCTTCGGGAGAGGCTTTTTTATTGGCGGTGGCCCGGTAGGACGACGGATTGTCACCAACCATGCGCGGCTTACTCCCTCACCTTAGTCCATCGCCAAAAATTGAATATCTTCTTCAATTAGATTCCGACATATTATCCGAATCGGAATCAGAGCTGGAACTCGTAAAAGCTTCGAAATCGGTTTCTTCATCGCTGGCATCTACATCCCCATTTTTACTTAGTGGTCCTTTCTTGATGTTGTCTCCGTATAAGACAACTCGAAAATTAACCTTGTCATTTTTATCTGCCGCATTCAATTGTTTTCTCATTGGATTCTCAAAATTTGCGCGAAACGGACCATTGTTCACTCCTCCATCTTGTGCAAATACATTATCCGAGTCGCTACCTAAGCCCCCGTTCTGCTCGGCAAGCACATGCCCGGCTTGTGCAACAATGTAGTTATTATTGACCATCCCTAATACGATATCCGTATTGGTTCCGACCTTGGCTTGGGCTTTGTATTTATCAACCCCATTCCACCCACTGTTCTTCGCATCGTCCCCACCTGCGAAATCGGAAGCAACACCCTTGCTGGTTATAACTACACTGTTGGCACGCACTTCGGGATAGACATGGCTGGCCCGCTGCACCACGCCGAAGGGCTGGGGCCGCCCCGAGGCAGCTAATGGACTGGCATTCGTCATTTCTTGCAAGGCGATACCCCCCATCGCATCCGCTTCCTTTTCCAACCCGGTATCATCGTTCACGTTCACCAGCCCCTTCAGTTGCATCGTCGGCTTCACCCGGCCCTGCTTCTGCTGCACTACGTGCCAGGCCTCGTGCGGCAAGTGCTGCTCCTGCCCCGATGCTACGTGAATATCGGTACCCTGGGCAAAGGCATGGGCCTGCAACTGCGCCGGCTTATCGGAATTGTAATGCACCCGCACATCATCAAGGGAGTAACCGGATAGGTTTTCTACCCCCTCTTTCAATTTATCGGGCAGGCCAGTATTATTTCCCCTCATTGGGGCGGGGGTTTCCGAGTGCTTCACAGAAGTTGCTGCCTGCAACTGGGCCGCCTGCTGCCGGGGACTCTGCGCAATCAGGGCCTGTGTTTCAGCGGCCCGCTGCACCTGGGGCGAGGCATTTATCCGGGCCTGCTGCTGCCGGCTCGCGGCGGTGGCCGGACGCTTGTCGGCCAGCGACGGCGCGGTGCGGCTGCGGTGGGGCGCGGCGGCGCGGTCGGCCGGGGCCGGGGCTTGGAGTTGGGCGACTTTGACGGCAGGTGTGGGCATTAGGGGGTAGTTGTAGCAGCGGGCGCGGAATTTAGCGGGTAAGTTACTGGTTATTCGTTTTCAAGCATCATAATATAGCTGCTTTATTTAGGCAAAAACGCCAAAGGGGTTGGGTATCCAACGCGCCAGCATCGGTTAATGCACACCACCGGGGCTGCTACCGTACCTTGCAGGCCATGCGCCTGCCTCCCTTTACTTACCTCCTGCTGCTGGCCACGGCCTGCGTGCCACTGGGCACCCCCATTACCAGCACCGCGCCCGCCGCGCCGGGCACCCAGCGCCCGCCCGAATATTACGCCGACAAAACCCTGCGCTACCAGGACTACTCTTACTCGCCCGATGTGCGCAGCGTGCAGTGCTACCGGGCCACGGGCCAGCCCAACGAAGTGTTTCAGCCTGCGGTGGCGGCGCTGGGCCAGAGCGCGGCCCTCACCCTAGAGTTTGACGTGCTCGGCGACCAGAGTCAGCGCTATCTGGGCAAGCTCATTCACTGCGACGTGGACTGGCAGCCTTCGGTGCTGACGGACATGCAGTTTCTGAGTGAAATCAACGAGTTTCCAATTACCGACTACCGGGTGGGTACGGGCACCAAGGCCCCGTATTTCCACTACCGGCTGCGCGCGCCCACGGTGCGCCTCAGTGGCAACTACCTGCTGGTGGTGAGCACGGCGGCCGGCGTGCCAGTGGTGTCGCGCCGCATGCTGGTGTACGAAAATCAGGTGAACGTGAGCCTGCAGCCGGGCCTCGTGATTGGCGGGCAGGAGCGATTTACGCTGCAACAGCTGGACTTCGCCGTGGGCTACGGCAGCGTGGAGCTGGTGAACCCGGCCGTGGAGGTGAAGGTGGTGCTGCGCCAGAACTTCCGCTGGGACAATGCCCGCTACAACCTGCACCCCACCTTCGTGCGCGATGCCGACCGCCGCCTCGAATACCAGTATTTCAACTTTGAAAACGCCTTTCCCGGCCTGAGCGAGTACCGCTACTTCGACACCCGCTCGCTGCTGAGCGTGGGCCTGGGCGTGCGGCACGTGGACCCGCGCGCCGTGCCCGTGAGCGCGGTGGAGCTGCAGGAAGAAGTTTCGCGCGGGGGCACCGCCTACAACCAATATGTGGATGCCAATGGCCAGCGCGTGTTTGAAAGCCGCGAATACGGCAACGGGGCCACCAACGCCGACTATGCAGACGTGCAGTTTCGCCTAAAAGCCGCGCAGCCCGCGCCGGGGCCGGTGTATGTGTTCGGCGCCCTCACCGACTGGCAGCTCAAGGACGAGTTTCGCCTGACGTATGACGAGAGCAAACAGCTGTATTCCGGCCACGCGTTATTGAAGCAGGGCTACTACAACTATGACTTCGCAGTGGCCGGCTCGCGCGGCGCGGTACCCAACGAAACCTACTTTGAGGGCACCCACTACGAAACCGAAAACCAGTACGACCTGCTGGTGTACTACCGCCCGCCCGGCACCCGCGCCGACCTGCTCATCGGCTATCAGGCGGTGGATATGAACGCGCGGCAGTAGCGGGGCGGGTCGCAACCCGTGCCGCCGAGCTGCGTTTGTTGCAGGACCCCGCCGGCGGCTGGCGGGGGTGCCTACTTCCCGCTTAGCTGCACACTGGTTTTCAAGGTGATTGGGCTTACCTGCGGGCCACCGCTGTAGCCGCCGCGCCCGCCGTAGCCACCCCGGCCACCGTAGCCACCACCATAGCCGCCGTAGCCCCGGCCGCTGCTCATGCCGCTCGAGCCCCGCGCATCGTACTCGCTGGGCACCTGGCCGCTGCCCGACGACACCAGCCGCCCGCCATCGAGCGTGACGCCCACCACGGCCACCCGCCCGCTGCCGAGCGCGGGCAGCTTGGGGTAGAGCAGCCGCAGCGGCACGGCCAGCTCATACACCAAGTCTTCCTGCGCATCCATGGCAATGGCAGCCTTCACCCCGAGCTGCGACTGCGCATCGGTGAGGGTAGGCTCCTTGCTGCCTTTGTAGTTGAGCAGCTCCATTTCGCGCATGCCGGCCAGGGCTAGGCTCATGCGGGCGCGGCGGTTGGCCCGGCGCTCGGCGGGCGCGGCATTGGCATCGTCGGCCTGGTCGTTTTCGCCCTCGGCGCCGGCCCGCTTGCCCCGGCCGGCCAGGCTGCCGCCCATCGGGTAGCGCACGCCGAACTGGTGCTGGTTGCGCCCGGTCGTGTCGAGCCACACCACCAGGCCCAGGCGAATAATCTTGGCCTGCGCTACGGGGTCGGCTGCTTTCAGGCGCACATATACCATGCGCTGGTCGTTGAGCACCTGGTATTGCAGCTTGGTGGTGAGGTCGTAGTGTAGCGAGTCGGTCCACTCCGAAGACTGTCCGTCGATAACGGGTGGGGTGGCGGCGAAGCGGCTGGCCGTGCTGGCCGTGGGCTGGCGGCCGCACGCCAGCAGCAGCAGCGCCGGAGGCAGCGCCAGGAACAAATTGCGGGAAACGGACATCGGGAAAACGAGAGGAAAAGCCTGAAATCGAGCAGCAAGGTTAGCGGCTACCCCGTGTATTTCGGGTGAATATCGGGCCGGCAGAATTGGTTTGGCAGGGAAATGGCATTCCCCAGCCCGGCGAGCCCGGCCCGACTTAGCGCAACCGTAGCGAGCCGCCCGCCGTTGCTAGCGCATAATTGCCCCTTCATTGGCTCCGGCCGCCTTTTTTTACAGTATGAATTATTTGCTTCTCCGTGGCCTGCGCGCCGCCGCCCTCGTGGGCCTACTGGCGCCACTGGCCGGTTCCTCGGGCATCACCAACTGGGCCGCCCGCCATTCGGCCACTGCCCCGGCCACGCCCGCCGCCCGCCCGCTGCAGGGCGCCAAGCCCGACCCGGCCGTGCTGGCCCAGTTTGGCCTCTACAACGACGCCAAGCTACAAAGCCTTATTTCTGCCCGCGGCAAGGCCATGACGGCCGTTTCCGACCGCCCCGGCGACTACGGGTTCACCATCGTCGACTCGCCGGTTATCAACGCCTTCGCCACGCCCGACGGCCACGTGTACTTCACGCGCGGCATCATGGCTTACTTCAACAATGAGGCACAGTTTTCGGGTGTGCTGGGCCACGAGCTGGGCCACATCACCGCCCAGCACGGCAAAAAGCAGCAGACGCGCGGCACCATTGCCGGCATCGGCATGATTCTGGGCTCGGTGCTGGCCCCGAAACTTATGCAGTCCATCGGCGGGGTGGCGCAGGAAGTAGTGGGCCTGGGCATGCTGAAGTACAGCCGCAACGACGAGAATGAGGCCGACGGCCTGGGCGTAAAGTATTCGACCAAAATCGGCTATGACGCCAGCTACATGGCCGATTTTTTCCAGACCCTGCAGCGCACCGAGGAGCAGAGCGGCAGCAGCATCCCCACCTTCCTCAGCACCCACCCCAACTCGGCCGACCGCTACACCCGCGTGAAGCAATTGGCCGCCCAGGCCAAGCAGGGCGCCGGTCGCAAAACCTACCTGGTGAACCGTGACACCTACCTGCGCTCCATCGAGGGCCTCACCTTTGGCGAAGACCCGCGCCAGGGTTTCGTCGAAAACAGCGTGTTTTACCACCCCGACTTGAAATTCCGCTTCCCCATCCCCTCGGGCTGGAAATCGCAGAACTCGCCCGACAAATTTCAGATGCAAGAGCCCAACGGCAAGGCCCTGCTGGTGTTCCTGGGGGCCGGCGGCAGCTCGCTCGACGAAGCCGCTACCGGCTTAGCCAAAGCTATTGGCGTAGCCAACGCGCAGGCCCAGAAAACCACCATCAACGGCTTCCCGGCCCTGGTGTTCGAAGGCGACCAGCAGGCCCAGGACCAGCAGAATACCCCGGCCCACGTACTGGCCCAGCTGATTCAGGACGGCAACAGCATTTTCGCCTTCATTGGCCTGGCTGCTCCTGCCTCGTTCAGCGCCTACGCGCCGCAGTTCCAGCAGGCCGCCCAAGGCTATGCCCGCCTCACGGAGGCCAGCAAGCTCAGCCGCCAGCCCGAGCACGTGCACATCCGCACCGCCACCGGCACCCAAACGCTGGCTTCGGCCCTGGCCTCGGCCGGTGTGCCGGCCAAGCGCAACAATGAGCTGGCCATTCTCAACGGGATGCAGCTTACGGATAAGTTGCCCAAGGGCACGCTCTACAAAGTGGTGGGCAAATAACCCGTTGCTTTTGCCTACCGAAACGGCCCGCGGCACCAGTTGCCGCGGGCCGTTTTGCTGTGGAGAGGCGCGGCCAGCTGCTTACGGCACGTACCGGATGACAAAGTTCTTAATCGGGTTCTTCTTGATGAGCGTCACCAGTTGGCCGTTGGCGTAGTGATACGCGTCTTCGCGGCCGGCGCGGGTGGCGCGGTAGGTGCCGGCGGCGGCTTTGCTCACGCTGAAAAAGTCGCCAGAATATTCGGCGTAGGCGCGGGGGCGGGCTTGCGGCTCACCGAAGAACATATCCGTCACGGTGTAGGTGATGGGCTGCTTTTCGGTGGCCTGCTGGTGGTATTTGTACTGGTCGGCGCGGATGTCGTAGTGGTCGCCCTTCCACTCGGTACGGGAGCTGAAATTGCCCTGGTTGGTGTGCGCCTCGACGGTGGAAAGAAGCAGCTGGCCGCCGCGCACGCGGTTGACGACCTGATAGTACACCTTGAGATGGTAGAAGAGGATAGTCACTTTCACGTCGCTGGTGCAGGTGTACAGCACTTCGTCGGTGGGGCCGGGCTGGGGCTGGCGCGTAGCCGTCATGGTGCCCACGCGCAGGCCGGCTACTTCGATGGCGTAGCGGCGGGTTTCGGTAGGGGCCGGGCGCGAAGCCTGGGCGCGGGCAGCCCCGGGCGCCAGCAGCAGCAGCGCCGGCAAACTACGCAGCAGGCCAAAGGTGGCAAACGAGCCAGAGGAACGGAGCATGAACGATGGGCGACGCTAATTTGCTGGCTGGTATAGGTCAACCGGAATGGCCGCTTTGCCGTTGGGGTACTACGTAATTCGAGGGCGTTACCGGCCAATAAAAAATGCTGGTATTTGCGCGCCTGTTTTCTTCCCTCATGAACCTGAGTGTCATCATCCCGACCCACAACGAAGCGGCCAACATTGGCCGGCTCGTGGCCGAGCTGCGCCGATTTGCCCCGCAGGCCGAAGTGCTGGTAGTGGATGCCCACAGCCCCGACGGCACTGCCGAAGCCGCCCGCCAGGCCGGGGCTACGGTACTGACCACTCCTCAGCCCAGCCGCGCCGCCCAAATGAACGCCGGTGCCGCCCGCGCCACCGGCCAGATACTCTATTTCGTGCACGCCGACGTGGGCCTGCACCCCGATTTCGTGGCCACCATCGCCGGGGCCGTGGCCCAGGGCTACGCGGCCGGCTGCTACCGCTTCCGCTTCGATTCGAGCCACCCGCTGTTGCGCCTCAACAGCTACGGCACGCGCTTCAAGGGCATCATGAGCCGGGGCGGTGACCAAACGCTGTTTGTGACGCGGGCACTGTTCGAGCAGCTGGACGGCTTCAACGAGCGGTTCGTGATTATGGAGGACTTCGAGATTATTCAGCGCATCCGGCGCGTGGCGCGGTTTTTCATTGCCCCGCACGCTGTCACAGTGTCGGCCCGCAAGTACGAAACCAACTCCTGGATGCGCGTGCAGCTGGCCAATCTCACGGCCTTTGCCATGTTCTTCCTGAAAGTAGCGCCGCCGCGCATCGCCCGTACCTACAAGGCCATGCTTAACTACCGCTGATGCGCGGGCCGGTACTCGTCACCGGAGCCAACGGTTTCCTGGGCCGTCACTTGGTAGCCGAGCTGCGCCGCCGGGGACAGCCCGTGCGCGCCCTGCTGCGGCCCGGCACCCCCGCTCCGTTCGATGCGGCCGACGCGGGCATCAGCTACCATTTTGCCGATATCACCAAACCCGCGCAGCTGGCCGGGTCCGCCGATGGCTGCGCGGCCATCATCCACGCCGCCGCGCTGGCGAGCGTAAACCCGGCCCGCGACCCGGCCGTGTGGGCCGCTAATGTTACTGGCACTGAAGCCGTGCTGCGCGAAGCCCGCCGGTCCGCCGTGGGCCGATTGGTGTACGTGGGCACGGCCAACGTTTTTGGCTTCGGCAGCAAAAAAACGCCCGGCGACGAAACCCGCCCCTACGCTGGTGCCCGCTATGGCCTCGACTACATGGACAGCAAGCGCGCCGCTACCGACCAGGTGCTGCGCGCGGCCAAGCACCAGAATATGCCCGCCGTGCTGGTGCACCCCACCTTCATGCTCGGTCCCGACGATGCCAAACCCACCTCCAACGCCCTGCTGCTGGAGCTTTACCATGGTCGCCTGCCCGGCTACCCGCCCGGCGGCAAAAACTACGTGCACGTGCGCGACGTGGCCACCGCTACCGTCAACGCCCTCACGATGGGCCGCGTGGGCGAATCCTACATTCTGGGCAACGAGAATTTGAGCTACCGGGAAGCCTTCACTCGGCTGGCCCGGGTGCTGGGCGTGGCCCCGCCGCGCTGGCCTATTCCGCTCGGCCTGGCCACGCTCTATGGCCAGCTGTGCGACGTGAAAGCCTACTTCACGGGTCGGCCCGGGCAGCTAAATGCGGCCATGGCCGCCGTGGCCAACGACGGCCACTATTTCAGCCCCGCCAAAGCCCGCGCCGAGCTGGCCCTGCCGCAAACTTCCATCGAGCAGGCCGCCGTCGAAGCCTTGGCCTGGTTTCGGGCGCATGACTATGTTTGATCAAGCAACGTCCCCCGCGCCCGCAGCACAGTTTTTTTTGGTCGCCTTGTCAATCCAACTCACCGGCTTGCGCCGTTAGGTTATTTTTTCCCAAACCGCTTGTCCTCCCCTCCTTTCCCGGCCCGGCCGGGCGTATTTGCCGGCAAGGTGGCCATCGTCACGGGTTCGGAGTCGGGCATTGGCCGCGAAACGGCCCGCCTGCTTTGCGAAGCCGGGGCCGCCGTGGTCCTCAACGGTCGCCAGCCCGAGCGCCTGGAGCACACCCGCCAAGCCTTGGCCGCCGCCGGCCACGCCGTGGCCGCCTGCGTGGCCGACGTGACGGACTACGCCGCCTGCGAGCTTCTGGTCGAAACGGCCCTCGCCCACTTCGGCCGGCTCGACGTGCTGGTCACCAATGCCAGCATCTCGCAGCGCGCCTACTTCGCCGACATGCAGCCCGACGTCTTCCGCCAGGTACTCGACAGCAACGTGTACGGTTCGGTGTATCCCCTCAAAGCCGCCCTGCCTCATCTGCTGGCCAGTCGCGGCAGCGTCACATTCATCTCCAGCATCTCGGCCCTGAATGGGATGCCCAGCGGCTCGGCCTACTGCGCCGGCAAAGCAGCCGTATCCAACCTGGCCCACACCCTGCGCCTGGAGCTGGCCGAAACCGGCCTGCACTTCGGCGTGGTCCACATCGGCTTCACCCAGAACGACCCCGAAAAGCGCGTGCTCGACGCGGCCGGCCAGCCCGTGCCCATCGCTTACCGCCCGACCCGCTGGCAGAAGTCGCAAGCTGAAGTGGCCGCCATCATCGTGCGCCACATCCGGAAGCGGCGGCGGCGCACGGTCATCTCATTGCTGGGCCGCATCATCGTGCTCGTGCACAGCACCCTGCCCCGTCTGGGTGACTGGATAGTGCTGCGCACGCTAAAAAAGATGCGGAAGTTCTATGAGTGATGATAATTCTGAAATATCCTAACGTTCTTGGTCTTTTATGCGCAACGCTTTCTGGACTTTGAATACTAGATAATGACCTTTCAGACCAATCACGGTGCCTGTTAGCCGATATCTTCTACGCCAGTATTCGCTTTGAATCGCTTGTGCTTTGTTCTCTGCGATATGGACATTTGGGGTAAATAGAGAATCCCAAGCGGTTAAACTTGTTGCACGCAGATTCCAAACTTTATAACCGTTCAAAGCTAAGCGCTTGGAGATTACCTCGCGAGTGGAACCATAAAGCTTTGCTCTTTTGCACCGTTCGTCAATATAGGCTTGCCTCAGTTGCTCAGGCACAATAACCTGCCCACTATCGACTGAATAATCCCCTCCATCAGTACACGCGCAATAATAAACTGTAATCGTAATGTGCCGCTCACTAATTTTAGCAATGAGTTGAGGAGCTTGACTCGCAGCTGTTAGTGCCCAGAGAATAATTAAGACAGGTAGAATTGTTTTCTTCATGGATAACACCTTGAATAAAAAGAAGCCCCAGCCACTATTGGCCAGGGCTATAAAGCAATACTAAAAATCCGTCAATTCTGTTTAACAACCCGGCTACACGTTAAAGCGGAAGTGCATGATGTCGCCATCCTGCACCACGTATTCTTTGCCTTCGACGGCCATTTTGCCGGCTTCCTTGATTTTTACCTCGGTTTTGTATTCCTGGTAATCGGGCAGCTTGATGACTTCGGCGCGGATGAAACCCTTCTCAAAATCGGAGTGAATGACGCCGGCAGCGGCGGGGGCCTTGTCGCCTCGGTGGATGGTCCAGGCGCGCACTTCCTGCACGCCGGCGGTGAAGTAGGTAATCAGGTTGAGCAGCTCGTAGCTGGCGCGGATGAGCTTGTTCAGGCCCGACTCGGTGAGGCCGTATTCGCCCAGGAACATTTCCTTTTCCTCGGGGTCTTCCATGTCGGCAATCTGCTCCTCGATGGCCGCCGACACCAGTACCACCTGGGCACCTTCGGCTTTCACGTGCTCGCGCAGGGCGGCTACGTGGTGGTTGCCATTGCTGGCAATGCTTGCTTCATCCACGTTGGCCACGTAAATCACGGGCTTCACGGTGAGCAGCTGCAAGTCGGCAATGGCTTCGAGGTCATCGGCCGAAGCAGTTACGGCGCGGGCGTTTTCGCCGCCTTCGAGAGCCGCCTTAAATTTCTGGAGCGACACCACTTCCTTCTTGGCCACGGCATCGCCGGCCTTGGCGCTACGCTCCGATTTCACCAGCTTCTTGTCGATGCTTTCGAGGTCCTTGAGCTGCAGCTCGGTGTCGATAACGTCCTTGTCGAACACCGGGTCGACGCCGCCGGCCACGTGCACGATGTTGGGGTCGTCGAAGCAGCGCACCACGTGGATGATGGCATCGACTTCGCGGATATTGGCCAGGAATTTATTGCCCAGGCCCTCG
>JANXMN010000275.1 GCA_025354605.1 Hymenobacter sp. | reverse complement strand
CAGGCCAACCTGCGCATCTCGAAAAACGTGGTGAAACAGCTCGGCCTCGACCCGGCCCGGGCCGTGAGCAACATCGAGCGCCTGGGCAACACCGGCTGCGCCGGGGCCGCCATCGGCCTGGCCGACGTGTGGGACACCCTGAAAAGCGGCGACAAAGTCATCATCACCGTATTCGGCGGCGGTTATTCCTACGGGGCGATGCTGCTGGAAAAGTAATTCGTTTAACAGTTATCATTTAACATTTAACAGCCGTTCAACGGGCACGGCTACGCTTGATTGCCATTGTTGATTTGCCGGAGCCTACTGAACGGCTGTTAAATGTTAAATGATAACTGTTAAATGAAAGAAGCCGCTGCCTTCCTGCCCGAAATCACCTTCCAGACCAGCCGGGCCAGCGGGCCGGGCGGGCAGAACGTGAACAAGGTGGAGTCGCGGGTGGAGCTGCGCTGGCACCTGGCGAATTCGGCCCTGCTCAGCGATACCCAGAAGCAGCTGATAGGGGAGAAGCTCGGCGGCCAGCTCACCGCCGAGGGCCTGCTGCTGCTCACCGCTCAGGACGACCGCAGCCAACTGCGCAACAAGGAAATCGTGCTGGCCCGCTTCCATGCCCTGCTGCTGAAGAGCCTGCGGCGGCCCAAGCCCCGCAAGGCCACCAAGCCCAGCAAAAGCGCCGTGCGCAAGCGCCTGGAGGGGAAGAAAATGCAGGGCGAGAAGAAGGCCAGCCGCCGGCGGCTGGAGTAAGGCGCGGGGCCGGGCCCTACCCGAATCCGGGCGCTGCGCTAGGGCTGGCCGAAGTGAGCTGCGAGGACTTGCTGCACCTTGGCCGGGTTCAGGGGCTTGCTCAGCAGGCCGGCCACGGGCAGGGCGTCGAGGCGCTGCATGTCGTGCGGGTGAACGGACGTGGTGAGCATGATGATGACCAGGGCCCGGCAGTGGGCCAGCGGCAGCTGCTGGTAGGCTTCGAGAAAGTCGAAACCGTTCATCAGGGGCATGTTGATGTCGAGAAAAATGAGGGCCGGGCAGGTGGCGTCGCCCCCGGTTTCCGGGCACTCGACGGCCAGTATCTGGAGGGCTTCCTGGCCGTTGAGGGCCACTAGCACCCGGTCGGCGACGGCCAGCTTTTCGAGGAGCCGGCGGTTGAGGTAGTTCGTGGTCGGGTCGTCGTCGACCAGGAGGATGGTGCGGGGCTTGGACATGAAACAGCGAAAAGAAGCGCTAGCAAGGTTAGTGGGGCAGCGTTACGGTGAAAGTAGTGCCTTCGCCGACGGTGCTGGCTACGGTGATATGGCCCCCGGCGTTTTCGACCAGCCGCTTGACCATGTACAGGCCCACGCCCGAGCCCTCGACATGGGTATGCAGGCGCTGGAACATGGCGAAAAGCTGCGCTTCGCGGCCCACGTCGAAGCCCAGGCCGTTGTCCTGCACTTCGAGCACCGCGAAGTCGCCGGCTAGGCGGGCGCGCATCTGCACGAGCGGCGCGCGGTCGGGGTGGCGGTACTTGAGGGCGTTGCTGAGCAGGTTGAATACCACCGAGCGCAGGTTTTTTTCGGCCAACGTGAGGGTGGGCACGGCGCGCACGTCCACGTCGAGGCGGCCCCTGGTTTGCTGGAGCAGCGGGGCCAGGTCGAGGCGCACGCCTTCGATGACGGGGGCCAGCGGCACGGGCTGGGCGGGCTGCTGGCCCTCGTACTCCTTCTGGAGCTTGCTGAGGTCGGTGAGGTGGTCGATGGTGTGCCGGAAGCGCTCTACCGAGTCCTGCATCAAATCCAGCAGGTAGGGCACTTCGCCGGCTGGGGCCGGGCCTTGCGTGGGCAGCTCATCGCGCAGGGCACCCAGCAGCCCTTCGATGTTGGTGATGGGGGCTTTGAGGTCGTGGGAGGCCGTGTAGATGAAGGTGTCCAGGTCCACGTTGGTGCGAGTGAGCTGCTGGTTGGCGGCGCTCAGCTCGGCGGCCAGGGCCTGGGCCTGCTGGCGGGCCTGTGCCTGCTCGGTTACTTCGAAGGAGAAGACCATCACCCCGTCGGGCTGCCCGTGGGCGTCGCGGCGGGCCTGGTGGATGTAGTTGAAGTAACGGTCCTCCAGGGCACCGCTGGGGCTGGCCAGTGGAACGAGGATGCCCGCTTCCTCATGGGTGTTGCCCGTTTCGTACACCTGGAAAAGTGCGTGGGCCACGCTGGTGCCGGTCAGTTCGGGCAGGGCGTCGAGCAGGGGGCGGCCGAGCAGCGCGCGGCCGGGTAGCAGCGCCTGGTAGCCGGGGTTCACCAGCTCGAACACGAGCGCGGGCCCGGCGAGGATGCAGATGGCCGCGGGAGCCTGCATGAACAGGTCGTGCAGGCGCTGGCGCTGGGCTTCGCGCTCCCGGCGGCCCAGCACCTGCTCGGTCACGTCGTAGGCGAAGATGGAAATGCCAGCAATCTGGCCGGCTTCGCGGTAGGCCTGGTAGGTGACGTCGTAGTAGGCCGTGCGGGCGGGTTGGCCGAGGGCGGGTGCCAGCACGAAGGGCGCTTCGGGAACGTGCCGGGTTTTGCCGGTTTGGTACACCTCATCCAGCACGGCCACGAAGCCCTGTTCCCGCATCTCGGGCACGGCCACGGCCACGTCGAGGCCCACCAGCTGGCGGCCGGCAAACACGGCCTGGTAGGCCGGGTTGACGTATTCGAAGCGGTGGCCGGGCGCGCGCACCAGGGCCACCAGGGCCGTCGTTTGCTCGAACACCTCATAAAACGTCTTGCGCTGGGCGGCAGCTTGTTCGGCGGCGACCAGCAGCTGGGCCTGGGCAGTATCGGCCTGTCGGCGGGTTTGCACCCGCTCAGTTACGTCGAGCACGAAGGACAGCACCCCAGTCGTGAAGCCTCGCTCGTCGCGCAGGGGCTGGTAGGTGATGTCCAGAAATTGGGTGGCCGCCCCGTCGGACGGCCCCAGCACGATGGGCGTCTCGCGGACCTCGTATGGCTGGCCGGTCCGGTACACGCCGTCGAGCAGGTCAATAAAGCCCTGAGCCACCACCTCTGGCAGACACTCGGCCACGGGGCGGCCGAGTTCGGCGCGCTGGCCCACCAAGGCGTCGTAGCCGGGGTTGGTGAAGCTGAAGCGGTGCTGAGGGCCGGTGAGGGTGGCAATCAGGGCCGGGCTCTGCGTCAGAATCTCGCGCTGCCGCAATTCCTGCTGCTCCAGCGCGTGCTGGGCCTGCTTCAAGTCGTCAATGTTTAGGTTCGAGCCGAACCACTGGCGGGACCAGCCGGCGGCCGTGGCTTCGGCCAGCGGCTCAGGCACGCCCTGGCTGGCAAACCAGCGGTACTGGTCGTCGGCCCCCAGCAGCCGGAACTCGTAGCGCCAGGCGCGGCCTTCGGTCAGCGCCGCGCCGTACTCCCGGGCCACGGCGGGCAGGTCGTCGGGGTGAATGAGCTGGGGCCAGACCTCGCCGATGGATGCCTCGGGGGCCATGCCGGTGTAGGCGTACCACTGCGGGCTGACGTAGAGCACCTGCCCGGTGGCGTCGACGGTGAAGGTGGTGCTGGGCAGGCTTTCCGTCACGCGCAGCAGGTGCTGGGCAGCGGCCACCGATTCGGCCTGGGCGTGGCGCAGGGCCTGAGTACGCTCGAACACGCGGACCTCCAGCTCCTGGTTGAGCTGCTCGGCCTCGCGGCGGGCCAGCACCTGGGCCGTTACGTCGTAAGAAAAATCCAGGATGCCGTCGATGTGGCCCTGCGCGTTGCGCAACGGGTGCAGGTAAAGGTTGATAAACAGCTGCACCGGCTGGCCGGTGCCGTGGATGTCGAACCAGCCCTCCATCTCCTGGGCGTAAAACGGCTCTCCGGTCTGGTACACCCGGTCGAACACGGCCACCACCCCCAGCTCATTTGCCTCCGGGGTTCCTTCGCGAAACGGCCGGCCCAGAAAGGAGCGGTGTGGGAATAGGCCCTGGTAGGCAGGGTTGACGAGCTGATAGATGTGGTCGGAGCCGTGGTACACGGCCACGTAGGCGGGCAGTTCCATCAGCACCTCGTGGAAGCGCTGGCGCTGGGCCTCAGCCTCGGCCAGGGCCTGCTGCTCGCGGGCCTGGCTCTCGCGCAGGGCCACTTCCACGGCGGTGCGGGGCTGGTCGGCGGTGTCGGTGAAGCTCACCACCAAGCCCCGGCCCGAGCGGCGGGCGGCCAGGCGGTAGTAGTTGTCGTAGCCATCGGCCTGGTAGTTCACCTCGTAGGCGCGGGGCTCGCCGCTGAGAAAGGCGTCGATGTGGAAGGCGAAGGTGCCGTGGGCCTTGCTTTGCGGCCACTGTTCGGTGTGGGTCAGGGTGGGGCGCTCCGGCATCCGCATCATGCGCTGCGCGGCGGGGTTCAGGTAGTCGAACGCGAAGTCGATTAGCTCGCCCGAGCCGGCGGGGTCGTAGACGGGCGTGTAGAAAATAATGCCGGTGAGCGAAACGGTCAGCAGGTCGCGCAGCAGCTCGTCGGAAGGGGCAAACGGGGTGGGAGCGGCGGGGGGAGACATCAATGAACGGGGACGGAGTAGCAGGAGAACGGCACAACTGGCAGCGGGTTGCGGACGCACTTGGCGCGGGGTCGTACCCGGCACGGGGCAGGTCCCTACCGGGTACAACCCCGCGCCAGGCACCGCCGCCCCATCAGGCCAAATCGACTACGAACGTGGTGCCGCCGCCGGCTGGGCTTTCGAGCCGGATGCTGCCGCCGTAGAGCTGCACGATTTGCCGGGTGATGAACAGGCCCAGCCCGGTGGCGGACTCGCCGTAGAGGCCGCCGCGGGCGCTGCTGCCAAACTTGTCGAACACGTGCGCCTGCAGCTCGGGCGGAATGCCCATGCCGGTGTCCTGCACCACGAGGCGGGCGCGGCCCTCATGTTCGAGCAGCCGCACCCACACCGCGCCGCCGGCCGGCGTGAACTTGAG
>JANXMN010000267.1 GCA_025354605.1 Hymenobacter sp. | reverse complement strand
GGACGCCAGATGAGCATGACGTGCTATTTGCGAAGCGGCGATTTTCGGATGGGCTTTAAGCCTCCGGCCCTCTCCTAGCTCAACTCGGCCGAGCGGTTGAGGACTTCCTCCAGCGAAATCAGCGTTTCGGTGCGCAGAATGCCCTCAATGGGCTGAATCCGGTCGTGAAGCACATCGCGCAGGTGCTGGGTGTCGCGGCACTGCAGGCGGGCAAACACCCCGTAGGCCCCGGTAGTGAAATTAATGTTGACGACTTCGGGAATCTCGCGCAGCTGGTTCACCACGGCCGTGTACTCTGAGCTTTTCTGGAGGTAGATGCCCAGGAAAGCACTCACGCCGTAGCCTAGCTTCTGGTAGTCGAGGCGCAGAGTCGCACCCTGCACGATGCCAATTTCTTCGAGGCGGGCCATGCGCACGTGTACGGTGCCACCCGAGACGTTCACCTTGCGGGCGATTTCGGTGTAGGGCATCTTCGCATCCTGAATCAAGAGGTTCAGAATGTGGCGGTCAGTGTCATCAAGTTCGTAATTGCGAGCCATTTTTTGCAGGAAAGGGTTGAGAGTAATGTTAAATTAACGACTGAATTTTAAATTAATTGCAAATTTGAGTTTAGGGGCAGTAGTTATTTGCATTAGATACCGCAACTCGTTACATTTGTTACAATCCTTGAGCCACTAATCACGGCTTTTAGCTCAAAAGATTTCGATACGCGCTTGGTAGCTGCCACAGCGAATCCGGTCGGTATCGAAAACCCATCGAAAGATGGAATCTGATGCGGCTAAAGCAGTGACTGGCTGAGGGGAAGAGGGGAAAACGGGGTAGCGCATCTGGGTGGGTGCGCGCCTCAACACTGGTAAGGGGCGGCCTCTGGGTGGGGGCCGCCCCTTCGTGTTTCGTTGGTAGGGTAGGTATCTGCTTCATCACTGGCCAACCGCTCAATTTTTCAGCGCGTTGCTACCGGGCCACGCTGATTGTGGTACTGCTTTTTGCCAGCCGCCAGAAAGGTGCTGAATTGGGCCACGTCGGGCTCATAGGCAATAGGCGCAACCAAGGGTTTGTTGGTTGCATCGTCGGG
Source organism: Hymenobacter sp. (assembly GCA_025354605.1). Classification (GTDB taxonomy): domain Bacteria; phylum Bacteroidota; class Bacteroidia; order Cytophagales; family Hymenobacteraceae; genus Hymenobacter. Next base: position 16,467 of record JANXMN010000267.1, on the reverse strand, counting down.
GTCGAGCAGGATGTAATAAGGCTGGGCATTCACGCCGTAGCGCGTTATCTGGAGGTCAGCATTTTGTTTGCCCAGGGTGGTTTTCAGCTGGTTGTCGTGGGCCGAGGTGTACCATTCCTTTTGGGGTAATTCGGTTTTATCGTCCACGTACAGAGCCACCACCACGTAGTCGTTGCGCAGCTGCTGCAGCACCAGCGGGTCGCTCCACACGGTCGCTTCCATCTTGCGGCAGTTCACGCAGGCGTGGCCGGTGAAGTCGACAAAAATGGGCTTGTGCACCTGCCGGGCCACCCGCTTGGCCTGCTCCAAGTCGAAATAGCCATTGAGGTTGTGGGGCAGCTCCAGAAATTCGCCGAAGCGCGGCGCTTCCTGAGCAGCGGCCGTGCCGGCCGTGGCCACTGCTGGTGCCCCGCCGTTTTCGGCAGTGGCCAGCGAGAAGTCGTGCTTGCTTTGGGGCGGCAGGTAGCCAGCCAATAGCGGCAGCGGCGCGCCAAAAAGGCCCGGCACTAAGTACACGGTGAAAGCGAAAGCCAGCACGGCCATCAGCAGGCGGCCCACGCTCAGATGGTCGAGGGGCGAGTCGTGCGAGAGGCGATACTTGCCCAGCAGGTAGAAGCCCAGCAGCGCCGAAAGCACCACCCAGAGCACGATGTACACGTCGCGGTTGAGCAGGTGCCAGTGGTAGGCCAGGTCGGCGGTGCTCAGGAATTTCAGGGCCAGCATCAGCTCGATGAAGCCCAGCACCACCTTTACCGTGTTCAGCCAACCGCCCGAGCGGGGCAGGCTTTTTAGCCACGAGGGGAAGATGGCAAACAGCGTGAACGGCAGCGCGAACGCCAGCGAAAAGCCCAGCATGCCCACGATGGGCTGAATGCGCTGGCCCCGGGCCGCCATGCTCAGAATGCTGCCCACAATAGGTGCAGTGCACGAAAACGACACCACCACCAGGGTGAGGGCCATGAAGAAGATGCCGGCCCAACCCCCTTTGTCGGCCTGCGCATCCACCGAATTCACAATCTGGTGGGGCAGGGTGATTTCAAACAGGCCCAGAAACGAGAGGCCGAAAACCACGAACACCACGAAGAAAATCAGGTTGGGCAGCCAGTGCGTGGCAATGAGGTTGGGGCCGTCCTCACCCAACAGCACCGACACGAGCACGCCCATCAGCACATAAATACCGATGATGCTGACCCCGTAAACCAGCGCTTTGAGAATGCCGCGCTGGCGGCTGTCGTTGCCGCTGGTGAAGAGCGAAACCGTCATGGGCACCATTGGAAACACGCAGGGCGTGACGAGCGCGGCCAGCCCGAAGGTGAAGGCCAGCAGCGCGAAGCCCCACAGCCCGCCGGCTTTGTTCACGGGGTCGGCGGCTAGGGCCACATCCGCGACGGCGGACGCGGGGGCCACGGCAGCAGCTTGCGCATCGGTAGCGGCAGGTGCTTGCGGGGCGGGGCGAGCCGGAGCCGTGGCCGTCGCCAGCTGGGCAGCCGTATCGGGCGGGGCCGGTGCGGCAAGTGCAGCGGCAGATTGGGCTGGCAAAGCGACAGCAGCGGCAGCCGCATTGGCGGCTTGCGGGGTGGGCTTAGCGAGAACAGCTGCGGAGGCTGGGGCTTTGGCCGCCGCAGCCACAGCTACGGCCAACGGGCCAAATTGCAGGGTTTCGTTGCCGGGCACGCACTTGCCATCGACGGTGGTGCAGGTCTGGTAGTCGGCCTCGGCGCTGATACTGAGCGGGCCGGCCTGCACTATTTTAATGCGCTGGCGCAGCTGGCCGGTTTTTTCCCAGAAAGCCACTTCGCCCTTGAATACGTCGTCCTGCTCGTGGTGCGACTTGATGGATTGCAGCTTGCCGACCAGCGCGTAGGCCGGGCTGGGTTTAAATTTCAGGGTGAACACCACCGGGCCAACTTCGTCGCTGAAATCGGACGCGTAGAGGTGCCACTTGTCGTCGATGCGGGCGTTAATAATCAGCTCCAGCTCCTCGCCGACCTTGGCCGTGGGCTTGCTCAGGGCCGTGCGCAGGTGGGTGGGAGTCAGAATCTGGGCCGGAGCCGGGGCTCCCAGGCCCAGCCACAACAGCAGCGCAAACAGTATCCGGACGTTGTTCATGATGAAGCTTGCTAGTGCGTGGGGAGGGAAACCCGCCGGGGCAGCGGGGCCGGCAAACGGCGCGGTCCGGGGCCGGCCTGCTACCGGGGCCGACCCCGATTCGGGGCCGACAGTTAAAAATAATCCTTGGTTCGAAAGACAAAATTACATCCGCGGAGATGACAAACGAGTGAGGCGAAGGTTTGGGGTGCCAACTACCTGCGCCAAACATGCGTACTTTTGAGCGACAAAGGCTTCCAGACCGACCGCGTCGCGGGGGCCGCCGACATGGGTTTAAAAATATTCATCACCATTCTGCTCGTATTGCTGAATGGCTTTTTCGTCGCCGCCGAGTTCTCCCTGATACGGGTCCGGATGTCGGCCATTGAAATCAAGGCCAAAGAAGGCAGCCGCCTGGCCAAGCTCGTGCTGAGCATCCTGCATAACCTTTACGGCTACCTTTCGGCCACGCAGCTGGGCGTTACCATTGCCTCGCTGTTGCTGGGTGCGGTGGGCGAAGAAGTCACCACCGAACTCATTAAGGGAGCCGTTGAGAAGTCGGGCTTCACCCTGGCCCCGGCCACGGCCCACACCCTGGCAGTGGTGGTCGGCCTGATAATCATTACCATCCTGCACGTCCTGTTTGGCGAGCTGTTTCCCAAAGCCCTGGCCATCCAGCGCTCCGAGCCGGTGAGCATGGCCCTGGCCCTGCCGCTGCGGGTATTTTACTACATCACTCTGCCCCTCACCTGGTTTTTGTCGAGGGCCTCGAACCTGATGCTCGGCGCCGTGGGCATCACCAACCTGCACGGCACCGAGGCCCACACCTCCGACGAGCTGCGCCTGCTGCTCGACCAGAGCAAGGAGAGCGGCGAGATTCAGGACTCCGAGCACGAGCTCATCGAGAACGTGTTTCAGTTCAACGACCGCATGGTGAAGCAGATAATGGTGCCCCGCACCAAGCTCTCGGCCCTCGACGTGCACGCGCCCGCCGAGCAGATTCTCGACATGGTATTCAGCGAAGGCTTTTCGCGCATGCCGGTCTACGAGGGCAACATCGACAACATTGTGGGCGTGCTCAATGTGAAAGACCTGCTGCCCATCATCCGGCGCGGCGAGGCCGTGGAGCTGGCCCGCATCATGCGCCCGCCCTACTTCGTGCCCGAAACCAAAAAAATCAACCGCCTGCTGCGCCAGTTCCAGCGCAAGCACCTCGTGATGGCCATTGTGAGCGACGAGTTCGGCGGCGTGTCGGGCATCGTCACCATCGAAGACATCATGGAGGAGCTGGTGGGCGAAATCCAGGACGAGTACGACAACGAGGTGCCGGTGGTGGAGAAAGTGGCCGAAGACGAATACCGCGTCAACCCCGCCACGCCCATTTCCGATGCCAACGAGTACCTCCCCTACCCCCTGCCCGAGGGCGAAGACTACGAAACCGTGGGCGGCCTGCTCAACGTCATCTACGGCAGCATCCCGGAGGTGGGCGACGTGGCCGTGCTCGACCCCTACGAGTTCCGGGTGCTGCAACGCTCACGCCGCGCCGTGGAGCTGGTGCAGCTGCGCGTGACCACCGCCGCCGAGCGTGCCGAACCCCGCGGCACGCTCGATGGCGGGCTGTAAAAGCTGTTGAGGCGATAAAGCGTTGAAGCCGGGCTCCCCCAGGTTGGGGAAGCCCGGCTTCCATCGTTTCCGCCCTCCCCCAATTCCCGGGAAGGCGGAAACAGTTGTATCTGTCCTCCGGAAAATCAAACCTGGGCGGCAGGGACCCCTGCCGCCTTCCGGAAAATCAAACCTGACCAGCAGGGACCCCTGCTAAGCTACGCCAGCCAGCTGGCGTAAGTCTGGTAGTTGGCGGCGGTGCGCTGCAAGCCTGCCCGCTGTTCCTCGGTCACGGGCTTGATTTTCTTTGCCGGCACGCCCGCGTAGAGCCAGCCGGGCTCGCACACGAAATTCTCCAGCACCACGGCCCCGGCCGCGATAATGCAGCCGGTGCCCACCACGGCATGGTCCATCACGATGGCCCCCATGCCGATAAGCACCTCGTCCGCCACGGTGCAGCCGTGCACCAGCGCCCGGTGCCCGATGCTGACGCGGCTGCCGATGCTGAGCGGGGCCTGCTGGTAAGTGCAGTGCAGCACGGCCCCGTCCTGAATGTTGGTTTCGTCGCCGATGCGGATGCGATGCACGTCGCCGCGAATGACGGCCGTGAACCAAACGGTGCATTTAGAGCCCAGCACGACATCGCCGATGATGGTGGCGTTGTCGGCGATGAAGCAGTCGGCCGGGATAGTGGGCGCGATGCCGTGAACGGGGAGAATGAGGGCGGGCATGGAGTTGGGTTGAATGTAGGATGCAGAGGCACGTCATGCTGAGCGGAGGCGTAGCCACAGTCGAAGCATTTCTACCGCGCAAGTAATCAGATTTAATATTGCGGTCGAGATGCTTCGACTGCGGCTACGCCTCCGCTCAGCATGACGTGCTTTTATCCGTGCCTACCTACGCCACCCCAATCAGTCGCTTCCACGTGCCCTTTTCCCAGTTATACTTGAGCGTGCTGGGCAGCGCCTGCCAGAAATACTTGCTGGTTTCGACCGCGAAGCTGGGCTGCATGTAACAGTTGATGGTACAGCCCTCGCAGGCCGGCAGGCGGCCTTCGAGGGCGGCCAGGCGCTGGGTTTCGGGCGCGTTGTAGAGGTCAAACAACTTGCCTTCGATGGGGAATTTCTGCTCGCCGAGGTGGTAGCAGGGCAGCACCAGCTCGTTGCTGGGCGAGATAACCAGCGTGGTGCTGGCGGCCCGGCACACGGGCGCGGCCACGTGATTGCCGCCATCGCGCCGCAGCGCAATAAACGCTTCGTTCAAATACACCCCCTTGCGCTTGCCGAAGGCCGAGAGGTAGTCCAATTCTTCGGGGGTGAGCTGCTCGCCGGTTTCCACGTCGCCGTACTCGAAGGCGGGGTTGAGGATGAGGACGAGGCCGTTGGGTTGGGTGATGTCGCGGTACACGGCCTCCAAGTCCGGCAGGTTTTTGCGGAAGACGGTGAACAGGATGTCCGGCCGCTCGCCCAGTTCCTTGGCCACGCGAATACTTTCGAGCACGAAATCGTAGCAGGCCACGCCGCGGCCTAAATCGTGGGTTTCCCGGTCGGCCGAGTCGAGCGAGAAATGCAGCATGTCAACCTTGCCGCGCAGCTTTTCGGCGTTTTTGGGGTAGAGCAGGCCGTTGGTCGTCACGGTCGTGATAAAGCCCATCTCGCGGGCCAGCCCCAGAAACTCGGGCAGCTGCCGGTGCAGCAGCGGCTCGCCCCCGGTGAAGTCAACCACCGACACGCCCAGGCGCTTGAGGTCGCGCAGGTTCCGCGTCACGTCTTCCAGCGTGATGTAGGGCGAGGGTTTCTCCCAGATGTCGCAAAACGCACACTTCGCATTGCAGCGGTAGGTGACGTAGTAGTTGCACAGAACCGGGTGTTTGACGAGGCGCATGGCGTAAAGGTAAGCCGGCACTTAAGCGCGCCGTAGCACGCGGCCTTTGCTGCGTGCTACGGCGCGTGTTGCCCTAATGCGGCAGCTTGCCCCAGGCGGCCGCGTCCCACTTATCGGGCGTGGCCGCCAGCGCCTCGGCCGTAGCCGGCCCGAAATGCGCCTCGTAGTACGTGCAAAAGCCCTTCAGCGGGCAGCGGGCACAGTTGGGCTTCAGGAAAAAGCAGATTTGCTGCCCGTGCCAGTAGTTGTGCTTGTGGAAGTTGAACAGGATTTCGGCTTCCGGCGGCAGCAGGGCCAGCAGCACCGCGTGGGCTTTCTCCACCGATACTTTCGGCCCCAGAAAACCCACTCGCTGCGCTACCCGGTGCACGTGCGTGTCCACGGGCAGCACCGGCTTGTGGTAATTGAAGAGCAGCAGCAGCGAAGCCGTTTTTAGGCCGATGCCGGGCATATCGGTAAGCCAGGCCATGCCGCGCTCGGTGGGCCAGGCGGCCAGAAAATCCAGCTCGAACGGCCCGCCCGTTTCGGCGCGGATACGCCGCAGAATTTCCTGAATGCGCGGGGCCTGGGTGTCGGGCCAGCGGGTGGTGCGGATGGCGTGGGCCAGCTCCGGCGTTGGCGCGGCTTCTACCCCGGCCCAGTTGCCGAAGGCTTCCAGCATGCGGTCGTAGGCCAACTCCTCGTCGGCGTGGGTGGTGCGGTGCGAAAGCACGGTCGAAATCAGCTCGCGCATGGGGGTGCGGCGGGGTTCGGGCGGCAGGTGGCCGTAGAAATGGTCGAGAATAAGATGGTCGGCCCAGGCCTTTTCGGCGGGCGGCGAGGTCAGCACCGCGGATTTGTTGGATGGCACAGATTGGTCGGATTTTGTGGACATCCATCAGTACGCTGCCAACAAAAAAAAGCCGCCCGAATAGGCGGCTTTTTTAATTATCCGAAGGATATCGGCTACGGAAATCGGCTCCATCGGCCGGCTAATCCGTGCTATCCGATAAATTAGCGGTTTGACAGCTTACAGCTGGCCACGCTTGGCGGCCTTCTGCATCTTCTCGTTGGCGAAGATTGCCACCTCTACGCGGCGGTTCTTGGCTTTGCCTTCGGCGCTGGTATTGTCGGCCACCGGCTGCGTCGAACCGTAGCCTTTCACTTCAATGCGGCCCGTGTCGACCCCACCACTGGTGAGCTGGTTGGCCACGGCTTGGGCCCGGCGCTGGCTCAGGGGCTGGTTGATGGCATCGGAACCAGAATTGTCCGTGTGGCCCTCAATCAGCACGTTCGTATCGGCGTACTTGGTCATGGTTTCGGCCATCTGCGTCATGTTTCCAACAGCTTCCGGGGTGAGGTTCGACGAGTTGGTGGCGAACAGAATGCCCGAAGCGAAGGTGATTTTGATGCCTTCCCCCACGCGCTCTACGGTAGCGCCTTCGAGGTCGCGGCGCAATTCAGCGGCCGCTTTGTCCATTTTGCGGCCGATGAGGGCACCCGCCGTACCGCCAACTACTGCGCCGATGATAGCGCCCTTAGCCGTGCCCGACTTGCCGCCGATGAGGCGGCCGGCTACACCACCCACAACAGCGCCACCCAGGCCGCCGATAATGCCGCCCTTCAGCGCTTTGCTCATGCCTTTGGGTTTGTCCGTCGACACGGTGGTCTTCGTCGTGGTGGTAGTGGTCTGGGCCTGCGCGAAGCTGTTTACCAGCAGCACCAGAGCCATCAAAAATGCGAGAGTTGAACGAAAGAGTTTCATGAAGTAAAAAAAGGGTTTGGGAAATATACCGCTGCTTGTGCAATGAAGCGGCAAGTACGCCATTTGCAACCACCTTGCCAAACTACCCCGTCTGCAAAAAAAGCCTTGCCGATGAGGCAAGGCTTTTTTCACTGTAGAAAGTGGTTGGCGCACGTGGGGCTCAGCGCACCACGCCGGCGCGTTTTTTATCCTGATGCTTGCCAATGATGCGGCCCCCTACGGCGCCGGCAGCCGCGCCAATAATGGCACCTTTGCCCCCACCAATCACGGCCCCGCCCACAGCCCCGGCCCCGGCCCCAATGATGGTGCCTTTGGTTTTGCCACTCATTCGCTTATGCGGTGTCTGGGCCTGTGCAGAGCCGACCAGGATGATAAAGGACAGCAGAAATACGAATATTATTTTAAGAGCTTTCATGGGATAATGGATTAGGTGAGAGCAGAAATGCATCGTCAAAATGCGTGGGTTTGTAACGCGAAGCTGGTAGAAGGGGTTTTTGGTTCACGCTATTTCTGGATACTCACCTACCAGCAGCGCCAAGGCTTTTATAAGTCAGTTATTGCCAAAACCCGCACAGCGCTACGGCACAAAAACAAAGCCCGCCCGGCCAATGGCCGAGCGGGCTGGGGTTCTACCGGGATTTCAGTCTTACAGGCGACCTTGCTCGGCGGCCTTCTTCATCTTGTCGTTAGCATAAATGGCTACTTCCACGCGGCGGTTGGCTTGCTTGCCCTCGGCGGTGGTGTTGTCGCCCACGGGCTGGCTCGAGCCGTAGCCCTGGGTGGTTACGCGGCTCGATGCCACGCCCTTGGCAACAGTGGAGCTGGCCACGGCCTGGGCCCGACGCTCCGACAAGGGCTGGTTGATGGCATCGGAGCCGGTGTTGTCGGTGTGGCCTTCCACGAGCACGTTGGTGTCGGGGTATTTCTGCAGAATGGCGGCCATTTTGGCGATGTCGCTTTCCGAAGCCGAGCGCAGCGTCGCGGAATTGGTATCGAACAGGATACCCGAGTCGAAGGTGATTTTGATGCCTTCGCCCACGCGTTCTACCCGGGCACCTTTCATGTCGTTTTGCAGCTCTTCGGCGGCTTTATCCATTTTACGGCCAATAATGGCACCGGTGGTGCCGCCAGCGGCCGCCCCCACAATAGCACCAATAGCTGTGCCCTTGCCGCCACCCAGCAGGCCGCCTACCACGCCGCCAATCACGGCCCCGCCGCCGGCACCCAACAGGCCGCCTTTGGCCGTTTTGCTCATGCCGGTTTTGCGGGCTCCCGTACCGTTGTTGGTCGACAAGTCGGGCTGAGAAGAGCTGGCTTGTTGAGAAGTAGCGCAGGAGCTGAACAGCAGGACAAAGGCCATCAGCACGGAAAGAATCGATTTGGAGGTGTTCATGTAAACAGGTAATTAGTGAAGTGTTTTCGGCCCTATACGGGAAAAATCCGCTTCGGGTGCCGAAAGCGGGTTTTCCAAGAAGCATGCCGAAAAAATAAAAAGCCCTTCAGGAGGGTGTTACTGCACTTTTGCCGGCATGCGCTTTGGTACGGCGGCGGCTACCGGCACCTCACGCAGCATGCCGAGCAGGTCGGCCAGGCGCTGTTTCAGCTCGCGCCGGTCGACGATAAAATCGAGGAAGCCGTGCTCGAGCACGAACTCGGCGCTCTGAAAGCCCTTGGGCAGGTCTTTGCCAATGGTTTCCTTGATAACGCGCGGCCCGGCAAAGCCGATAAGCGCGCCGGGTTCGGCAATGTTGAAATCGCCGAGCATGGCAAACGAGGCCGTGACGCCGCCCGTGGTGGGGTCGGTGAGCAGGCTCACGTAAGGCACGCCGGCTTCACTCAGCAGAGCCAGCTTGGCCGAGGTTTTGGCCATCTGCATCAGCGAGTAGCCGGCTTCCATCATGCGGGCCCCGCCCGAGCGCGAAATCATGAGGAAGGGGGCGCGCTGCTGGCGGGCGTAGTCGATGGCGCGGGCAATTTTTTCGCCCACCACCGAACCCATTGAGCCGCCGATGAACTTAAAATCCATGGCCGCCACTACCAGCGGCTGGCCGGCGCTCAAGCCGTGGGCCGTGCGCACGGCATCTTTCAGACCGGTGTTGCGCTCGGTGGTAGCTACGCGCTGCGGGTAGGCTTTGGTATCGACGAAGTGCAGGGGGTCGCCGGAGGTGAGGTTGGCATCAAGCTCGGTGAAGGCACCCTGGTCGAATAGGAAGTCAAAGTAATCAACTGCGTCAATGCGGTCGTGGTGGCCGCAGTTGCCACACACGGCCAGCAGGCGCTTGTGCTCGGCCATGGTGGCCACCGTTTTGCACTCGGGGCACTTGTACCAGAGGCCGTCGGGGGTTTCCTTTTTCTGGTTGGTGGGGGTGACGATGCCCTTTTCTACGCGCTTGAACCAGGCCATATCGTTAGCTTGAAGCTATTAGCCAGTGGCTATAAGCTTGTTGTGGGGTTGGGGAGTGCCGCAAGTTTCGAGCCTGCGGGAAAGAGTAAAAACCGGGCGTCAAAGATAAGCGACAACCGACGCCCTGCCGCCACCCGCCCCGCCCGGTCGGGGCCGCCCGGCTGCAACGTAGCCCGCGCCGCAAAAGATGCCCCGGCCCCCGCCATCGGCCCGGCCCGTGGTTGGGCACTACCTTGCCGGGCCAACGCGGCCGGGCAGGCCGGCCGCCAGTAAACTCCTGCGTTGCCATGTTTTTCTCCGTCCGTACTTTCTCCCCCGCCCTGCTGGGCTTGGCCCTGCTGGCCGCCCCAGCCTTTACCAGCTGCGTCACGGCCCGCAAATACGACGACCTGAGCGCCCGCCAAAAAGCCGATGCCGACGGCAAAGCCGCCGCCGAGCGCCAGCTGCAGGGCACCACGGCCCAGCTGCAAAAAGCCACCGACGAGCTGGCTCAGCTGCGCCTGACGCAAAAGCGCCTCGTAACCGACTCAACCGAGACCGGGAATGCCTACCGCAAAACCCGCATGCTCTACAACGACCTGAATACCAGCTACGACAAGCTGCTTAAGAACAGCGACCGGGAGCTGGCCAATAAATCGTCGGACTACAACAAGGTGGCCCAGGACCTGGCCCGCCGTGAGGCCGAGCTGGGTGCCCTAGACCAGCGACTGCAAAAGAGCAAGGCCGACAACGACCGGCTTGCCGACGACCTGAAAACCCGCGAAGCCCGGCTGGCCGAGCTCACCAAAGCCCTGGCCGATAAGGACAAGGCCGTGGCCGACCTGAAGGCCCGCGTGAGCAAGGCCCTGCTCAGCTTTAACAGTGCCGACCTGCAGGTGAAGCTGAAGGACGGCAAAGTATACGTGTCGCTCTCGGAGCAGCTGCTGTTTAAGTCGGGCTCGACGCGCGTGGACCCCAAGGGCCAGGAAGCGCTGAAGCAACTGGCCGCCGTGCTTCAGGAGCAGCAGGACGTGAACGTGGTGGTTGAAGGCCACACCGACAACGTGCCCATCCGCACCGGCACGGCCGGCATGAGCGACAACTGGGACCTGAGCGCGCTGCGCGCCACCGAAATTGCCCGCCTGCTCACCACGGCCGGCGTGGCCCCGGCGCGCGTCACGGCCTCGGGGCGCGGGCAGTACGTGCCCGTAGCGCCCAACGACTCGCCGCAGAACAAGGCCATGAACCGGCGCACGGAAATCATCCTCACGCCCAAGCTCAACGAGCTGTTTCAGATTCTGGACGGCAACTCGGCGGCCCCGGCGGGTAAGTAAGGCGTGCGGCAACTCGTTTTTAATAAGCAAAAAGGGCCGTCCCGGAATGGAGCGACCCTTTTTTTCAAATTACCCGCAGCCGGAGACCCTACAGCGTCACGTTGACGCGGCCGAAGTAGAACGCGCCCTGGAAGCCGAACTGGCTGGCATTGTACACGAAGCGGCCCCGGTTGGTGTTATCGAGCGAGGAACTGTAGCTCAGGTTAGGGTCGACGGAGAAGTTGTTGGGGTCGTTGCGCGGGTTCTGAATGATGCGGTCGGGGTACACATCGAACAGGTTGTTGATGCCCACGGCCAGGCCCACTTGTTTGATGACCTGCACGTTCAAGGTGAGGTCAGTAATCCACTTGGCCGAGTAAGTCTGGTCGAGGAACGAGCGGGCCGGGTCAGCGTCTCTGGTTTGTACTTCACCAAAGCGCACGGTGCGGGCTTCGAGGCCGAAGATGCCGTAGCTGTAGTTGGCCGAGAGCAGGATTTTGCTGCGCGGGTTGCCGTTTTCGAGGCGGGTCTGCTGCTGGCGGTCGAACAACGTGTTTTTCAGGTTGGTGGTGCCGGTGCTCTGGTCGTTGTTAATAGTGGAGGAAGTGCTGTTGAAGCTTTGCACCTCGGTCTGGTTGAAGTTGGCGGCGGCCGTCAGGCCCAGGCGACTTTTCTCGCCCAGCGTCAGCCGCTCGTTGGCCACGATGTCGATACCCTTGGTGCGGGTGTTCACGGCGTTGGCGAAAAACTGCACGCGGCTCACGGGTTGCGTGCCCAGGATGGTGTTGACGGTGGGGTTGGTGCGGGTGAAGGCCGTCGAGAGCACAATGCGGTCGTCGATGTCAATCTGGTAGGCATCCACGGTCAGGGTGAGGGTGCGCGCCACGCGGGCGGTCAGGCCCACGCTGTAGTTGCGCGAGTTTTCCTGCTTCAGCGGGGCCACGCCGAAGCCCTGCTGGCCGCTGGCCCCGGCCGTGAAGCTGTTGCGCACGATGGGGTTGTCGTTGTTCACGGTCAGAATCTGGTTGGGCACGCCGCTCACAAACTGCGTGCTCACGTTGGTGAAGTAGCGCTGCTGCAGCGAGGGCGCCCGGAAGCCGTTGCCCAGCGAGCCGCGCACGGCCAGCCCGTCGAGAATGCTGAAGCGGGCGGCCAACTGCCCACTGGCGCTGCTGCCAAAGTCGGAGTAGTTTTCGAGGCGGCCGGCGGCGTGCACCAGCAGCTTCTCGGTGAGGTCGCTTTCCAGGTCGAGGTAGCCGGCCACGTTGGTGCGCGACTTGTCCAGCGCGTCAGTGGGCTGGTAGCCCGGAAACACTTGCGAGCCCGAAGCCGCAGGCGCGGTACCAACCATGCGCCCGCCATTGGTATAGGAATTCAGCTCGCCGGCGGCAATCTTGAACTGGTCGTAGCGGTACTCGCCGCCCAGCGCTACGTTCAGCGTGGCCAGCGGCCCCAGGTCGGTGAAGCGGCGCGTGAGGGCCAGGTTGGAGGTATTCTGCGTGAAGGTGAGGGTACCGGCGTAAAATTCAGTCTGGTTGCGAATGCCCGGTCCCTGGGGCAGCGAGGCGTTCACGGTGTTTGAGATGTCGTAGCGCACCTGGTTACTGCCGTAAGTATTGCTCAAGTCGAAGCCGATGCCGCCGATGGTTTTGCGCAGGCCCACGATGGTCGACACATCCTGAATTTTGGTGTTAATGAAGGGCAGAAAGCCGTCGGGGAAAATAGTGAGGTCGCTCTGGGTGGGCTGGTTGGGCAGACGGGCAAAACCGGCCGATTTGCCCGTGCGGTAAGTGTAGCCGCCCATCAGGTAGCCTTCGATGCCGCCGCCGAAGCGGTAGCCGGCGTTCAGGAAGCCGCCCGCGTTGCGGGTTTCGGCGCTGCCGATGCGCAGGTTGTCTCGGTCGTAGCCGCGCTGGGCAACCTGGGCATCGTCCTGCGCTTTCAGGTCGCGGCGCAATTGCTCGGTATTAGCGCTGCTCGGGTATTGGCCCGAGCTACCGCCGAGGTAGATGAGCGGGGCTGTATCGGGCAGGCCGCGGCTGAAATAGCTGTGGTTTTGATACTGGCCGCTCAAATTGAGAAAGCCCCTGCCGCCCAGCCCGATGCCGATGTTGGTATCGACCTGAAACACGCCGCCGTCGCTCTTGGTAGTCTGGCCCACGGTGCTGCTGGCCGTCATACCGGTAGTATCGGTTTTTAATTGCAGGTTAATTACGCCGGCAATGGCGTCGGAGCCGTAGAGCGCCGCCGCGCCGTCGCGTAACACCTCAATGCGCTTGAGGCTGGCCGCCGGAATCACGTTTAAATCGGTGCCTACCGCGCCCCGACCCACCGTGCCGTTGATATTAACCAGGGCCGAGTTGTGGAAGCGCTTGCCGTTCACGAGCACCAGCACCTGGTCGGGGCCAAGCCCGCGCAGGCTGGCCGGGTCGATGTGGTCGGTGCCGTCAGAGATGGTTTGGCGCGTGCTTTGGAACGAGGGCGCGGCGTAGGCCAGCACCTGCGCCACGTCGGTCTGGGCAAAAGCCTTGATTTCACGGGCCGAAATCACGTCGACGGGCGCCGTAGTGAGGATGTTGGAGCGACCTTCGGTAGCGCGCGAGCCCGTCACCACCACCTCGTTCAAATCCTGGGCGGCGGCGGTCAGGCGCACATCGAGCGCGGTGCGGCCATTGAGCGGAATCTGCTGGGTGGCGTAGCCAATGGCCTGCACCGTGATGGTGGCCGTGGAGGCCACCGAGAGCGTGAAGTCGCCGTTGGTGCCGGTGCTAGTACCGTTGGTGGTGCCTCGCTCCAGCACCGTTGAGCCGGGCAGGGCCTCGCCCTGCGCACCCACCACGCGCCCAGTAACCGTAACTTTCTGGGCCTGGGCCGAGAACCCCAGGAACAGTAGCAATGCAAGGAATAGGAAGTATCTCATAAGAAAATCAGGTTTGGTGAATGACGGCTAACGCAGCCGTGCAGAAGGCAGGCGGTGGGCACTTATTCGCTGCCACGCAAGGGGCTGCTGCCGCAAGCTTACGACAACCACGCGGCATTACCAACCTCAACACTTGCTTTCAGGCAATTACCCCTGTGCCTGGCCGCTCCACCAACGCGAGTTCACCGGCCCGGCAGCTACATCCACCCGCTGGCCGGGGGCGGGCAGCAGCAGTGGCACGGTGGGGTCAATTGCTTCGAGCAGGCGCTGCACCGGCTGCCGCCAGGCATGAAACGCCAGGTTGAACGTGCCCCAGTGTATAGGCAGCAGCGGGCCGCCGCCCAGCAGCCGGTGGGCCGCCAGGGCATTATCGGGGCCGAGGTGAATGTCGGCCCATTCGGGGTCGGCCGCCCCAATTTCCAGCATCACCAAATCGAAAGAGCCGTAGGTTTCCCCAATCTGCCGGAAACCCTCGTCGAGCGGGCCGGAGTCACCGCTGAAATACACGTTGTGCTGCGGCCCCAGCAGGCACCATGATGCCCAAAGTGTGTCGTTGCGGGTGAGGCTCCGGCCCGAGAAGTGGCGCGCTGGCGTGGCAGCCAGGGTAAAATCCTCGCTCAGCCGGGCTTCTTCCCACCAATTCAGCTCGGTGATGCCAGCGGCGGGCACGCCCCAGCGGCGCAGGTGCGCGCCCACGCCCAGCGGACAGAAAAACGGCACGCCGGTTTTGGCCAGGAAGCGGATGGCAGTGGCGTCGAGATGGTCGTAGTGGTCGTGCGAGAGCACCACGGCATCGAGCTGCGGCAGCTGCGCCAGCGGCAGCGGCGGCTCGAAAAACCGCTTCGGCCCCGCGAAGGAAGTGGGCGAAACCCGCTCGCTCCACACCGGGTCGGTGAGGATGCGGTAGCCGTCTATTTCGAGCAGCACCGTGGAGTGGCCCAGCCAGGTAGCGCGCAGTAAGCTGGCCGGTACGGGTGCGGCCAGCGCCACCGCGTCGGCCCGAAAAGGCCCGAGAGGCTGGGCGGGCTCGCGCTCGGCTTTCTCAAACAGCCAGCGTTGCAGCATCGCTCCGTAGCCCGAGGGCGGGCTCACGGTGGTGGGCACGGGATTGTGGTAGGTTTTGCCGTTGAAAGAGGCCGTTAATCGCGGGGTGGTGGGCGGTGGTTTCATTCCTGCCCAAGACGCAGCCACGGCCCAAATATTTGAACCAGGCCCCGGCCAACGGCCCGGCAACGCCCCTCACCCGGCACCGAACTTCCAACTCGGTGGCTGAGCTAGTGGCGCGGCAGCGGGGTTGCTTTGGCCGTTTCCTTAGCGGCGTAGCTACTGCAGCAGCGCCTGCACGATGGGGCGCGCGCGCTCGGCCCAGCCGCGCATTTGGGCGCGCGAGTAGTGCAGGCCGTCGGGCGTGAACTGGTCGCGATGGCCGGCGGCGGCGCGGGTCAGGTCGGTGATGGCGACGAAGGCCACGCCGGCCTGGCGGCACTCGTCCTGCGCCACGGCGTTGAACTGGTCGATTTCGCGGCCGATGATGGCCGCATCCTGGCCTTGGCGCTGCGCGAAGGGCGACTGGCCCCAGTCCGGAATCGAGAGCACCACCACCCGTCCCGGCCGCTCGCCGGCCAAGCGGATGGCCGCCCGGAGCAGCGCCCGAAACTCGGGCCGGTAGCTGGCCACCGACTGGCCCCGGTACTGGTTGTTTACGCCAATCAGCAGCGACACCAGCCCGTAGGTGGCGGGCGGATTGGCCCCGGCAATGGCGGCTTGCAGCTCGGCGGTAGTCCAGCCGGTGCGGGCCAGGTAAGTGGGGGCCTGCACGGCCACGCCCTGCGCCGCCAGCTGCGCCACGAGCTGGGCGGGCCAGCGGTCGGACGCGGCCCCGCCCTCGCCAATGGTGTAGGAGTCGCCCAGGGCCAGAAACGTTGGCGCAGAAACAGCCACCGGCCGCTGACCAGCCGGTTCGGTCGGAGCCATCTGCGAGCTAGCGCAGCCGCCCGACCAGCCGAGCAGCAAGGCCAGCAGCCAGAAAAAGAGTCGATTCATAAGCGCGGATTCAGGCCGAAGCCGTGGCACCTACGCGCGAGCGGGCTGGCCAGATTGCGCGGCCGGCCGTTCAGCCCATCACCGCTACCAGCCCGAACGCGGGCCAGGCCAGCGCCTCCCTCCCTATTACAATGACCCCGGCCCGCGCCCAGGCTTCGGCCGGACGCAGGGCTTTGGTGAAAACCTGCCAGGCCGTAGCGGGCCGCTGCCAGTCGGCGGGCGTCAGGCTCCGTAGGAGCTCCAGCAGCAGGCGGTCGAGCTTGGCGAAGAGGGCAAGGTTTCGATGGGAATGGCCGGGAACATGGCACGCAATCAGGTTTGGCAACTGGCAGAAGCAGAGAGCTACTACCTGCTGTTACGCAGCTGCTGCTGGCGCGCGTCTGCGACGCGTGCCGCCTGGTTTGGCGTCTCCAGACGCCCGATGCGCGCCGTTCGGGTGTCGGGCAACGGCCGCGTCAGAGACGCGAAACCAACTGGCAGCGCGTCAGAG
>JANXMN010000208.1 GCA_025354605.1 Hymenobacter sp. | reverse complement strand
CTCTACCGCTTCGTTGAATGAGCACAGGCGAAGCGGTAGAGATGCTTCGACGAGCTCAGCATGACCGTCGACTTTCCGATTTTCTGTATTTAGGAACAAGTCTAGTGTCTCTGGTGTGCCCACTGTGGCAAATTGTTTCTGGCTGCTGGTTGACGACCATCTGCAAACCAGCAACCAGCAACAAAAACGCTGGTTTCAGTAGCCACTGCGTAACAGCAGTAATCAGATTTACGACTGCGGTAGAGATGCTTCGCCAAGCGGAGGCCAGATGAAGCATGGCGTTCTGGGCGCAGGCCGCCTGGCTCAGCGCAACTCCCACACCAGGGCCGTGTACGCGGGCACCGTGGCCGTTTGCAGGTCGGGCACCACGGCTTCCGTCAGCACATCGCGGGCCGACGTGTAGCCCTGCAGGCGTTCGGCAAAGCGTTTCAGCGGCACTGTTTTCGCGACCGGGTTGCTGTTCAGCACCACCAGCACGCTGTGGCCCTGCTGGTCGTGTCGAAAATAGGTGTACACGCCATCCTCCGGCACGAAGTGCGTGAGCTGGCCGGTTTGCAGCACGGGGTGGGTTTTGCGGTAGTTGGCCAGCTTGCGCACGTAAGCGTGCACGTCCTCTTGGGCCGGAGTGCGCCCGGCCGCCGTGAAGGCGTTTTTCGGGTCGCCGGGCCCGCCGCCGCCAGGACCTGGCTCAGCGGCGGGCGGCAGGGGTGCGGCCGGCGGGGCGGGCGGACCCTGGCCCAGCGGAGGCGGCAGCAGCCGGCGCAGGGGCAGCTGCTTGCGGCCCGCCTCCAGGTGCGAGACGAAGCCCACCGACACGCCCAGATAGCGGGCCAGCGGCTGCATCGGCCAGCCAACATGGCGACGAATGACCGTTTCGAAGCTACGAGAATAATTGGCTGGACGGGGCGTGGGGCCAGGAGGCTGGTAGAAAACGTGCGTACTATGGCAAGCGTTTTCTACCAGCCAGGTAGAAAGCGCTTGCCATAGTACGCACGTTTTCTACCTGGAGCGGTTCGCAGGGTGGGGTAGGCAGGGTGCTTCTTGCTTTCTGTTGGCCGGCGGCTGAAAACGCAAAGGAGCGGCCGTACGCACGGCCGCTCCCTTCGAAAAAAAACACTGATGTTTGGCGTTTACCCCGCCGCGATGGCCTTGCGGCGCGAGCCGGTTTTGGGTAGGCGCTCGTCGCCCTGGGCCAGCAGCTCGTCGTCGCGCTCGGTTTTGCGCACCCAGCTCACCGAGTAAAGGTCCTTGCGGCGGTCGCGCAGGTTGCGCACAGCCCCGCTGGTGTTCAGGTCCTTCAGCAGGTCGAGGTCGAGGTCGGCAATCAGGGTCATCTCGGTGTTGGGAGTGGCTTCGGCCACGATGGCATCGTGGGGGAAGGCGAAGTCGGAGGGGCTGAACACGGCCGACTGCGAGTACTGTATGTCCATGTTCTCGACGCGGGGCAGGTTGCCCACCGAGCCGGTGATGGCCACGTAGCACTCGTTTTCGATGGCTCGGGCCTGGGCGCAGAGGCGTACGCGCTGGTAGGAGTTCTTGGTGTCGGTCCAGAAGGGCACGAACAGGATTTTCATGCCCTCGTCGCTCAGCAGGCGGGCCAGCTCGGGGAATTCGACGTCGTAGCACACCAGGATGCCGATTTTGCCGAAGTCGGTGTCGAAGCTCTGGAGCTTGTCGCCGCCGCGCATGCCCCAGTAGCTGGCCTCGTCGGGGGTCACGTGCAGCTTGTACTGCTCGTCGACGGTGCCGTCGCGGCGGCAGAGGAAGGCCACGTTGAAAAGCTTGCCGTCGCGGTACACCGGCATCGAGCCGGCCACGATGTTGATGTTGTAGCTCACGGCCAGCTCCATCATCTTGACTTTAATCGGCTCCGTGAAGCCGGCCATGGCCCGGATGGCCACCGACGGCGAGTCCTCGTTGGTGAGGGCCATGAGCGGCGCGTTGAAAAACTCCGGAAACAGCACGCAGTCGGATTTGTAGCCGCTCACGGTATCCACGAAAAACTCGATTTGCTGGAGCAGGTCTTCCAGCGAGCGGGTGGCGCGCATCTGCCACTGCACGATGCCGATGCGCACGTTGCTCTTGGTGTTGCCGATGAGCTTCTCGGTTTCCTCGTAGTACACGTTAATCCACTCCAGCAGCGTAGCATAAGCCTTGCTCTCGGAATCGTAGGGCAGATAGCCGCGGATAATCTTGCGCACGTAAAATTCGTTCGAGAGCTGGAAGGTGAGAATGGGGTCGACTAGCTCCTTGTTGCGCACCATCTCCACGTACTTGGCGGGCGTCATGTCGCCGGCGTAGGAGGCGTAGCCGGGAATGCGGCCGCCGGCCACCATGGCGCGCAGGTTCAGGTTCTCGCACAGCTCCTTGCGGGCGTCGTAGAGGCGGCGGCCCAGGCGCAGCGAGCGGTACTCGGGGTCCACGAACACGTCGACGCCGTAGAGCGTGTCGCCGTCGTTATCATGGGTGTCGAACTTGCCGTTGCCGGTGATTTTGGCGTAGGTATGCTTGTCGCCAAACTTGTCGTAGTCGACGATGATGGCCAGGGCCGCCGCCACCAGCCGGCCGTTGTCCTCGATGCCAATCTGGCCCTCCGGAAACTTGCGAATCAGGGCGCTGAACTCGTCCGACGACCAGGCGCCCTCCATGTTGGAGTACACCTTATCCATGATGTCTTTGATGGCCTTGAAGTCGGCGCGGCGCAGCGTGCGCAGCACCAGCTTGTGGGCCGGCACGGCGGTGGGAGTGAGCAGCTCTTCGGCCGGCTTGCCCACTTTTTTATGATGCGTACCGCCGGGCGTGGCCTTGCCGTTGGCGGCCGAAGAACCGGCAGATTTGCCGTTGGATGAAGTTGCCATAATTATTGAAGTCAAATGGGTAAGCCGAATCCGGCCCGGTCGGAGCCGCGCCCGGGCGGGCCGGCGGAGGGGTAAAATTACCCGTAAAAAAACCCGCCGGCGAGTTTCGCCAACGGGTCTTCAAACGGAAAGCCCTGCGGAAGGGTGGCGCGGCCGGCCCAAACCGGCCCGGCGGCTACTCCACTACCAGCTTGCCGGTGGCCTCGCCAGCGCGCAGCAGGTAGAGGCCGGCGGGCAGGCCCCGCAGGTCGAGGGTGGCTTCGGTGGCCCCGAAGGCGGGCGTGGCAAAGCGGCGCACCTCGCGGCCCAGGGCATCGCGCAGGCGCAGCGGCTGGCCAGCCAGGCCAGCGGGCAGTAGCACGGTAGCCGAGCCACGGGCCGGGTTGGGGTAGAGCGCCAGGGCTGGCAGGGCCGTGCGCGGGGCAGCGGTGGCCAGCGGCACGGCCCCAGCTAGGCGGGCCACGAAAATGTCGGTGCCTACCGACTCGCTGGCCTGCACGGTAAGGGTGGACGTGAGCTGCATAAAGCTGGTATAAGTACCGGCAGTCGTCAGGGTACCACCAGGGCCCACGGCCATATACCGGACGGAGCTACCATTGGCCGAAGCAGATGTGACGGCCCACTGCGGAGTGCCTTGCGCGTCGTAGCGCACCACCAAGGGGCGAGAAGCGGCAGTGTTGGGCAAAGTGGTGGCGCCGAGAATGGCGGTTCCGCCCCCGTAAGCCCCGCCTACGTAGATATTGCTAGCTCCGTCAGTGACTATCGCAGCGCCGGAGGTGCTAGCGTTGCCGCCGCTTTGCCGGGCCCATTGCACGGTGCCGGCCCCGTCATACTTGGCCAGCGCGAAACCGCGTTGGTTTGTGGGTGGCGAAAGAGTGAAGGAACCCAGCGTGGTGGCACCTGACATGTACACCGTCACAGCCAAGTTACCGGCGGGGTCGAAGGCCGCTGCCTGACTAAAGTTGTTTGCGCCCGCAGCCTGGCGGGCCCATTGCACCACACCGGTGGGGCTGCATTTGGCAATGAATGCCTGGTAATCGTTCGCTGTCGGGGTCGTAAAAGTGGAGGTGCCAATAGTCACGTTGTCAGTGAAGTCGCCAGCGATGCCCACTCCCCCGGCCGCGTCCACGGCCAAGGCGTCGATGTAGGGGAAGCTATTGGTGCCTGTGCCTGTGAAGGCCTGGACCCATTGGGCTGTACCGGCTGCGTCGTAGCGTGCCACGAAAGCCGAGAAGGTATTGGCTGGCACAGTCACGGTCTGGCTACCAAAAGTAAGTGTTGCGCTGTTGGAACTGCCCCCCACCGCCACTTGGCCGGCCGCGTTCACGGCAACGGCATCGCCTTCGTCCCCATCAGTGCCGCCGGCACCTCGGGCCCACATTACAGTGCCCTGGGAGTCATATTTCACCAAAAAAACGTCGGAGTCTGAGCTGCCGCCGGTACTGGTAAGGGTGGTACTGCCCACGGTAAGCGAACCGGTAAAGGTGCCCGCCACATACAGATTGCCTGCCGCGTCGAGGCCCAGGCCCCCACTGTAGCAATTGCTGAACTGACGGGTCCAGAGAACTACTCCCGAGGGGCTGTATTTCACCACAATCGCGTCGCGACGCTGGCCGCTCACGCCCGTGGTGAGGGTGAGATTGCCGAGCCGGATATTGTTGACAAAAGAACCCGTGACGTAAGTGTTGCCCTGCGCGTCGACTGCCGTGCCGTTCACATACTCGTTGCCGCCGTAGGAACTAATTCTTTTTGCAAAGCTGATTGTGCCACTGCTCGCGTATTTAATGACCAGGGCGTCCTGAGAGCTACCAGTGGGATTCAGGTTAATGCTGCCTCCAAGATTAATGTAACTGCCTGTAGTATAGCCCGCGATGGTCTGGCCGTTGGCGGGGTCCGAGCAGGTGGCATAGGCAAAGTCGTTGCCGGTACTCCCGACGCGGCCGGCGCCGATGACTGCTCCGGCCGAGGTGTAGCGGGCGGTGAGAATATCGAAGCCCCCGGCCGAATTCAGGGTTTGCGCCCCTAATACTAAAGTGCCCGACATGCTGCCTGCCACCACGAGGTTGTTGCCGGGGTCGAGGGCCACACTGTTGTAGCTGCTGCCGCCGCCCTCGCGCCGGGCCCACTGCCCCGTGCCAGCGGCCGAGAAGGCGGCCAGTAAGGCGCCGGTGCCGGTGGTAGTAGTGCCAAAAGTGGTGCCGCCCACGGTGCCCCCCGCCATATCCAGACTGCCGGCCATGTAGATGGTGCCGCCGGGGCCCGCTGCCAAGCCGGAGCAGCGGTCAACGGGCCCGCTGCCGCCGGCCCGCTGGGCCCACTGCTGCGTGCCCTGCGCGTCGTACTTCACCAGAAAAATATCGTAGGAAAAGGTGCTGACCGTGGCCGCCGCGTTGGTGAGCGTGGTAGCGCCGGCCGTGAGCGTGGCGCTGGTGAAGTGACCGCCCAATACGGGGCTGCCGCTGGCATCTACGGCTACGGCCGCCCCGTTGTCGATGCTGCTGCCCCCGGCTTGCCGGCTCCACTGCGGTACGCCCTGGGTGTCGAATTTGACCAGGTAGGCGTCGGAGTCAGCCGTTGCATTGGCCGTGGTCAGGGAGGGCAGGCCGCTCACATCGAGGCTGCCCGCGAAAGAGCCGGCCACGAACACCGCCCCCGCCGAAACGGCCACCGAAATCGCGCCTGACAAGGACGTAGTGTTGAGCGGCCGGGCCCACAGCAGGTTGCCCTGGGAGTCGTACTTCGCCACGAAGCCCGGCTGCGAGCCCGTGGAAGGGGCCGGCAGCGTGGTGCCCCCCAGCGTGAGGGCCCCACCCGAATACACGCCGCAGGTGTATACATTGCCCGCCGCATCGGTGGCCACACTGCTGAAGCTGCCGAAGCTCGTTACGCTGGCCTGCTGCACCCACAGCGCCGTGCCCGAGGGACTGTACTTCACCAGGTAGCCGTTCTGATTGGCGGCGGCTACGCCGGCGGGCGTGGCGGTATTGCTCAGCGTGAACGTGCCAAACGCCACGTTGGCGCCGGCGAAGCGGCCGCAGGCGAATACGTTGCCGCTGGCATCGGAAGCGGTGCCGAAGGCCCAGATGGCCCCGGCCCCGCCAGCGGTCCAGGCAGCATCCCAGGTGGGGGTTTGGGCCGCAACGGGTTCAAGCAGCCAGCCGCCAACGGCCAGCAAGAGCGCCAGACAGCGCGTGAGATGGGTAAAAAAGTTTTTCATACAGGAAGCAGTAAAAAATGTGAATGACTGAGAATAATGAGTAAGAAAAGGGGGGATAAATTTTCGCTGGCCGGGCCGGTTGCTGTCTCGGAGGCGACGCTGAAGCAGTGCGGGGCCTTTAGTCGAACAGCACTTTCATCTCGACGCGGCGGTTGCGGCCGCGGCCGGCGGCGGTGGCGTTGCTGGCCAGGGGCCGGGCGCGGCCAAACCACTCAGCCCGTACCTGGGCTGCCGGCACTCCTCGTTGCGTCAGATAGCGCTGCACGGCCTGGGCACGGCTCTTGGCCAGCCGCAAATTGGCGGCGGGCGTGCCCACGTTGTCGGTGTAGCCGCTCAAACGTAGGCGGAAAGTGGGCTGGGCCACCAGCAGGGCCGCCAACTCGTTCAGCGAGGGTAGCGAGCCGGGCCGGATAACGGCTTTGTTGGTCTCGAATTCGAGGTTGGCGAAGGCCGTTTTCAGTACCTTGATTTCGGCGGGTTTCAGCACCGGACAGCCCTTGTTCGAGGCCGGGCCGGGCGTTTTGGGGCAACCATCGTTCTTGTCGAGCACGCCGTCGTCGTCGGTGTCGCGCTCGGGGCAGCCTT
Source organism: Hymenobacter sp. (assembly GCA_025354605.1). Taxonomy (GTDB): domain Bacteria; phylum Bacteroidota; class Bacteroidia; order Cytophagales; family Hymenobacteraceae; genus Hymenobacter. Next base: position 5,506 of record JANXMN010000208.1, on the reverse strand, counting down.
TGCTGGTGGCGGGGCCGGCCTCGGTGGGGCAGGCATCGTCCTTGTCGAGCACGCCGTCGCCGTCCTGGTCGGCAAAAGGACAGCCATGGTTGGCGGCGGGGCCGGCCACGGTGGGGCACTTGTCCTGGTCGTCGAACAAGCCGTCCTGGTCCGAGTCGGGGCAGCCCGCGTGTTCGGCGGGGCCCGCTACTTCGGGGCAGTGGTCGTCGGGGTCGGCCACGCCGTCGTGGTCCGAATCGGGGCAGCCGGCGTGGTCGGCCGTACCCGCCGCATCGGGGCAGCGGTCGGCGGCATCGGCGATGCCATCCTTGTCGCGGTCGGGGCAGCCCTTAAGTTCGGGCAGGCCGGCGGCATCGGGGCAGGCATCGTCGGCATCGGTGATGCCGTCTTTGTCGCGGTCGGGGCAGCCCTTCAGCTCGGCCGGGCCGGCCACGGTGGGGCAGGCATCGAGCTTGTCCGGAACGCCGTCGCCATCAGTGTCGGGGCAGCCTTTGAACTGGGGCAGGCCGGCCACGGCCGGGCACTCGTCGGCCGAGTCGGGCACGTGGTCGCCGTCCTGGTCGGGGCAGCCTTTAAACTCCCAGGTGCCCTTCACCTTCGGGCATTTGTCAAGCTGATTGCTCACCTGGTCACCGTCGTGGTCCTTCAGCCGGTGGCGCTGCAAGGCCAGCGTCAGCCCGAAGTAGAAGTCGGCCCCGGTGGTAGTGGTAATGCCCGCCAGTCCGCCCACGTTGTCGGACCCCAGGATGAGCGGCCCGAGGCGCACCATGGCCCCCACCTGCAGCTTGCGGTAGTTATTGGCCAGAATAATGGGCGCGGCCAGCTCCAGGTGGCTGAACTCGATGCGGGGCGTGAGGGCCAGCGAGCTGATGCTGCGGCTGCCAATGGTGTTGGCCGGCAGCAGGTTCTGCGTCCACAGCAGCCCGGCATACAGGTGGTTGATGAGGCGGTAGTCGGCCGAAAAGCGCAGCGTAGTAGGCAGGTAGGTGCGAAACGACTTGGCTTCGCTTTGCAGGCCCACCAGCTTGCGGGCCGTGTTCCGGACGGTTTGCAGGTTATTGAAGTGGATGGTATCGAGCTGGCCCAGGTTCACCACCCGCGAGTTGACGAGGGTGGCCTGCTGCACATACTGGTCGCTGGCGTAGCTGATTGAGCCCAGGTCGGTGATGGCCAGGCCCAGGCGCAGGCGGTACTTGTTGCGGCTGGGGTCGGTCCAGTCCTTGCCGTCCATGTGGTATTCGTACTTCTCGTAGTTGGGGCGCCACTCGTAGGTCAGGCCCAGGTCGGCCCCGAAGCCCCGCCCGAGCCGTTCGGCCCCGTAGAGGCTGCCCACCGAGAAGCCCGCCCGCTGGTAGGATTTGTAGTCGACGAAGCCATAGCTCAGGTTGGGCGTATCGAGCTGGATGCTGTCGCGGGCGTACACCCGGTAGCGGGTGCCGCTGTTCAGCACGTAGCCGCCGCCCAGCCCGGCCAGGTACTTCACCGTCGCGCCCACCTTAAAGAAGTGGCGCGCGTTGGGCGTCAGCGTCTGGGCATAGGTGAGGGCAAACTCGTGGTAGGCGTTGAGGTTGATGTTGAAGCTGTTGTCCTCCAGCAGGCGGTTGGCCAGGCCCAGGCGGCCGGCTTCGCTCAGCCCGTAGCGGCCCAGCCGTGCCAGGTTCTCGCTCACGTTGCTCACCTGCACAAACGAGCGCGCCCGGTTGCTGAAGGCCAGCGCCCGGCCCTTGCCCAGGCCCAGTTGCAGCGAGGGCAGTCGCAGCTCGCCGCTGATGCTGGCAAACTCCGGCCCACCCGTCAGCTGCTCGTTCAGGTTTTTGTTTGAGAGCGAAAACCCCGGTTTCCAGGGAGCCTGCGGCAGGTCGAGCTGCAAGTAGGTGTTGTAGAAGTTGAAATCGCCGCCAAATGCGCTCAGAAACACCGAATGCCGCGAGTCGGCAATCGAGCTGGGGTTGACGTAGGTGTTGTGAATGCCGCCATAATTGCTCTGGCTCAGGCCAATCCAGCCTTGTCCGGCCGCTTGGTGAATGGGCGACAGCAGCAGGCCAATGGCCAGCAAGGCCAGCGTCAGGCCGCGTCGGCGGCCGATTAAAATTGGCTTCATAAAGGAGGAAAGAAATCAGATGACCGTCAGCCCGCCAGGGGCCGACGGTCATCTGGTTTTTGCAGAAGGAAAAGGTGATGAGCGCAGTTATTGCTGCTAGTAGGCAAGCCGCTGGCACGAGGGCTGGCGACCCGAAATCGATTCAGGCAAATGTCAATAAAATAGCCGCCCTGCAGCACGCCATTGGCCAGGGGCCGGCGGGCAAAGCGTCCGGTCCGCCACAGCCCGGCGGCCGGTGGCCGGCTGGGTTAGGTCATCGAAGCAGTAGGTGAAATAGGGTCCGAACAGGCCGCTATCCTGGTAGTTGAGGTGCGGCGTATCGTTGGGCAGCGGCGCACTTTGCCCGGCCGGAGCCGCCAGCAGCAGTGCCATCAGGGGCAAAAGAACAGCAAACCACCGGAAATGCATGAGGCGTTGCAGCGGGTAATGTACCGAAGCAGACTGCAATTAGCATTAAAAATGCTGCTCGAAAAATACCTGCTTATAAATATGTTTATCTGGGCCGTAAAATGGTCGCCCCAATAGTTATTCCAGCCCGGCCGCGTTGCTATTCCCGCACCAGCCGGCGCGTGGCGGTGCCGCGGGCCGTTTCTACCGTCAGCAGCAGCACGCCACGGAAGCCGCCCAGCGCCTCGGCCGGAACGCTCAGGCTGCCCGTGCCGCCGGCGTAGCTGCGCCGCAACAGCCGTCGCCCCACCACGTCGGTGGCCGTCACGGTGAGCGGACCACCGCCCGCCGGCACCGTGAGCGTGAGGGCGCTGCCCGCCGCCGAGGGGTTGGGCGCGACCAACAGGCCGGTTTCGAAGGCCGCGTCGCGGGTGCCGGTGCGAATGATTCGGCGGTAAATGTCGCGGTACTCCACGCCCGTGATGGTTTCCTGGGTGCCCACCAGGCGCGTGGTGATGGTGAGCACCGGCACGTGCTGCCCTTTGGCCAGCCACTTATACTCGCGGGTCAGGGGCACATCAATGGCCTGGCCGGCCGTGCCGCCCACGGCCACGCTGTCGTGGTCGGTCAGCTTGGTCACCACGCGCACCGTCTGGAACGTGCCGAAGGGCGTGGTGAGCGTGCCCCAGGCATCGGGGGTATTCACGCGCTTGCGCTTCTGGCTGAAATAGCCCAGGGTGGCAATGGCGGCCGGGGTCGAAAAAAACGAGCGGCTCGAATCGCGGGCACTGGCGTAGCTGAGCGGGAAGCGGTAAACCACGTCCTGCTGGGTGGCGCTGGCGTAGGTAATGGGCAGGGCCGTGCCATTGAGCGAGGCGCCAAAGCCCACCGAGCGGAAATCCTGCGTCGGAGCCGTGGCGGCCGTCAGGCTGTAAAACTGGTAAGTGTCGGTGAGGGTAACGGGCAGGGTACCGCCGGCCGGCAGGGGCAGGTTCTGCGGTGAGGCTACCGTGGCGCGGTTGGCCCCACCCAGCGGCCCGAAAGTGAAGGCGTAAAGCACCGAAATAGCCGTCACCACGCTGGTCGGCACGAACGATTCCACGCGTTGGCTCACCGGCACCAGGCTGGTGTAGTTCCAGGTCTGGTTCGCCCCGCGCCGGCTCAGGGGCGGCGCGGCGGCGGGCAGCACCGGGCTGGCCACGCTCAGCCGCAGGCTATCCACGCCGGTGGTTAGCGCGGGCATATCCGTTCGGTCGATAACCGGCGAGGTTTGGGCCAGGGCCGGGGTGGCAGCCAGCAGCAGCAAGGGTAATAGTCGGCGCATAGGTTTCGGGGCGAGGAGGTTGCTACGAAGATACGGCCGCCCGGGAGCATTGGCTTACGCCACACCCGTCATCTCCGGCACTTCGCCTGCGGGCACCACCAGCTTGCCGGCGGTGGCGGCCACAATCTGCGCCACGCTCACCCCGGGGGCGCGCTCACGCAGCACGAAGCCGTCGGGCGTCACGTCGAGCACGGCCAGCTCGGTTACGATTTTCTTCACGCAGCGCAGGCCGGTAATGGGCAGCGTGCAGTCCGGCAAGAGCTTGCTGGAGCCATCGCGGGCCACGTGCTGCATGGCCACGATGATGTTCTTGGCCGAAGCCACCAAATCCATCGCCCCGCCCATGCCCTTCACCATTTTGCCCGGAATCTTCCAGTTGGCAATGTCGCCGCGCTCCGACACCTCCATCGCGCCCAGAATGGTCAAATCCACGTGCTCGCCGCGAATCATGCCGAACGAGTCGGCGGAGCTGAAAATGCTGGAGCCGGGCAGGGTGGTGACCGTCTGCTTGCCAGCGTTGATGAGGTCGGGGTCGACTTCGGCTTCGGTCGGGAAAGGCCCCATGCCAAGTAGGCCGTTTTCAGATTGCAGCTCAACGTTGATGCCAGCCGGAATGTAGTTGGCCACCAGCGTCGGAATGCCGATGCCAAGGTTGACGTAGGAATTGTTCTGGACTTCCTGCGCGATGCGCCGGGCGATGCCGTGTTTGTCTAGCATGGGTTAATGTGCTGATTGGTTGATGTGCTGAGGTGCTGTGGCTAAGATGATTGATGCGGTAAGGCTGGAACGGGGCAGCACATCAGCACATCAACCAATCAGCACATCACCGAGTCGTGCGCTGCTCGATGCGCTTCTCGTAGGCCGCGCCCTGGAAGATGCGCTGCACGAAAATGCCCGGCGTGTGAATCTGGTTAGGGTCGAGCTCGCCGGCGGGCACCAGCTCCTCCACCTCGGCTACCGTGATTTTGCCGGCCGTGGCCATCATCGGGTTGAAGTTGCGGGCCGTGCCTTTGTAGACGAGGTTGCCGGCCGTGTCGCCCTTCCAGGCCTTCACGAAGGCAAAATCGGCGTGCAGCGCGGTTTCGAGCAGGTACATCTTGCCGTTGAATTCGCGGCTTTCCTTGCCCTCGCCCACCTCGGTGCCGTAGCCCGCCGGCGTAAAAAAGGCCGGGATGCCCGCGCCGCCGGCCCGGCAGCGCTCGGCCAGCGTGCCCTGCGGAATCAGCTCCACTTCGAGCTCGCCGCTCAGCAGCTGGCGCTCGAACTCGGCATTTTCGCCCACGTAGCTCGAAATCATCTTCTTCACCTGCTTGGTTTGCAGCAGCCGGCCAATGCCGAAGTCGTCGACCCCGGCATTGTTGGAAATGCAGGTCAGGTGTTGAACCCCGAGACGCAGGATTTCCTGAATCGCGTTTTCGGGGATGCCGCACAGGCCGAAGCCGCCGAGCATCAGGGTCATGCCATCGGCCAGGCCTTGCAAAGCCGCTTCGGCATTGGGAACAGTTTTGTCTATCATGGGTGGGATTTGCGCGGAGCAGCCCGCAGTTTCGGGTCGAAAATTACATCACGGCTCGCCGGCGGGCTGATGTCGGACCAAAAAACGTCATTGTGGAAGCACGTCATGCTGAGCGCAGCGAAGCATCTTTACCGCATCAGTAATCATTTACTATTGCGGTAAAGATGCTTCGCTGCGC
>JANXMN010000175.1 GCA_025354605.1 Hymenobacter sp. | reverse complement strand
GTGAGCTTAGCGGCGGCGCGCTCCAGCGACTTGTAGCCCGTGCAGCGGCAGATGTTGCCGTCAATGGCCGCGATGGTGCTTTTCTCGGTGGCCGGCTGGGAGCTCAGGCTGTGGCCCGTCAGCGACATCACGAAGCCCACGGTGCAGAAGCCGCACTGCGAGCCGCCTTCGTCCACGATGGCCTGCTGCACGGGCGTGAGCTGGCTGCCGGCCGCGTTGATGCCTTCGACCGTGACGATGTGCTTGCCGGCGGCGTTGCCCAGCGGCATGAGGCAACTGGTCATGCTCTGGTAATTCACCGTCTGGCCGTCGGCCGCCAGCTCACCCACCAGCACGGTGCAGGCGCCGCAGTCGCCCTCGCGGCAGCCAATTTTGGTGCCCTTCAGCTGCTCGTGGTAGCGCACGAAATCAAGTAGCGCGCTGGCCGGCACCTCGCTGGTGCGAATGGGCTGGTCGTTGAGGAGAAACTCTATCATAATTGGTGCTTGGTGCTTGGTTGTTGGTGCTTGGCGTTCGAACGGTTGTCCAAGCACTAAGCACCAATAACCAAGCACTACTAAAATTTAATATTCCGTCTTGCCTTCCAGTTCCGTCCAGGCCCGGAAGCCGGCCAGAGCCTCGTCGCGCAACAGCTGCGTCATGGGCAATTTACGTTTTTCCATGGGCTGGTCCAGTTCTTCGTAGATGAACTGGTCGTCGAAGCCGATGGCGGCGGCATCGGCTTTGGTATTGCCGTAGAAAACCCGCGCTGGGCGGGCCCAGTAGATGGCCCCGAGGCACATGGGGCAAGGCTCGCAGCTGGTGTAAAGGTCGCAGCCATCGAGCTGGAAGGTGCCCAGCGCTTTGCAGGCTTTGCGAATGGCGTCGACTTCGGCGTGGCAGGTAGGGTCGTGGGTGCTGGTGACCTGGTTGAAACCCCGGGCAATGATTTGGCCATCCTTCACGACCACCGCGCCGAAGGGGCCGCCGAAGCCAGCCTTCATCTGGTCGATGGACAGGCGAATGGCTTCGCGCATGAATTCGGGGTTGGGAGCTTCCATGGATGAGGTAAAAGGTGCGCGGCAGCCGACGCGTAAAGTTTTGAAAAACGGGCAACAAAGAAAGCCACAGAAAGCCACATTTCCGGAATGCGGCGGCAAACGTTTCGCCCGGGGCCCGGCAAAGCGTGGCCGCCGGCCGCCCTAAAACGAGCGGTGCCGCCTTCCGGGAAAGAAAGCGGCACCGCAGCAAATAAAGCCGGAGCTGGTGGGGCCGGCTACTTCGCTAAATTGGGCAAGCGCAGCTGCACCCCAATGGATGGTATCACCGTCACGCCCTTCAGCGACACGGAATTGTTGTTGAGCAGGGCAAACTCGCCGTAGTTTTGGTAGAACACCGACACGGCCGGTACGAAATAGAGGTAGCGGTAGCCGATTTTCAGGTTCACGAAGCCGCCAAACGACGAGAAGTTGCGGCTCTGGTCGGGTAGTGCGGGCACTTGCGCCGAGCCGTTGTAGATTTTGGTAGGTGCGAAGCCATAGGTCATCCAGGTGTGCCCGTAGGCTACCCCGTAGCTGATGGCTCCGATTTCCTCTTCCGTGCCTAGCGAGTTGCTGAACGTGAGCGGAATCAGGATGTCGTAGCGGGTGGCGTGCAGGTTCAGCACCGAATTGATGTCGGACAGGAAAGGGAGGCTGGGCAGCTTGGCGCGCTGGGCCGCAAATTGCAGCCCCACGCTGGCATAGAGCGTGCCCAACGCGGCCCCCGCTCCGGGGTGCTCGACTGAGCCCATCGGCCCCAGCAACTGGTACTGGGCATCGAGCACGTGCGAGCCGAAGGTGTACTTATAGCCCGCGTCGAGGCGCGGCGCGATGCCGTAGCGGATGAAGAAGTCGGAAGTGGTCTGCACCGGGTCGAGCACATAGGCCAGGGCGGCGGCCTGCAGCTGGTTGGTGCTCTCGGAGTAGTCGACTTTGCTGTCGCTGGCGGCCTGGCTGGCGGCCTCCTTCACGGCCCCGCCGGCTTGGGCCACGGGCGCGCTGGCAATGTTGAAGCCGGCATTGTAGCCCGCCCGAAACTCGCCCTGGGGCGTCACCTTACCGGAGGTGATGATGGAGCGCGGCGCGGTGCAGGCGCTGGCCAGCAGCAGAACGGAGGCCGCGAAGTAGGCTGCCCCGGAGCGGCGGCGGGAGGAAGAAAACAGGCGTGGCATAAGGAAATGAAAGAATGCGTTGCGGGCCGCCAATCGAAAACCGGGCCGAAATAGCGGAACCCGGTCGGCCCGGCGCTTGTCTGCAAGAGCCGGATACGGGTCTTTGAAAAATAAGCGGAGAAGCGATGTAACTTTTACCCGCTTTTCGCCTCCAAAGGCCCAAGCCGGTTCGGCCGGGCCGCCGACCTCACGCTTCACGCTCGCTTATGCTGCTGTTATTACGCTGGATGCTTTTGCTGCTTCCGTTTGCCAGTCCCGCGCCGCGCGCTACGGTGTACGTATTTCTGGCCGAAACCTGCCCCATCAGCCAGGCGGCCACGCTGCCGCTGCGCGAGCTGCATGGCCGCTACGGCGCGCAGGGTGTGCGCTTCGTGGGCGTGTTTCCGGCCAAGGAAACGCAGCCGGCCGGCTTGGCGGCCTTCGCTAAAACCTACCAGCTGGCCTTTCCGCTGCAGGCCGACGCCAGCCACGCGCTCACCCGTCGCCTGCACGCCCGCGTCACGCCCGAGGTGGTGGTGGTGGCCGCCGATGGCCGCACCATCCTCTACCAGGGCCGCCTCGACGATGCCTACGCTGGCCTGGGCCAGCACCGCACTGTGGTCAGCCACCACGAGCTGGCCGATGCGCTGGCGGCCGTGGCGGCCGGCCGGCCGGTGGCCGTGCCCCGCACCGAGCCAGTGGGCTGCTTTATCGAATAGGAGGGAAGGTGCTTTTGGAGGTATATTTGAAAAGTGAATTTTTGACTCTCCCTGCCGATGGCAAATAATTGAAATAACGCCTGTTTTTGCAGTCGCTGGGTAAATGGAAGCCCAGCTTAATTCAATAGCAAATTCACTATTTACCCCGCTGCTACTTTAACTTAATCACCTTTGGTCACTGGTTATATGAAACACATTTTCTCCGTTTTGCTGACAACGGGCCTGCTGGGGCTGGGCAGACTGGCCCAGGCCCAGACGACCCCGCAGTATACCTTCAGTCAGGATATCGCGCCGCTGGTGTACCAGCACTGCACCAGCTGCCACCGGGTCGGCGAGCTGGCTCCCTTCCCGCTCACGACCTATGCCGAGGTGGCCAGCCACGCCCAAACCATCAAGTCCGTGACCGGCACGCGCTACATGCCACCGTGGAAGCCCGACCCCCGCTACCGTCACTTCCTCGATGAGAATACCCTGACCGACGCAGAAATAGCCAAAATTGCTTCCTGGGTGGATAACGGCGCGGCCCAGGGCAACCCCGCCCTCACTCCGCCGGTGCCCACCTTCCCCAGCGGCTCGCAGCTCGGCACCCCCGACCTGGTGCTGCCCATGGCCCATGCCTTCACTCACCAGGGCAACGGCCAGGATATGTACCGCGTGTTCGTGTTGCCCGTGACCCTGCCCGCCGACCGTGACGTTTCCGCCATTGAGTTCCGGCCCGGCAACAAGCGCATCGTGCACCACTGCATCATCGCCCTCGATACTACCCAGCAGGCCCAGGCCCTCGACGCGGCCGACCCCGGCTACGGCTACACCCAGTTCGGCGGCTTCGGCTTCACGCCCGTCGAGGGCGTGTACGGGGCCTGGGTGCCCGGCACGCAAAACCGGTTTTACCCCTCCGGCATGGGCAAGAAGCTCTACCGCCGCGCCTCGCTGCTGGTCCAGATTCACTACGGCCCCAACTTCGTGACGCAGACCGATTCGTCGGTCATCAACATCTTCTTTGCCCGGCAGCCCGTCACGCGCTACGTGCAGACGCTGCCGATTGTCTCGCCCCAAACCCTCACCAACGGGCCGTTCGTGATTCCGGCCAACCAGACCAAAACCTTCCACGCTCAAATCACCATTCCCATCGATGCCACGATGCTGAGCTTGGCTCCGCATGCCCACCTGCTTAGCAAAAGCTGGAAGGTAGCCGTGGTGAAGCCCAACGGCGACAGCATCCGCCTGATTAAAATCGGCGACTGGGACTTCCGCTGGCAGGGCCTGTTCCGCTTCCAGAGCCTGCTTAAGATTCCGGCCGGCTCGCGCCTCGTGGCCGATGCCACCTACGACAACACCGCTCAGAACCCGCGCAACCCCAGCAGCCCGCCCCGCACCGTGGCCTGGGGCGAAAGCACCCTCGACGAGATGATTCTCACCTACTTCGAGGTGATGGCCTACCGCCCCGGCGATGAAAACATCGTGCTCAGCACCGCGCCCGGCGTGGCCACCACCCCCGGCACCGTGCAGATGGCCATTTACCCCAACCCGGCCGGCACGGCCACTACCATCAGCTTCCAGCAGGAGCGGCGCGGCCCCATCAGCGTATCGGTGCTGGATGCCACGGGCCGCCTGGTGCGCAGCGTGGTGCGCGACAAAGCCTACCCCGCCGGCCCGCAGCAGCTCCCGCTGCCGCTGGCCGACCTGGGCGCGGGCATCTACCTCATCCGCCTGGAGTCGGAGCAGGGCACCCGCACCGAAAAGCTAGTCGTGACCGACCGCAACTAAAAGTAGCCCGCAGCCTTTGCTGCGTCAGGGGCCGTGCCCACCGCCGCAGCAAAGGCTGCGGGTTACTGTCCCATCGCAATCTCAAAATCCCCGGCCCGCCACGGCCGGGGATTTTTTGTGAGCCCCTCGTACCGGCCCGGCAAGTAATTTCCGCTTTTGCCCCCGCGCGGGAAGCTGGAATATTTATGGTTATTTGCTGCATGTTTCCCCGCGCCCGGCCAACTGCACCGCTGGTCGCCGGGCCATTCTGCTCCCCTATCTGCTATGAAAATTCTGTACGGAGTGCCCGGCGAAGGCCTGGGCCACGCCACCCGCAGCAAAGTGGTTATCGGCCACCTGCTGGCCCAAGGCCACAACCTGCGCGTAGTGAGCAGCAGCCGCGCCTACACCATGCTGGCGGCCGCCTTCGGCAAGCAGCGGGTGCTCGAAATCCGGGGTTTTCACCTGGCCTACAACGGGCTGGCGGTGAGCAAGCTGCGTACGGCCATCCTCACGCTGCGCTCCGCGCCCGAAGATTTGCGCATGAATTTCGCCCGCTACCGCGACCTACTGGGTGGCTTCGAGCCCGACGTGGTGATTTCCGATTTCGAGTCGTTCAGCTATCTGTTTGCCAAGCTGCACCGGCTGCCGGTGGTGAGCATCGACAATATGCAGATTATCAGCCGGGCCGAGCTGAACGTGCCCATCCCCCGCGAGGAGCGGGGCAACTTCCAGCTGGCCCGCAGCATTGTGCGCGCCAAGCTGCCGCACAGCCGGCACTACTTCATCACCACTTTCTTCGGCCTGCCCCTGGCCCGCGAGCGCACCACGCTGGTGCCGCCCATCATCCGGCCCGAGATTCTGGCGGCCCAGCCCAGCGCCGGGCCGCACGTGCTGGTGTACCAGTCGGCCACCACCCAGCAGAACCTGGTGCCGCTGCTGCAGCAACTGCCCGACCAGAAATTCCGCGTGTATGGCTTCAACAAGCAGGAAAGCCACGGCAACGTGCAGCTGTGCGCGTTTTCGGAGGCCGGCTTCATTGCCGATTTGGCCAGCGCCCGCGCCGTGGTCACCAACGGCGGCTTCTCGCTGATTTCGGAAGCCGTGTACCTGCACAAGCCCATCTGCGCTATTCCAATTCCGGCCCAGTTCGAGCAGTGGCTGAACGCGGCCGAGGTGCAGCAAATGGGCTTCGGCCGGCATTTTGAAGCCATTACGGCCGATAACCTGCGGGCCTTCCTCTACGGGCTGGGTACCTTCGAAACGGCCCTGGCCGGCTACCGGCAGCAGGGCAACGAGGTGCTGTTTGCCCGCCTCGACGAACAGCTGCGCGGCGTCCGCGAGGAAGAGCAGCCCGTTACCGACGCGACGCCGTCGGAAGCATGGGGCGGCGAATAGTTGTTTCTGGGTGATGGTTTCTTGTTGAATGCGAGTTGACAAGGGCCGGGAAGATGTCATTGCTGACCAGAAACAAGCAACGAGAAACCAGAAACCAGAAACCAAAAAACCGCTATGCCCACTCGTACCCTTCGCTACTGGCCGCTGCTGCTGTTGGTGGCCGCCTGCGCCCGCACCCCGCAGCCCAGCGGCCAGCCCAACAAATACGTAGACGTGACCATGCGCCTGATTGGCACCGCCCAGGACGAGCGCAACGTGCCCGCCCTGCTGCCCTGGCTGGGCAATGGCAACCCCATCTACCGGCGCGAGGCGGCCCTGGCGCTGGCCTCCGTGCAGAGCAAGTTGGCCGTGCCCGCCCTGCTGCCCTTGCTGCGCGACGTGGAGCCCGGCGTGCGCCGGGCCGCCGCCTACGCCCTGGGCCAGACCGGCGACAGCACCGCCGTGGACAGCCTGCGGGTGCGCGTGCTCGAAGAAAAAGATGACGTGGTGCGCCGCTACGTGCACGAGGCCCTGGGCCGCACCGTCACGCGCCGCACCCTGCCCGAGCTCTGGCGCGTGGAAGCACTGACCGATACGGCCCGCGCCGCGGCTCTGGCCTGGGGCCTGGGCCGGGCCGCCCTGCGCGGCCTCAGTTCGCCGGAGAGCATCCGGCGCACCGTGCTGCTCCTGAACGACCCCAAGCTGCCGGTGCGTGGCCGGCTGGCCGCCGCAGTGGGCCTCTCGCGCACCCGCGGCCTCGACTCGGCCCTCGCCCGCCTGGCCACCAGCGCGCTGCTCACCGTGGTGCAAAAAGACCGTAACTACGCCGTGCGCGCGGCTTCGGCCCTGGCCCTGGGCAAAATCGCGGCTCTGGCCGACAAGCTGCCCGGGCCCGTGCCGGTGGTTTCGGACCCGGCCGCCGAAGCCGGCACCGCCACCGCGCCGTCCGCCGCGGCCCCGGCCCCAGCCCCAGCGGCCCTGCCGCCGGCCACGCCGGTACCGGCCACCAGCCCGGCCGCCGTGCTGGCCCGCCTCGCCACCAAAGACCCCGACTACCGCGTGCGCCTGAGTGCCATCCGGGCGCTGCCCTTTGGGGCCGAGGCCTACCCCGGCAGCCGGGCAGCCGTGTTCGAAGCCCTGCGCCGCGACCGCGCGCCGGTAGCCCTCTCGGCGGCCGAATGGCTGCTGGCCCATGCCCGCGGCGAGGCCGGCCCCGCCCTGGCCGCCCTCGCCGATGGCAACCGCCAGGCCTCGGCCCGGGTGCGGGCGGCGTTGCTGCGCGCCGCCATTCGCTACGCCAGCCCGGCCGCCCGGCCCAGCCTGTTCGAAACCATCCGCAAGCGCTATCCGGTGGCGGCTTCGGTGTATGAAAAAGGCTTTTTTCTGGAAGCGCTGGGCGAAGACCCGGCGGCGTTCGAATTCGTGCGCAATGCGGCATTTGGCGTGGTGCAGTCGCCGGTGGTGGCCGGCTACGCTCTGGCAGCGCTACTGAATATGCGCCGCCTGCCCGACTTTCCGGCCGCCCGCCGGGCCGATTTTGCCATCTCCATGCGCCAGGCCCTGGCCGGGGGCGACGTGGCCCAGCTCGGCACCGCCGCCGAAGCCCTGGCCGACCCTAAACTCTATCCCGAGCCGCAGGCTGAAGACCTGGCGGCTCTGCGCGCCGCCCAGGCCAAATTGCAGCTGCCCCGCGAAATCGAGGCTTGGCAGGGCCTGCAGCAAACCCTCGATAAGCTCACCAAGGCCCCGCAGCCCACGCCCTCGCCGCTGGCCACCGCCGCCCAGCACCCCATCGACTGGGCGGTGGTGCAAAGCGTGCCGCTGGGCCAGCAGGTGCGCCTGCGTACCAGCAAGGGCATGGTGCTGCTCGAGCTTAAGCCCAACGAGGCCCCCGGCTCGGTGGCCAGCTTTGTCACGCTGCTCGGCCAACACTTCTACGACAACCTGTATTTCCACCGCGTAGTGCCCAACTTCGTGGCCCAGGGCGGCGACCCGCGCGGCGACGGGAACGGCAGCGCCCCCTACAACCTGCGCTCCGAGTTTGGCGACTTGCGCTACGAGGAAGGCAGCGTGGGCCTGGCCTCGGCCGGCAAGGACACCGAAAGCTGCCAGTTCTTCATCACCCACACGCCCACGCCCCACCTCGACGGCCGCTACACCATCTTCGCCCAGGTAGTGGGCGGCATGGACGTGGTGCACAAGCTCGACATCGGTGACCGGATTCTGAGCGTGGAGCTGGTGAAGTAGGGGGTGAGGAGTTGATTTTAGAATTTCATGCCGAGCGCAGTCGGAGCATCTTTCCCGCGCAACTAATCCAATCGATTGAGTTACTTGCGCGGGAGAGATGCTTCGGCAAGCGGACGCCAGATGAGCATGATTCTTCCCCCTTTTTTCTATTCCTAACCCCGAACTTCATGAATCAGCTTTCCGCCTACGCCCAGCAGCTGCAGACGCTGGCCGTTCTGTACATGCCCCGCGTGCTCATGGCCGGGGTGGCCCTCATCGTGGGCTGGTACCTCATTGGCTGGGCCAGCCGGCTGCTGGGCAAAGCCACCTCGCGGCTCGACGTTTCGCTGAGCTCCTTTCTGCGCAGCCTCGTCAACATCGTGCTCAAGGTGCTGCTGCTGATTTCGGTGGCGGGCATGGTGGGTTTCGAAACCACGTCGTTCGTGGCCGTGCTGGGGGCGGCGGGCCTGGCGGTGGGCCTGGCCCTGCAGGGCACGCTGGCCAATTTCGCGGGCGGGGTGCTCATCCTGATGTTCAAGCCCTACGTGGTGGGCGACGTGATTGAATCGCAGGGCAAGGGCGGCGAGGTGCGCGAAATCCAGATTTTCAATACGATTCTCGTCACGCCGCAGGGCGACACCATCATCCTGCCCAACGGTGCCACGTCCAACAACGTCATCGTCAACAAAACGGCCCAGAATAAGTCAATGGTCGAGATTCCGGCCGACCTCGAAGGCCGCACCGACCTGACGGCGCTGCGCGCGTGGTCCATCCCGCTGCTGCAGGCTGATGCCGACGTGCTGGCCGTGCCCGCCCCGCAGGTAGTCGTCACCTCGCTCAAAGCCGGCGGCATGGCCGTGGCGTTCCGGGCCTACACGCTGCCCGGCTACGCGCCGGTGGTGCAGGGCCGCCTCACCGAGCTGCTCCAGCGCGGCCTCGACGAACACGGCGTGCACGGCCCGGTGCCGGTGTCGCACAGCTACGTGGGTCAGCTGCCCAGCTAGGGCAACAGTCCGGCCCCCGGCCAGCCGGGGCTGGCTTAGCGGTTCACCAGCTTCAGGGCGGCCTCGCCGTAGCGGGCCCCTACCACCGGATGGGCGGCCAGCAGGTCGGCTACGCGCTGCAGGTCGGCGGGAGTCAGCCTGACGGCTGCAGCTCCGCTATTTTCTTCCAGGTACTGCGGCCGCTTGGTGCCCGGTATCGGAAGCAGGTGGGCATCCTGCGCCAGCAGCCAGGCCAGGGCCAACTGGGCCGGGCGAATGCCCAGCTCGGCGGCCAGCGCGTGCAGGCCGGCCAGCAGCGCGGCATTGGCCCCCGCGTTGGCTGCGTCGAAGCGGGGCATACTGCGGCGTAAGTCCTGCGCCGCCAGCTGCGGGCCGGGCGTGGTGAGCAGGCCCCGGCCCAGCGGCGAAAATGCCACCAGGCTGATGCCCAGCTCGCGGCAGGCGGGCAGCACGTCCGCCTCCACGTCGCGCGTAAACA
>JANXMN010000140.1 GCA_025354605.1 Hymenobacter sp. | reverse complement strand
GTTCGACGCGCGGACTCGCAGAGTCCACGACGCTACAGGCTCAACTCAATTACACGCTCGTTGCCGGCCTGGTCGGTCAGGCGCAGCTGGGCGGGGCCGCGCAGGCGCGGGCCGAGGGTATCGCGGGCCACGGTGAATAAGGTGGCTTTCTTGTGCTCGAAGCGCAGCAGCCGGAACTGCCCGCCGATGAGCAGGCGGTAGCTGGCCAGGCCCGACAGGTCGTCGCCCACCCGAAACAGGAGCTGCCCGCCCGCCCGGCTCACGAGGCTACCCTGCGGCGGCTTGGTATCGGTGAGAATGCGGTAGGAAGCGAATTGCTTCACCACGGCCGTAATCTGGCCCCTTTCGTTCCACTGGCCGCCCACGTAGGCTTTGCCGCCGGCCAGCGTAGCCGCGTAAATCGCGGTGCGGCGGGGGTCGGCGGGCGGGCTGGCGGGCTTTAGGGTGAGGCTGACGGGATAGTAGAGCGGGCTGAGCGGCGAGCCCACCGTCCAGAAGCCGCTGCCGGTGGCCTCGGGGTGGTAGGCGGTGCTCAGGTAGAGGTTGCCGAACAGGGTTTGGGGGCCAAACACCAGGTTGAGGTGGTTGGTGGCGTAGCTGAACTCCTGGCCGGCCGGAATAAGCACCTGCCGGTCGAAGGCCTTGGTGATATCGCCGAAGCGCAGCGAGTCGGGCAGGCCGGCGCGCAGGTCGTAGAGGTACACGTTTTCGCCGCGCTGGGTGTAGCTGGGGCGCACTTCGAGGCGGCGGCTGCCGCGCAGCAGCAGCAGGTTGGCCACGATGGAGTCGTCGCCGGGGTCGGTAGCGACGGCCTTCAGCAGATTGCGCGTTACCTCGTAGCGCAGGGCCGGCTTTTTGGCAGTGGCGGCGCGGGTTTTGAAGTAGGCCGGCTGCTCGCCGCGCAGCACCAGGTGCAGGGCCGTCTGGTTGTTGTAAGAGTCGGCCAGGGTCACGTCCACGTTGTAGATTTTGCCGGCTTCCACGCTCAGGCGGCCTTTGCCGGAGCCAGTGCCGGCGTACAGGGCCAGGTCGTTGCCCTCGTCCACCCACAGCTTTTGCAGGGTGCGGCCCTCGGTGCGCTGGTACAGGAAATCGACGAAGTTGGCCACCTGCCGGGTGCCCGTCGGAAACGGCACCGCGTCGATGTTGTGCTGGTAGAAGGGCTGGCCGTTCACGCTCATGCTCACGCGCTGGATGCCGTTGCGGTTCCAGGCATTGTCGAACCGGTCGAAGCCCTGCACCAGCAGCCCCACCGTGCCGAAGCAGCCAATAGTATCGGCCCAGGTGGTGGCCACGCCCGGCCCGGGCTGCACTTTCGGGGCGAACAGCGCCTTGGCAAATACCTGGTTCACCCGCGCCTCAATGCCCAGCGGCTCCAGGACGAAGGCCTGCAGCGTGGGCGCGGTGTGGTCCTGAATCTCGGGGAAGCCGCCCCACTGCAGGGGGTTGTACTGCCGGTCCTGGGCGTCGCGCACTTCCCAGTGCAGGTGCGGGCCGGCCGAGCCGCCAGTGTTGCCGCTCAGGGCCACTAGCTCGCCGCGCTTCACCGGGTACTGGTCTTTGTCGAAGAACAATTCCAGCTCGTAGCTCTGCTTCTCGTACTGCCGGCGCAGCAGCTCGGCCGCAAACGCGCCCTTGAACTCGTTCAGGTGCCCGTACACCGTCGTCAGCCCATTGGGGTGGGTGATGTAGAGCACGTTGCCATAGCCGAACGACGACTGCTTGAGCCGCGATACGTAGCCGTCGGCGGCCGCGTACACGGGCTGGTTCACCCCGCCGCCGGTCTTAATGTCGAGCCCGCCGTGGAAGTGGTTGGGGCGCAGCTCGCCCATGCTGCCGGCCAGAAACCCGGGCTGGCCCGGCGCAATCGGAAATAGAAAGTAGCCCGGGGCCACCGTGGGCCGGCCGGTCCCCAGCATCTCGCTGATGCTGTGGTCATGGTCGGCGGAGTCGGCCTCCTGCCCGCCCACGAAGGCAGGCCAGGCCGCCAGCAGCGCCAGCAGCAGGCCAATAATCAGTTTGGGGTACTTCTTCAACTTATAGTCAGCCAGCAAGAACGGTATGCGGAAGAGAACGTCATGCTGAGCGCAGCGAAGCATCTTGCCCGCAGTCACTAATCCATGATGCTTCAACGATTGAGTTAGCGGAGGCGGGCAAGATGCTTCGCTGCGCTCAGCATGACGTTCTTAAAATTTATAATATTGACTCCTCAGCTTCTACTTCACTGCCAGCTCCAGCAGCTTCTCCCCTTCCAGGTAGCCCGTCAGCTGGTCGCCCATTTTCACCGCCGCCACGCCGGCCGGCGTGCCGGTGAAAATCAAATCGCCTTGCTTGAGCGAAATGTACTTCGATACGAAGCTGATGATTTTGGCAAACGGGTGCAGCATCAGGCCGGAGTTGCCGGTCTGTCGGGTTTCGCCGTTCACCTCCAGGTGGAAGTTGATGTTGGCCAGGTCGGCAAAATCGGCCACCGGCTTGAAGGTGGGCGAGATGGGGGCCGAGCCGTCGAACGCCTTAGCCAGCTCCCAGGGCAGACCCTTGGTCCGGAGCTCCGATTGCAGGTCGCGGGCCGTGAAGTCGATACCCAGGCCGATGGCATCGAAATAGGTGTGGGCAAATGGCTCCTCGATGTGACGGCCGTTTTTGCACACGCGCAGCACCAGCTCCAGCTCGTGGTGAATGCTCTTCGAGAACTCGGGGATGAAAAAAGGCTGGCCGCGTTGCAGCAGCGCGGTTTCGGGCTTGAGGAAGATGACGGGAGCCGTCGGCACTTCGTTGTGCAGCTCGGCAATGTGGTCGGCGTAGTTACGGCCGATGCAGATGATTTTCATAAGGCGGAAGCGGACAACAGGTGGCCCGGCACTGAGAACGCCAAAAATACGGCCGCCGGGGTGCTCATGGCCGGGCCGGACAGCTTTTTTTTCACGGCCGGCTTCCCCCACGGCCGAACATTTGCCCGCCCTGCCGCCGTATAGCCCCCACCATCCGGCCCACGGGGCCGCTAGCTCTATCTTATTCGCCATGCTGAAAAAACTCTCCCTCCTTGCCGCCCTGGCCCTGACTTCGGCCTGCTCCACGGTGCCCATCACGGGCCGCAGCCAGCTCAACCTGGTCAGCGACTCGGAAATTAATACCCTGGCCACGACCCAGTACCGCGAGATTATCGCTAAAGGCCCCCTCGCCAACAACGCCGAGCAGGTAGCCCAGACGCGCCGCGTGGGGCAGCGCATCCAGGCCGCCGTGGAGCAGTATTTTCGGCAGCAGAATGCCGCCGACCAGCTCGCCGGCTACCAGTGGGAGTTCAACGTGATTCAGGACGACAAGCAGCAGAACGCCTGGTGCATGCCCGGCGGCAAGGTGGCCGTATACACCGGCATCCTACCCATTACGCAGGACGACAACGGCCTGGCCGTGGTGCTGGGCCACGAAATTGCCCACGCCGTGGCCAAGCACGGCTCCGAGCGCATGAGCCAGGGCCTGTTGCAGCAGCTGGGCGGGCAGGCGCTGTCGGCCGCGCTTTCCAGCAACGCCCCCGCCACCCAGCAGCTGGCCCTGCAGGCATTTGGCGTGGGCACCTCGGTGGGCCTCCTGAAGTACGGCCGCAACCAGGAGTCGGAAGCCGACCACCTGGGCCTGATTTTCATGGCCCTGGCCGGCTATAATCCCGACGGCGCCGTCAGTTTCTGGCAGCGCATGGATGCCCGTGCCAGCAGCGCGTCGCCGCCCGAGTTCCTCTCTACCCACCCCAGCAACGGCACGCGCATCGCCGACATCCAGCGTGAATTACCCGAAGCCCGTAAGTACTATACGCCCCGCTAGGGCGTTATGAAGTTGGGTATAAGAACGTCATGCGGAGCGCAGCGAAGCATCTCGCGGGCTACCACTAATGCCTGACTTCCTCACGATTGAGTTACTACCACACGCGCGATGCTTCGCTACGCTCTGCATGACGTTCTAAAAATCAAAACCCTCACCACCCCCTCACCTAATTCTGCAATGAAATTTCTTCCTCGTTTACTCGGCCTGGGCTTGTTGAGCCTGCTGGCCTTGCTGCTAATGGTGGGCTGCGAATCGACTAAACCGGCAGAATACGGCAGCCCCAACCGCACCAGAGTGACGGCGATTGAGGCCCCCGAGAGCCGGCAGATTGTGCACTTCACCGACAGCAGCACCGAGTACGTGACGCCTCGCAGTGAGCTAGCCCGGGCCTTCATCCGGCAGTTCAACGACGGCACCGTTATCGACAAGGTGCAGGTGCGCAAGGCGCCAACCGAAGGCGGTACCGCTCCCGTCTATTACGTCATCGGCATGGGCCTGCGCAACGGCCAGTTCCGGGCCATGGCCCTGCCCCTGAACACCGGCGGCGACAACACCTACTTCCTGCGTCCCAACGCCGACCGCTACACCATCACGGGCAGCAACTGCCCCATGTGCTTCTTCAATTTCGAGAATGGGCGCATTGTGGGCACCACCTGCGGCGAGCGCATCAGCGGGGCCACCTGCGATTTGAAGGTCGAATCCAACAACTTTCTCTTCTCGAAAGCCAAATGAACACGCGCAACAAATGGCTGCTCCGTGCCGCCCTCACCGCCCTGGCCCTGCTCATCACTACCGACAAGAAGCGTACCCCGCCCGAACCAAAAAAGCCCGCCGAATAGCGGGCTTTTTTTAGGCAACGAGCGTAGGATTGGCCTGCGCAAACCTTCTAATCCGCGCGGCCAGCTCCGCCAGATTCACCCGCTCCAGCGGATGCGGCGTGTCGGCCAGCACTTCCACGCAGCCCCGGGGCAACCGGGCGGCCAGGGCCAGGCCCTTGGCGCTGCCCGCCGTGTGGTCGGCATCGCCCACCAGCACCTGCACGGGCACGCTCAGGGCAACCAGCGCCCCGGCCGTGAGCGGCGGCGCGGCTCCGGCGGCCGTCATAAGGGCGGCGGTGGCACGGAGCACGGCGGCCCAGTCGGCTGGGGCGTGGCGCTGGCGCAGGGTTTCGGCAAAGGCCGGTACTTTGGCCAGCAGCTTCTCCGGGTCGAGCAACCGGGTTTCGGCCGCTGCCGACTCCGGCGACCAATCGAGCTTGGTGCCCAGCGTGCTGATGCTGGCGAAGCGCGCCGGCGCGCGGCTGGCGGCTAGCAGCGCCGCGTAGCCGCCCATGCTGTAGCCAAACACGTGCGCCGGGCCGGCAACCCGCGCCGCCAGATACTCGCGCACCTCGTCGGCAAAGTGCCCCAGGCTGAACGTGGCCGCTCCTACCGCCCGGCCGCCGTGGCCGGCAAAGGCGAGGGTGTGCAGGTCGAAGTCCGGGGCCAGCAGCGCGGCCAGCGGGGCCAGGGTGGCCGGGCTGCCCAGCGCCCCGTGCAGCAGCATCAGCGGTGGTTTCATTTGGGGTTGGGTGGTGGGTGATGAGAGTTAGATCGAAGCATGTCATGCAGAGCACAACGAAGCATCTTGCCCGCCACCACTAATTATTCCTGTTCAACGATTGGATTAGTGAGTGCGGGCAAGATGCTTCGCTGCGCTCTGCGTGACGTTCTACTTTCGACCAATCAAATTTCGGCCAGTCAAAAAATCAGCCTGTAATCTCCTGGGCCAGCGCGGCCAGGTCCAGCCCGTCGAACGTGCCCGACGACATCAGCAGCAGGTTGGCATTGGCCCAGGCCTGCGTCCGAAGGAAGACGGCCAGCTCGGCGCTGTCGGTTATCACCTTGATATCCGGCCGCTGGAAGGCTTCGGCCACGGTGGCGGCGGCCAGCGGCGGCAAGCGCTTATGCTCCAGCACATGGGGGTTAAAATATACCACGGCCACGTCGGGCGCGTCGAAGCAGTGGGCGTACTGCGGCAGGAAGGCCGGGTTCAGGCTGCTGAAGGTGTGCAGCTCCAGGCAAGCCACTAGGCGGCGCTGCGGAAACTGCTTCTTCAGGGCCGTGGCCGTGGCTTTGAGCTTGCTCGGGGCGTGGGCGAAATCCTTGTACACCACCGAGGTGGCACCTTCGCGCACCAGTTCCAGCCGCCGCGCCGCGCCGGGGAAGGTGGCCACCGCCCGGAAAAAGTCTTTACCCTTGATACCAAGCTGCTTGCACACCTCCTTGGCCGCCGAGATATTGCGCAGGTTGTGCTCGCCGAACACCTGCACGGGCACTTCCTCGTCCTTTTTGGTGATGAGAAAAGTGCGTCCGTCGCGGATGACGTGCTCGTGCGGGCCATAGCCCACGTAGGTCACATCGGGGTTCGAGGGCACGCTCACGAGCTGCACCTGCTCATCGTCGCGGTCGTAGATAAGCACGCCGGCCTTGGGCGTCATGTCGGCGAAGATGCGGAACTGCTCGCGGTAGATTTCCTCGGTCGGAAACACGTTGATGTGGTCCCAGCTGATGCCCGAAATCACCCCGATATGGTGCTGGTAGAGGTGGAACTTGGGCCGCCGGTCCACCGGCGACGACAGGTACTCGTCGCCCTCGATGATGATGATGGGCGCGTCGTCGGTCAGCTGCACCATCAAATCGAAGCCCGCCAACTGAGCCCCCACCGCGTAGTCGAAAGTGCGCCCGTGGTAGCGCAGCACGTGCAGAATGCAGGCCGTGATGCTGGTTTTGCCGTGCGAGCCGCCGATGACGATGCGCTGCTTGTCGCGGCTGGCCTCGTAGATGTATTCGGGGAAGGAGTAAATTTTCAGCCCCAACTCCTGCGCCCGCTGCAGCTCGGGGTTGTCGGGCCGGGCGTGCATGCCCACAATCACGGCGCTCAATTCCGGCGTGATGCGGGCCGGGTCCCAGCCGTCCTGGGCGGGCAGCAGGCCGGCGGCGGCGAGACGACCGCGGGCGGGCTCAAAAATCTCGTCGTCGGAACCCGTCACGCGGTCGCCGCGCTGGTGCAGGGCCAGCGCCAGGTTGTGCATAATGCTGCCGCCCACGGCGATGAGGTGGATAGCCTCCGGAGGTGTTACTGGTTGCTGGTTGCTGGTTGCTGGTTCCAAAGTACTTGATTCAGGAAGGTTGACGCTGGTTTTAAAGTATTGATTTTCATCTTCCCATCCGAAAACAGCAAGACGCTAAAGGTGAGCGAAGCTCTCGCCAACCAGCCACCAGAAACGAGAAACCAGAAACTATTCCGACGGGGGGCGAAAGTACGCAAACCCGGCCGCCGCCGCCATTCCATAGCCAAAAGAATCGAATTTTCCGCACCACAATTTCCAGCCATCCGGGGTTAGCTTTGTGTACATCGCGTTCGGCCGGGTTGGTTCATCCTCGACGGCGGGTCCGATTCCTCGTTTCGTTTTATTTGTTACTCTTTTCTTTCCCATGCCCGACCAGATGGACGACCGCCTGAAACAATCCGCTGCCCGCGCCAAGGCGGCCTGGAGCAATCGGGGCGGCATGGTCATCCCCCAAAATGCCAGCGCGGCCGGCAAGCTGCCGCCCCAGGCGCCCGAGCTCGAAATGGCCGTGCTCGGCTCGCTGATGCTGGAAAAAGATGCGCTGACCTCGGTCATCGACCTGCTCAAGCCCGAAAGTTTTTACAAAGACAGCCACCAGCGCATCTACCGCGCCATCATCCGCCTGTTCGACAAGTCGGAACCCATCGACCAACTCACCGTGGTGCACGAGCTGCGCGAAATGGGCGAACTCGAAGCCGTGGGCGGCCCCTTCTACGTGGCCAACCTAACGCTGAAGGTGAACTCGGCCGCCAACGTCGAATACCACGCCCGTATCATCACCGAAACCGCCATCAAGCGCGAGCTGATTCGGATTTCGAGCGATATCCAGCGCGATGCCTTTGAGGACACCACCGACGTGTTTAAGCTGCTCGACGATACCGAGTCGGCTCTGTTCGAGGTGTCGGAATCGAACATCCGCAAGAACTTCGACGACATGCGCAGCCTCATGGGCAAGGCCATCAAGGAGCTCGAAGAAAAGAAGAACCAGAAGGACGGCCTCACCGGCGTCCCCACCGGCTTCACGGCCCTCGACCGCGTCACGAGCGGCTGGCAACCGTCTGACCTGGTGATTATTGCCGCCCGGCCCGGGATGGGAAAAACGGCTTTCGTGGTATCGGCCATGCGCAACGCGGCGGTGGAATTCGGCAAGGCCGTGGCCATTTTCTCGCTCGAAATGTCGTCGCTGCAGCTCGTCAACCGTTTGATTTCGGCCGAGGCGGAGCTGGATTCCGAAAAAATCAAGAAGGGCAGCCTGGCCGACCACGAGTGGCAGCAGCTCAACCACAAAATCACGGCCCTCTCGGCCGCGCCGATTTACATTGATGACACGCCCGGCCTGAGCATTCGCGAGCTGCGCACCAAGTGCCGCCGCCTGCGCTCGCAGAAGGACGTGCAGCTGATTATCGTCGACTACCTGCAGCTGATGAGTGGCAACACCGACGGCCGCGGCGGCAACCGCGAGCAGGAAATTGCCAGCATCTCGCGGGCCCTCAAGGGCATTGCCAAAGAGCTGAACGTGCCCGTGCTGGCCCTGTCGCAGCTCTCGCGCTCGGTGGAAACACGCGGCGGCGAAAAGCGGCCGCAGCTGAGTGACCTCCGGGAATCGGGCTCCATCGAACAGGATGCCGACATGGTTATCTTTCTCTACCGCCCCGAATACTACGGCCTCGACCAGGACGCCGAGGGCAACTCGACCCAGGGCGTGGGCGAAGTCATCATCGCCAAGCACCGCAACGGCTCGCTCGAAACCGTGCAGCTCAAGTTCATCGGCAAGTTCACCAAGTTTGCTGACCTCGACGGCATAGGCGGCGGCTTCGACAGCAGCGGTTACCAGCCGATGGGCCTGCCCGCCAGCAACTTCGACAGCGAGCCCAGCAGCTTCGCGCCCAACACCATTCGCCTGGGCTCGAAAATTAACGAGTCGCCGGTGCCCTTTCCCAAGGGCAATATGAATTCGATGGAGGAGCCGCCGTTTTAAACTTTATTCCTGAAATCTGTGGAACAACCTCTAGCAGCCACTCCTGCTCTCTATTCTGCGCGGGCAATTCGCGGCTTCTCGGTGATATTCAGCGCTATTGTAGGCGGCATCCTGCTCGCGCAGAACTTTCGGGATGTTGGCCAGCCTAAAGCAGCCCGCGTCGCCCTGTTGGGAGGCGTGGGTTATACGGCACTCATGGTCTGGCTCGCTTCCCTCCTTCCGGCCCGCATGGGGGGCGGCAACAGCATTGGGCTCATCATCGGTTTGATTGGAGGTGTGGGGCTGAATGTTTACTTTGAAAAAATCATTCCAGACAAAGACGCTTTCCCGGCAAAAAGCATCCGTAAATCATTGCTGATTTGCCTGTTGGTTTTCGTACCAATAGTGGCTTTTATTATTTACGCAATTGCCATTGGCACCGAAGCATCAGGCGGCAACATCGCTCATTAGCTCGCCCGCAGTCGCTTTATCACTAGTAGCAGCCTAATGGATACCCTCCTGCTGCTAAGCCTTTGCGCCTTCCTGGCTGGTTTTATTGATGCGATGGTGGGCGGCGGCGGACTTATTCAGTTACCGGCTATGCTGCTGCTGCTGCCCAAAGGCACGCCGGTGCCCACGGTGCTGGGCACCGGCAAAGTAGCCAGTCTGGCGGGGACTTCGGCCTCGGCCTTACGGTATTTGCGCGGCCTTACGGGTGTACCGATTCGCTGGCGCACGGTGGCGGTAGCGGCGGTGGTAGCAGGCTGCTTTGCGCTGCTGGGAGCCCGCGCCGTGAGCGGCCTCAACAAGGACCTGGTGAAGC
Organism: Hymenobacter sp.; assembly: GCA_025354605.1. Taxonomy (GTDB): domain Bacteria; phylum Bacteroidota; class Bacteroidia; order Cytophagales; family Hymenobacteraceae; genus Hymenobacter. The sequence continues at coordinate 8,087 of JANXMN010000140.1, read as the reverse complement.
CCCTGGTGCTGGCGCTACTGGTGCTGATGGCGGCCTACACCTTCTGGCGCAAGGATTTCGGCAGCCTGCACGCCCCGCGCCTGCACGGCCGCCGCGAGCTGTGGACGGGCGTGGCACTAGGGGCCGGCCTGGGTTTCTACGACGGTTTTTTCGGGCCGGGCACGGGCAGCTTGCTGCTGTTTGCCTTCGTGGGGCTGTTTGGCTACGACTTCTTGGCCGCCTCGGCTTCAGCCAAAGTGGTGAATGTGGCCACCAACATTGCCGGGCTGGCCTACTTCGTATCGACGGGGCAAGTGCTCTACCAGGTGGCGCTGCCCATGGCCGTATGCAACGTGCTGGGCTCGCTGCTGGGCGCGCGCCTGGCTTTGCGGCGCGGCACGGGCTTCGTGCGAGTGCTTTTTCTGGTCATCGTCAGCGCATTTATCCTCAAGCTGGGCTGGGAAATGTTGCGCTGAAACGGTGTGAACGCACTGCCTGCAACACTTCTTCCTAGGCAGTCAGCTTTCCGAAGGGCACCGCTTGCTCCGGGGTTTCGTGGCGCAGGCAACTGTATATCCTCCATTAGCCGCAAGGAAAGCGGAGGATTGGCTGCAAAACGGAGCGCTAGCCGAAGCATTTTAGGCAGTGGCCATTTCCGGCTCGACGGGCTCGGGAGCCAGCGCAAAAGCCTCGGCCAGCAGCTCATAGGAGCGCCGACGGTCCCGGAAATCGGCGGTGATGGTAACGGCCGTGATTTCGTCTACGCCGTAGTCGGCGGCCAGTTGGGTGAGCTGCTGCTGCACCTGGGCGGGCGTGCCGCTCACCACGCGGTTGCGATTGAAGGCGAGGTGGGCCTGGTCCTCGGCGGTGAACTGGTAGGCTGCCACTTCGGCGGCCGTAGGAAAACTGCCGCGCTCGCCTTTGCCGAAGCGCAGCAGCAGCAGGTCCATGGCTGCACGCAGTTCGCGGGCCTTCTCCTCAGTATCGGCGCAGAGCACGAATACGGCCACGTTGGCCAGCGGGGCGGCCAGCTCGCGGCTGGGCCGGAACCGCTCGCGGTACTGGCGCACGGCCGCCGGGCCGCCATTGCCGTTGATGAACTGGGCGAAGGAAAACGCCATGCCCAGATGAGCTGCAAACAGGCCGCTCTGGCCGCTGGAGCTCAGCAACCAGAGCTCCGGGCTGGTGGCGGCCTGGGGCGCGGCCATCACCCGCTCATGGATGGTATCGGGCACTTTTTCGTCGCGCAGGTAGGCCTGCAGGTCCATCAGCTGCTCCACAAAATCCTGCTCGCTAAAAGTGTTGTGCGGGTTGAGGGCGTGGGCCGTGAGGCGGTCGCCACCCGGCGCGCGGCCCATGCCCAGGTCAATGCGGCCGGGGAAGAGGGTTTCGAGCAGGCGGAAGTTTTCGGCCACTTTCAGGGCCGAGTAGTGCGGCAGCATCACGCCGCCCGAGCCCAGGCGAATGCGGCTGGTCTGGCTGCCGAGGTGAGCAATGAGCACCTCGGGCGTGGAGCCGGCCAGCGTGTGGGTGTTGTGGTGCTCGCTCACCCAGAAGCGGGTGTAGCCGAGGCGGTCGGCCAGCTGGGCCAGTTGCACGGTTTCGAGCAGGGCCTGGCGGGCCGTGCTACCAGGCCGGATGGGCGACTGGTCGAGCACGTTGAGGCGGAGTTTGGGGGTAGTTGCGGACATGAGTTTGGGAACTGAAGCGCCGGCCGGGCGAATCTGCGCCGGCCGGCGACCGGCGCCAGCTGTTGGCGCGCAGCACGGTTTTCAAGCGTGAAGCCCGTAGAACCACTGGCCGCGCCTTCCAGTTCGCGCGGCCTCGTTTAGTCTGGTAACAACCCGGCCTCCATGAACAATTGGCTGTTCAGCTGTTAAGGGCCGGACCAAGCTATAGTCTTTGCCATGAGCGACCAGAATTTTGTGACCTTGACGGTGGCCGACGGCACCGAAATGCACGCCTACACGGCTTTTCCGAGCAACACCGGGCCGGTGCCCGGCGTCATCCTGCTCCAGGAAGCCTTCGGTGTGAACCAGCACATTCGCCAGGTGGCCGACCGCCTGGCGGCGGCCGGCTACGCCGTGGTCGCGCCCGAGCTGTTTCACCGGACCGCCGCGCCCGGCCTGGAAATCGACTATTCGGACTTTGCCAGCGCCGCGCCGCACTACAACGCCATCAACAACGGAGACCTCACCGCCGACCTGCAGGCCGCCCTCGCATGGCTAACCGCGCAGCCATTGGTGAAGGCCGACAAAATCGGCAGCATCGGCTTTTGCCTGGGTGGGCGGGTGTCGTTTCTGGCCAATGCCGTGCTGCCCCTGGCGGCGGCCGTTTCCTACTACGGCGGCGGCACCCACCTGCTGAAAGACCGCGCCTTGGAGCTGCACGCGCCCCACCTGTTCTTCTGGGGCGGGCTCGACGCGCACATCAAAAAGGAGCACATTGCCGAAGTAATCGAGGCCGTGGAAGCCGCTCAGAAGCCTTATATCAACACGGTCATTTCCTACGCCGGCCACGGCTTCAACTGCGACGCCCGGCCCAGCTACCACCCTGCAGCCGCCAAAGAAGCCTGGGCCCTGACGCTGGCGTTTCTGGGCGAAAAGCTGGAGGCGTAGGGCCTCAGCCAGATTGATAGTAGAACAACGGCATACCGCGCTGGTCGAAGCATGACGCTGTTTTTGCCGATTGCTAGGCTGCCGGCACTGCTTGCCGGCCCAGGTACTGCGCCATGCTGCTAGCCAGCACAATCTGCAGGGCATGATACAGCATCAGCGGCAGCAGGATGAGGCCGGTGGCAGCCACGCCGGGAAACAGCAGGCTGGCCATGACACTGCCGTGCACCAGCGACTTTTTCGAACCGCAGAATACGGCCACAATCTGGTCGGCGCGCGGAAAATGCAGCAGCCGGCTCAGGCTCCAGATGAAGCCGAAAACCAGCAGGTAAAGCCCGACCATGCCGGCCCCCAGCAGCACCATGTCGGCCGGCTGGTAGCGGCCGAAGATGCCATCGGCGAAGGAGTTGCAGAAGGCGGTGAAGACGATGAGCAGAATCGTGACCTGGTCGAAGATGCGCAGGCCGGCCTTGTGCCGCTCCACAACGGCGTGGAAGCGCGGGTTGAGCAGTACCCCCGCCCCCACCGGCAGCACCACCTGCCACAGCAGCTGCCCGGCCAGCCCCCACAGCTGCCCGCTGCCCGTGCCAGTGTGCAAAAAAAAGCTGCACAGCAGCGGCGTGAGAATGATGCCGAGCAGGCTGGAAATGCTGGCGTTGAAGATAGCGGCCGGCAGGTTGCCGCCCGCGATGCTCACCATCACCACCGAAGTAGAAACCGTGCTGGGCAGCGCGCACAGAAAGAAGATGCTCTGCCACAACAGTGCCCCGCCTTCGCTGCCAAAAAACGGCCGCGCCAGCAGTGCCAGCGCCGGAAACAGCACGAAGGTGCTGAGCTGCACCAGCGTGTGCAGCCGCCAGTTGCGCATGCCGGCCCGCAGCTTATCGAAGCTCAGCTTCAGCCCATAAAAGAAGAAAACCAGCGCCACCCCCACCGTGGTAATGGAATGCCACGGCATCGGGCTGGCCGTGCTGCCCAACCCGGGCCGCAGGTAAGCCAGCGCCACTACGCCAACAAGCGCAAGCAGAAACCAGTCGAGGCTGGCGCGGGACAGTAAGGCAGCAAAGCGGCCGGGGGCAGCAGGGGTCGCGGGATTCATAGGGCAAGGATACGCCGCGAAGTCGCGGAGGGGAGGCACGGCAGTCATTGAAAATGGTTGTGCTGCGGAACGCTCGGGAGGGCGTTCCGCAGCACAACTCCTCCGAAGCCCTTTCCTATTGGTCGCCGCCGGGCACGCCCAGGCCGGGGGCGGTGTTGCCCTGCGCGCCCTGCACGTTGGGCACGCCCATTTTCTCCTCGCGCTTGCGCTGATATTTATTGAACTGGGCCGGCGTGAGCACGTCTTTCAGGGCTTCGAGGCGCGAGCGGCCGGCGGTTTCGATTATGCCAGCCAGCTTGCGCGGGTCGGCTTTATAGCGCAGGCGGCCGGATTCTACCATCTCCACCCCACGGCGGTTGATGACGCGGACCTTTTCGGTTTGCTGGGGATTGAGGCCCAGGTTCTGCTGCATGTTGGTAGTGAGGGCATTGGCCTTAGCATCCACCACGGCATCGGGAGCGAATACGGTTTCGGTGGGCGCGGGTGGAGCTACGGTGGCTTTGATTTTCACGGCAGCCTGGCCCACGGGCTTCACTTTGGTTTTAACAGTGGTGGGCGCCTGCGCCTGCGCGACCGGGGCGGCCAGCAGGGCCAGCAGCGCCAGGCCGGGCAGCGACGGAAGCATCGAAGGTTTCATAGGAGTTGTCAGCATGAGGGAAGCCCGGCCCTGGACGGGTACGGAGCTGGGCCACAAATATCGGCCGAAAAGCCGGGTACCCCGACGGCGAGGGCCAGCCTTCCACGTTTCGTGCCAGCCGGCAGTATGAACTGCCGTTATGCAGGTAACTTTTGTGCCAGGTGTTTCGAGTAGTTGCTGGTTGCTCGTTGCTGGTTTCTAGTTGCTGGTTGGCTTTCATCCTACAAAACGGCTTAAAAGCGCTAAACCAGAAACCAGCAGCACAAACAGCAGCTTCAACCGGCGCTGCATAACAGCCGTAATTTGGCGCTCTGGCCGCCGTTTGCAACCTTTTCGCTCCATTTACCATACTACTGCCATGAAACAAGCCACCCGCTCGAAAACCAATTGGCTGCTGGCCGCCGGCCTCGGCGCGGCCACCCTGGCCGTCACCCTATGGGGCAACCGCCGCGGCTCCTACGACCTGACCCGGCGCGTCGTGCTCATTACCGGGGGCTCGCGCGGGCTGGGCCTGGTGCTGGCCCGCCAGGCCGTGGCCGAAGGTGCCCGCGTGGCCATCTGCGCCCGCGACGAGGCCGAGCTGGCCCGCGCCCGCCAAGACTTGCTGATGGCTGGGGCTGCCGAAGCCGACGTGCTGACCCTGGCCCGCGACATCACCAGCGAAACCGAGGTGCGCACCATGGTGGCCGAAGTCGAAAACCGCCTCGGACCGGTCGATGTGCTCATCAACAACGCCGGTATCATCACGGCCGGCCCACTCGACAACATGGATGCCCGCGACTTCGAGGACTCGATGGCCGTGCACTTCTGGGCCCCGCTGCACGCCATGCAGGCCGTGCTGCCCGGTATGCGGAGCCGGGGCGCGGGCCGCATCGTCAATATTTCGTCGCTGGGCGGCAAGGTCGCCCTGCCGCACATGGCTCCGTATAGCGCCAGCAAATTCGCGCTGGTGGGTTTGTCCGAGGGCTTCCGGGCCGAGCTGCGCCAGCACGGCATTTCCGTTACCACCGTGTGCCCCGGCCTGATACGCACCGGCAGCCCCGACCATGCCGAGTTCAAAGGGCAGCAGCAGAAGGAATTTGCCTGGTTCAGTATTGCCGATGCCCTGCCGGGCTTCACGCTCAGCGCCGAGCAGGCCGCCCGCCAAATCTGGAATGCCTGCCGCCGTGGCGATGGTGAAGTGATACTGTCGCTGCCGGCTAAGTTTCTGGCCGCATTCCACGGCCTGCTGCCCGGCACCACCACCGACATTCTGAGCTGGATGAACCGCGCGCTGCCCGCCACCGGCGAAAGCGCCGCCGCCAACGTGCGCCGCACCGGCTTTCAGAGCGAGTCGGAAATCACCCGTTCGCCACTAACGAGCCTGAGCCGCAAAGCCGCCGCGAAGAATAACGAGCTGTAGCAGCGCATTGCGTAAACAATAGAACGTCATGCTGAGCTTGCCGAAGCATCTCTACCGCAGCAGTAATCAATTTTACTATTGCAGTAGAAATGCTTCGACAAGCTCAGCATGACGTTCCGCGTTTAACGCTATTCCACCGACTCGCATTTACGGCGCATCTTGCGCCATGCATTTCCCCGTCGAGCTGGCCCTGGGCCCCGCGCGCCTGCCGGTGCACCTGCTGTGCGAGGTGCTGGCCTACACGCTGGGCTTCCGCCTCTACACCCACCTGCGCGCCCACCACGCCGACCGTATCAGCGACCTCAACCGGCAGTGGATTTTTGTGGGCGCGGCCGCCGGGGCGCTGCTGGGCTCGCGTCTGCTGGGCCTGCTCGAGCACCCCGAGCTACTGGCGCACCCACCCGGCGGCTGGCTCTACTACTTCACCAACAAAACCATCGTGGGCGGCTTCCTGGGCGGCCTGCTGGGCGTGGAGCTCACCAAAAAACGCCTGGGCGTGACGGCCAGCAGCGGCGACCTTATGGTGTTTCCCATTGTGCTGGGCCTGAGCATCGGCCGGCTCGGCTGCTTCTTCAGCGGGCTGGAAGATGGCACCTACGGCACCGCCACTACCCTGCCCTGGGGCATCAATTTCGGCGACGGCGTGCGCCGCCACCCCACCAACCTCTACGAAATCCTGATTCTGGGGCTGCTGGCGCTGCTGCTATGGGCGCTGGAGCGGCGCGGGCTGCTGGCCGATGGCCGGCGGTTTGAACTGTTTCTGAGCGGGTACCTGCTGTTTCGGCTGCTGGTGGAGTTTATCAAGCCGACGCAGGCGCTGCCGGGGCTGGGGCTCACGGCCATTCAGTGGGCTTGCGTGGCGGGGCTGGGGTATTATGTTTGGGGGTGGGCGACAAACTCTATTAAAAAGCATTGATTAACAACTTCACTCAACCAGCATTATAATATGCGCAAAATCTTCGGCAGTACATTAATTCTGTTGTTATCAGGCGCACTATCTGGCTGCGAGGGCTACAGAATCACCCATGGAGTTGTTAAAGACAAGAAATCAGGAATTGTGCTGGATGGTGTTTTATGCAAAGTAATTAATGGAGATAAGAATGAGGATAATTATACTGATATTAATGGCCGATTTGAGGTTCACGGAACACTTGGAGGCTGTATACCTGATTGTCCAGAAATAATTGTCAGATTTTCGAAAATCAACTACAAAGCGCTGCAAATAAAGAATTCGAGTGACACCGTATTTTATTTGACAAAGCAGAAAAAATAGTCCATTTAGCCTTTCCCATGCCCGAACGTCCCTACACCTACTACGACTTCACGCTGAGCCTGTGCCCGCAGTGCCTGCGCCGCATTGAGGCCAAAATCGTCTTTGAGGATGGCAACGTGTTCATGCTCAAGCGCTGCCCGGAGCACGGGCGGCAGAAAGTGCGCATTGCCACCGACATCGAGTACTACAAGAGCATCCGCAACTACGTGAAGCCCAGCGAAACGCCGCGCCGCTTCAACATGGCCACGCACTTCGGCTGCCCATATGACTGCGGCCTGTGCACCGACCACGAGCAGCACAGCTGCCTCACCGTCATCGAGATAACCGACCGCTGCAACCTCACCTGCCCCACCTGTTACGCCGAAAGCAGCCCCACCCACGGCCGGCACCGCACCCTGGAAGAAGTGGAAGCCATGGTAGACCTAGTGGTAGCCAACGAGGGCGAGCCCGACGTTATCCAGATATCCGGCGGCGAGCCCACGCTGCACCCGCTGTTCTGGGAGATTCTGGACATGTGCAAGCGCAAGCCCATCAAGCACTTGATGGTGAACACCAACGGCGTGCGCCTGGCCAAAGACGAGACTTTCGTAGCGCGGCTGGCCACGTATGCGGGTGCGTTCGAGGTGTACCTGCAGTTCGATTCGTTCCGCGAGCATGTGCTGCTGACCATGCGCGGCCGCGACCTACGCGAGGTGCGCCAGCAAGCCATTGCGAATCTGAATAAGTATAACCTCAGCACCACGCTGGTGGTGACGCTGCAAAAGGGCCTGAACGATGATGAGATGGGCGATATCATCGACTACGCCCTCAAGCAGAAGTGTATTCGCGGGGTCACGTTTCAGCCCACCCAGGCGGCCGGCCGGCTCGACAACTTCAACCCCGAAACCGACTCGTTTTCGCTCACCGAAGTGCGCCAGGGCATTATAGCCCAAAGCCCGGTTTTCACGGCCGAAGACCTGCTGCCCGTGCCCTGCAACCCCGACGCGCTGGCCATGGCCTACGCCCTGAAACTCGATGGCGAGGTATTTCCCCTCACCCGCTACATCGACCCCGCCGAGCTGCTGCAGAACAGCAGCAACACC
>JANXMN010000138.1 GCA_025354605.1 Hymenobacter sp. | reverse complement strand
CCGTGAGCCTGCTGCTGGCCGAAATCCAGGCCGCCCTGGCTGCTTCCGAAGCCGTGCCCGAGCTGGCCCCGCTGGCTGCGCAGCTTGGCAAAAGCGTGAGCATTCTGCAGCAGGTCACCGGCCACCTGCTGGGCGTGGCGGTGAAGGACCACGAGCTGTTTCTGGCCGATGCCACGCTCTACCTGGAGCTGGCCGGGCTGGTGGTGGTGGCCTGGCAGTGGCTGCGGCAGGCCAGCGTGGCCCAGGCCGCCCTGCCCACCGCCCACCCCGACGACCAGAACTTCTACCACGGCAAGCTGATGGCCGCCCAGTATTTCTTCGAGTACGAGCTGGTGAAAGTGCCTGGCCTGGCCAAGCGCCTGCAGTCGGCCAATGCTGTGACGGTGGCCATGCAGGAGGCCTGGTTTTAGGAGGCGGTTCGTTCGCGAAAGAACCTCATGCTGAGCGCAGCCGAAGCATTTCTATTACAAGAGCCATTGATTACTAATGCAGTAGAGATGCTTCGACTACGCTCAGCATGACGTTCTGATTATTTCCTCGCAGTTCTTTTCTCCTTTCCCTAACCCATGAAAAAGCTCGAAAACAAAGTTGTATTCATCACCGGCGGGGCATCCGGCCTGGGGCGCGCGGCCGCCGTGGCCGCCGCCGAGGAAGGTGCTAAGGTCGTCATCGCCGACCTGCCCGGCTCCGACCACGCCGCCGCGCTCGCAGCCGTGCAGGCGGCCGGGGGCGAGGCCGTTTTCATTCCGCTCGACGTGACGGATTCGGCCAACATCCGCCAGGCCATTGCGGCCACGGTGGCGCAGTTCGGCCGGCTCGACGTGGCCCTGAACAACGCCGGCATCGGCGAGGGCTACTTCAGCTTTCTTGAAACCAGCGAGGAGTCGTTTCAGCGCATCATCAACGTGAACCTGACAGGCGTATTCGCCTGCATGAAGTATGAGCTGGCCCAGTTCATGAAGCAGGGCGGCGGCGTGATTGTGAACATGTCGTCCCTGGCCGGCCTGAAGGGCGCGCCGGGCCTGAGCGCTTACGTGGCCTCCAAGCACGGCGTGCTGGGCCTTACGCGGGTGGCGGCCCAGGAGTTTGCCCGCCGCAACGTGCGCGTCAACGCCCTCTGCCCCTATTACATCGACACGCCCCTCATCAAGGATGCCCCTGAGGAGCTACGCAACCAGATGATTGCCGGCAGCCCCATGAAGCGCCTGGGCCGCGCCGAGGAAGTCGCCAAAGCCTTCATCTACCTAGCTTCGGATGATTCGAGCTACACCAACGGCACCCAGCTGGTGGTGGATAGCGGCGTGATTTCGTAGCCCGCTCACCGTAGCACGCAGCTTTTGCTGCGTTGCCGTTCGCGCCAGTGGCGCAACCTTGTTTAACGAAACGCAGCAAAGGCTGCGTGCTACTTGCCGTCCTACTGCATGGATTTCACGCCCAGCCCCAAAGCCCAGGACTACCTCGCCCGCGTCAAAGCCTTTCTGGCCGAGCACATCGCGCCCGCCGAAGCGGCCTGGTACCACGCCAACATCGCCGCCAATTCCGGCCCCGACTGGCGCAGCTGGCAGGTGTTGCCCATCGTTGAGGAATTAAAGGCGAAAGCCCAAGCCGCCGGCCTCTGGAATATGTTCCTGCCCGATGCCACCCACGGCGCGGGGCTGAGCACGCTCGAATACGCCCCCATTGCCGAGGAAACCGGCCGCAGCTTTCTCGCGCCCACCGTGTTCAACTGCAACGCGCCCGATACCGGCAACATGGAGGTGCTGCACTACTTCGGCACCGAGGCCCAGCAGCAGCAGTGGCTGCGGCCGCTGCTGGCCGGCGAAATCCGCTCGGTGTTCTGCATGACTGAGCCCGACGTGGCTTCCTCCGATGCCACTAACATGCAGGCCACCATTGCCGAAGCCGGCGACGAGCTGGTGCTAAACGGCCGCAAGTGGTGGGCCACTGGCCTGGGCCACCCCGATGCCCGCTTGGCCATTTTCATGGGCCTATCGAACCCCGAGGCCGCGCCCCACGCCCGGCACAGCATGGTGCTGGTGCCGCTCGATACGCCCGGCGTCAACATCCAACGCATGCTGCCCGCCTTCAGCGACTACGACCCGCCCTACGGCCACGGCGAGGTGTGGTTCGAGAACGTGCGCCTGCCCCGCGCCAACCTGCTGCGCGGGCTGGGCGACGGCTTCGCTATTGCCCAAGGCCGCCTCGGGCCCGGCCGCATTCATCACTGCATGCGCTGCATCGGCGCGGCCGAGCGGGCCCTGGAGCTGCTGATGCAGCGCGGGTTGGCGCGCACTGCCTTCGGCAAACCCCTGCTGCACCTGGGCGGCAACCTGGAACGCGTGGCCGACCTGCGCATGGCCATCGACCAGGCGCGTCTGCTCACGCTCTACGCGGCCTGGAAAATCGACACCCAGGGCGTGAAAGCATCGATGAGCGAGATTTCCGCCATCAAGGTCGTCGCGCCCAACGTGCTCCAGCGCGTGGTGGACGAGGCCATTCAAATCCACGGCGGCGCGGGCGTATCGCACGACGTGCCGCTCACGGCGCTCTTCACCATCGCCCGCGCCCTGCGCCTGGCCGACGGCCCGGATGAGGTGCACCGTGCCATGGTGGCCCGGGTGGAACTGGCCAAGTATAAGGCGAAGCATTGAAAAGAACGAGCAAAAAAGAACAGTCATGCTGAGCGCAGCCGAAGCATCTCGCTCGCATCGTTGAACGATTGGTTTACTGCTGCACGCGAGATGCTTCGGCTACGCTCAGCATGTCGTTCTACCTACTCTAGCAAAACCATGTCCTCCGAACCCACCGCCCGCCTCCTCGATACCGCCGGCCCACTGCGCCCCGGCGAAGAGCTGGATGCCCCTGCCGTCGATGCCTGGCTGAAGCAGCAGCGCCCCGAGCTGCGCGGGCTGCCGCGCGTGACGCAGTACGCCGGCGGGGCCTCGAACTGGACTTACCGACTCGAATACGACAACGCCGACCTCATTCTGCGCCGCCCACCGGCCGGCACCAAGGCCAAATCGGCCCACGATATGGGCCGCGAATACCGCGTGCAAAAGGCCCTGAAACCGGTTTTCGACTACGTGCCCGAAATGGTGGCCTACTGCGAGGATACCGGAATTATCGGGGTCGATTTCTACGTGATGGAGCGCGTGGCCGGCATCATCCCGCGCAAGAACCTGCCGCGCGGGCTGGAGTTGCCGCCCGACACCGTGCGCCAGCTTTGCCTGAACGTGCTCGACGCGCTGATTGAGCTGCACCAGGTCGACTACCAGGCGGCCGGGCTGGCGGGGCTGAGCAGCGGCGTGGGCTACACCCAGCGCCAAATCAGCGGCTGGAGCAAGCGCTACACCCAGGCCCGCACCTGGAACGTGCCTAGTGGCCGCCGCATCATGCAGTGGCTGGCGGCCCACCAGCCCACGCGGGAGCGCATCTGCATCACCCACAACGATTTTCGGTTCGACAACGTGGTGCTCGATGCCGACGACCCCACCCGCATTCTCGGCATCCTGGACTGGGAACTGGCCACCCTCGGCGACCCGCTCATGGACCTGGGCAACCTGCTGGCCTACTGGGTGCAGGCCGACGACGACTTCCTGGCCCAAGCCACCCGCCGCCAGCCCACCCACCTGCCCGGCATGCTCACCCGCAAGGAAGTGGTGGCCTATTACTGCGAAAAAACCGGCTTCCAGCCCGAAAATTGGGCCTTCTACGAGGTGTATGGGCTGTTCCGCCTCTCGGCCATCGCCCAGCAGATTTACTACCGCTACCACCACAAGCAAACCCGCAACCCGGCCTTCAAAAACTTCTGGATTTTCGTGCATTACCTGCACTGGCGCTGCCGCCGGGCCATGCGCGGGAAGGCGGAGTGAGGAGGAACGTCTAACAATCAGAACGTCATGCTGAGCGGAGCGCAGCATCTCGCGGGCCACCACTAATCAATGGCTTTGCAACGATTGAGTTACTACCACACGCGAGATGCTTCGACTCCGCTGCGTTGCGCTCAGCATGACGTTCTTTTTTCTACACTAACACAAAGCCTTACCCTCCTACCCCCACACGCTCAGACATTCATACCCCAATGACCACCTCCCGCCAGAACATTCTCATCACCGGGGCCAGCTCGGGCTTGGGCGAAGGCATGGCCCGCGAATTTGCCCGCATGGGCCGCAACCTAGCCCTTTGCGCCCGGCGCACCGACCGCCTCGACGCCCTGAAAGCCGAGCTGGAAGCCGCGTATCCCAACGTAAAAATCTTCGTGCGCGAGCTCGACGTCAACAACCACGAGCAGGTGTTCGAGGTATTCCGCGCCTTTAAAAGCGACCTAGGCAGCATTGACCGCGTCATCGTGAACGCGGGCATGGGCAAGGGGGCGTCGCTGGGCACCGGCTACTTCCACGCCAACGTGCAGACGGCCCAGACCAACTTCGTGGCCGCGCTGGCCCAGTGCGAGGCGGCGCTGGAGATTTTCCGGGCGCAAAACGCCGGGCACCTGGTCACGATTTCGTCGGTGGCGGCCATGCGCGGCATGCCCCGCGCCCAAACCACCTACGCCGCCACTAAGGCAGGCCTCTCAGCCCTCACCGAGGGCATCCGGGCCGATTTGCTGGGCTCGCCCATCAAGGTCAGCATCATGTACCCGGGCTACATCCGCTCCGAAATCAACGCCAAAGTGAAAAGCACGCCCTATATGGTGGATACCGAAACCGGCTGCCGGGCCCTGGTGAAGGCCATTGAGCGCGAGCCGGTGCAGGCCTTCGTGCCGGGCTGGCCCTGGGGCCTGATGGCGCGCGCCATGAAGTGGCTGCCGCTGCCCTGGGTGCAGAAGCTGCTGTAGTAGGGGATAAAAGAACGTCATGCTGAGCTTGTCGAAGCATCTCTACCGCAATAGTGACTAGACTTGTTCCTAAATTAAACTTCTTGAAAAAGAACGTCATGCTGAGCTTGTCGAAGCATCTCTACCGCAATAGTAAATGAATTACTCTTCGCGGTAGAGATGCTTCGACAAGCTCAG
>JANXMN010000132.1 GCA_025354605.1 Hymenobacter sp. | reverse complement strand
TTGGCGCTGCGCTCCACGTCAAACGTCGCGCTGTTCTGCTCCGAGGCCGTGGCCCAAGCCAGCCGCACGGCCGCGTTGCCCATCAGCGTGGCCGTGAAGGCGCTCAGCTCCACGGGCAGCGGGGCGCTGCTGCCGGTGAGGTAGAACTCGGAGAAGTGGTCGGCCACAGCTACCTCCGCCACGAACCAGGGCGCGCCGGCGGGCGTGCTGGCCGGGGCAGCCAGGGTGCGGTGCTCGCCGCTGGCCAGGTCGTTGCTGAGGCTACAGTCCTCGTTGGCCCCGCTGTACTGCGTGGCCTTGAGGTTGGCCAGCGTGGCGGTGACGTCGGCGGCTTGCAGGCGGGCCTGCTCGGTGTTGAGGCCGTAGAAGCGCACGCTCACGCTGCGGCCGGGGAAGGGGCCGGCGCTGGCCGTGAGGTGAAAGTTGCGGTCGAGGTAGTAGTGGTTGTGCGAGTCCTTGCGCACGGGGGCGGCCGGGTTGGCCCGCAGCACCTCCATCGCCAGGTTGCCCAGTGAAGCCCCCGCGTAGCTGTAGGCCGCCACCACCTGCCCGCCGCTGCTCAGCAGGTAGTGCCAAGCCCCGTCGTTCACACTGGCCGTGGCCGGCACGGCGGCGGTGCAGGCATCCAGCGTGCCGCCGTCGTACACGGCCAGGGCCGTGAAGGGCTGCGGGCCCGTGGTGGTGCCCGCCGTCACGCTCACCGGGGCACTGCCGGCGGCCATGCCGGCGGGCACCACGGCCGTGAGGCTGGTGGCCGACACGTAGGTCACGCTGGCCGCCGTGCTGCCGAAGCTGACGGTGCTGCCGCTGGTGAAGCCCGTGCCCGTGAGCGCGACCACCTGCCCCGGCAGCTCGGCCGCCGGGCTCACGCCGGTGAGCGTGGGCGGCGGCACCACCGTGAACGGCTGGCTGCTGGCCAGGCTCGTGCCGTTGGCCGTGGTCACGGTGAGGGGGCCGGTGATGGCTCCGGCCGGCACCACGATGCCCGTGATGCTGGTGGGGCTGGCCACGGTGAAGCCCGTGCTCACCACGTTGCCGCTGCTGCCGCTGAAGGTGATGGCCGTGGCCCCCGTCAGGTCGGTGCCCGTGAGGGAAATGGTGGTGCCCGCCGGCCCGCTGGTGGCCGCGAAGCTGCCGATGCCCGGCACGAAGCGCACCGTGACCGGGTTGGAGGTGTAGGAGCAGCCCCCCGCGCTGATGCCCGTGGCCGTGTAGGTGCCACTGCTGGTGACCACCCGGGTGGCCCCGGTGGTAGCGCCGGGGTTGATGGTGTAGGTCAGGGCCAGGCGGTAGCCAATGTTGTCGTAGCTGCCCGTGGGGGTGAGGCGCACAATGTTGTTCTTCAGCGAGGTGGCAGCGTTGTAGGTGTAGCTGCTGAACGAGCCCCCCACCAGCGCGTAGTCGTCGGCCTGCACGGCCAGGGCGTTCACCGAGTAGCCGGCGCTGCCAAACCCGGCCCCGGCGCCCAGGCTGTAGCCACGGATGAATCCGCTATTCGCATCAAACGCAGCAATGCCATTGGCCGTATTCGGCGTACCACTGTCGGTGGCGGTGGTGAAGTCGCCCCCGGCCAGCATATGCCCGGTGGGAGATATGGTCAGGGCGCGCACCGGGCCATTGAACGACAAGAAGTAGCCCCCGTTCGTGCCCGAGGCCGACAGCCGGGCGATGCCGTTATACCCCGCGTCCATGCCCGCCAGCACCGCGCCCGAGCCATCGGGCACCAGGGCCAGCGCGTACACCACCCCGGAGGGAAAGCCCACCGTTCCAGTGCCGGCGAAGCCCGTATCGAGGCTGCCCGAGGGGCTGAGCAGGCGGGCCACGCTGTAGCGGGTCGCGCTGCTGCTGGTGCCGTAGGAGCAGGTCGTGAAGGCTCCCCCCACCAGCACTTTGCCATCGGGCTGCACGAGCAGCGCATACACGGGCCCGTTGAAGCTCGTCTTGAAGCTGGCATCGCGGACCCCGTAAGAATAGAGGCGGACCAGGGCCGGGGCTGGAACGTAGTTAAAATTCGCGAATCCCCCGCCTACCACGACGTACCCGTCCGTTTGCACGGCCACGGCATACACGGGACCATCGAAGACGGCCGCACCGGTGGTGCCGATGAAGCCCGGGTCCAGGGTCCCGTCCGGGTTGAGGCGCATCAGCTGCGTGTGCGGGTTGGGGCCATTGCTGTAGACGAAGTCGCCCCCCACCAGCACCTTGCCATCGGGCTGGAGCGCCAGCGCGTATACCTGGGCGATGCCGTTGCTTCCCGCACCCAGGAGGGCAGGCAAGGTGGTATCCAACGACCCGTTGGTCGTGAGTCGGGCCAGGCCCCGCACGGCAACGGTGCTGCCGAAGCGGGAGTAGGCCGTGAAGTCGCCCCCCACCAGCATCTGCCCGTTGGGCAAGGCCAGAATGGCCCGCACCGGGCCATTGAAGCCTTCGATGGGGGGGTTATTGGAGGCCGTACCGAAGGCAGGGGCATCGGCGGAGCTGTTCGCCGTGAGCGTGACGCTGCCCCCGGCGGCCACCACCGGCGGGTTGTTGGGCGACAGCTGGAAGGTGCCGGAGCCGCCAAGAACGGGACACACCGGCACCGCGAAAAGGGCGGTTCGCACCAGCAGGCTCGTGCCCGCCGCGGTGGTCACGTACACGGGTGACACGGGGGCCAGCACCGGGCCGGCGGGCACGGTCACGGTCAGGCTCGTGGCCGAGGCCACGGTGAAGGTGGGCGCGTTCACGAGGCCAAAGCGTACGGCCGTGGCCCCGGTGAAATTGGTGCCCGTGACCGTGACCACCGTGCCCACCGGCCCCGTGCTGGGCGCGATGCTGCTAACGGCGGGAGCCTGCGCCCACGCCGCCCAGGGCAGCAGCGCCAGCAGCGTGAGGAAACTGCCCAGCAGGGCCGTGCGGGCCGCGCGCGCGGCCAAGGAGTAAGGATACAGCATGCAATAAGCGGAAGTGCTACGTCCGGGGAGAAGGCCAGGACGCAAGCAACCGCTGCTGATGTCCAGTAAATAGTGGAGGTCGGCTAATTTCAACGAAGATACGACCCGCCTGCCCGGCCGCCGCAGGGCCGGAGCCGCTTTCTGCCGGCAAAACCCCGGCGCTCACCGGGTTGGCGCGGCCGGGCGGGAGCGGGTCGGCGGGGCGACGGCTTCGGGCAGCAAAAAGCCGCCGCCCCAGTAGGGACGACGGCTTCTTTCGTTTCATTTAGCGGTGAGGCTTACTCCACCGTGAGGCGCAGGGCTTTGTTGCCGGTCCGTACCACGTACACGCCCGTGGGCAGTCCGGCCGGCAGCACCAGCCCGGCCGTGCCCGTAGCATCGGCCGTGGCCGAAGTCACTTTGCGGCCCAGGGCATCAAATACCATCACGGCCGTGCCAGGCTCGGCGCCGGTGAGCGTGGCCGCCCCGGAAGTCGGGTTGGGGAACAGCAGGAGCCCGGCCGTGGGCTTGCCACTCCCGGCCACGGCCCGCACGGGCGAGTAGCTGAACGTGCCGTCTAAGTCCACCTGCCGCAGGCGGTAGTACAGCATGGTGGCCCCGTTGGGCAGGCGGGCATCGAGCAGCTCGTAGTGGCGCGGGGCGCTGCTGCTGCCGGCGGCAGCCACCGTGGTAATGCGGGCGAACGTTTCGCCGTTGGTGCTGCGCTCGACCTCAAACGCCAAACTGTTCTTTTCCGAAGCCGTGGCCCAGGCCAGACGCACGGCCCGGCTATCCTCGGCCGTGGCCGTAAAGTACGTGAGCTCGACGGGTAGCGGCGTGGCGGCGCTGCTGCTCTGGCCCAGCTGCTGGGCGGCCACGTAGGTCCAGGGGCCGTAGCGTACGCGGCTGGCGGGGCCGCCCACCCCGTTGGGGGGCGTGGTGGCGGGCAGCGGCGAGCTGGCGTATTCGAGGCGGGCCCGCACCCGGCTGGCCCGGCCGGTTTTGGCCACCAGGGCCTTGAGCTCGGGGGCGGTGCCGCTGGCGGGCAGGGCCGTCCAGGCACCCCGGCCGGAGTAGGCCGTGGAGGTGGGCAGGGACGTGGGGTTCGAGAAGCTGGTGGCCGGCCGTACCACCTCCCACACCAGCCGGGCCCGGATACGGCCGGCCGGGTTGCGGGCCGTCAGGCCGATGCCGAACTGCGTGTTGGGACGATTGCTGGCGCTGATGGGGCTGCTCAGGTCGGTGTTGTAGAGGCGCAGGCCCCCGGCGCGGGCCTCGCCCTGGTTGCCCCGGTACAGGTAGGCGCTGCCTCGGTTGCCGCTCGTGCCGTAGGCCCCGATGATGATGTCGCCGTACCCGTCGCCGTTCACGTCGCCCGCTCCGGCTCCGCTAATACCGAAGTTGTCGCTGTCTACGTTGGCGGGGTCGTCGAGGCGCTGGTAGGTGCCGGCGGTGGTGCCGGCCGTGGTGCCCAGGCCGGTGGCGCTGCCCAGGCACAGGTAGGCGCTGCCCCGGTTGGCACCCCCGTTATCCGTACCCTCGGCACCAATAAGGACATCCGCGTAGCCGTCCCCATTCACGTCGCCGGTTCCGGCCCCGCTCCGGCCGAAGTTGTCACCGCTGGTGCTGTTGGGGTTGTCGAGGCGCTGGTTTGTGCCGGCGGTGCTGCCAGCCGTAGTGCCCAGGCCGGTGGCGCTGCCCAGGCACAGGTAGGCGCTGCCCCCGGCACCCGGGCCAAAGGCCCCGATAAGGGCATCGGCGTAGCCGTCGCCGTTCACGTCGCCGGCCCCCGCCACGCTCCAGCCGAAGCTGTCATTGTCCACGTTGGCGGGGTTGTTGAGGCGCTGATACGTTCCGGCGGCGGTACCGGCGGCGGTGCCCAGGCCGGTAGCACTGCCCAGGTACAGGTAAGTGCTGCCCCGGTTCGTGCCCGCATTGTCGGTACCGTAGGCCCCAACGAGCACATCGGCAAAGCCGTCGCCGTTCACATCGCCGGCCCCGGCCACGCTCCGGCCGAAGTTGTCACCGCTGGCGCTGTTGGGGTCGTCGCGGCGTTGGTAGGTGCCGGCGGTGGTGCCGGCCGTGGTGCCCAGGCCGGTGGCACTGCCCAGGTACAGGTAAGAGCTGCCCCCGGTACCCGCGCCGTAGGCTCCGATAACGACATCGGCGTAGCCGTCGCCGTTCACGTCGCCCGCCCCGGCTACGCTGTAGCCGAAGAAGTTAAAGCCCCCGATGCCGGGTTCGTCGCGGCGCTGGTAGGTGCCGGCGGTGGTGCCGGCCGTGGTGCCCAGGCCGGTGGCGCTGCCTAGGTACAGGTAGGCGCTGCCCCGGTTGCTCGTACCGTAGGCCCCGATGAGCACGTCGGCGTAGCCGTCGCCGTTCACGTCGCCCGCCCCGGCTACGCTCCAGCCGAAGTAATCGTTGGCAGCGTTGTTGGGGCTGTCGAGGCGCTGGTAGGTACCGGCGGTGGTGCCGGCGGCGGTGCCCAGGCCGGTGGCGCTGCCCAGGTACAGGTAGGCACTGCCCCGCAAGCTGCTCGTGCCGTAGGCGCCGATGATGACGTCGCCGTAGCCGTCCCCGTTCACGTCGCCGGCGCTGGCTACGCTGATGCCGAAGTTATCATTCACCGCGTTGTTGGGGTTGGCCAGACTCAGGCTGGAGCTGGCCAGCAGGGCGGCCGGGCTGCCATAGTAGGCGTAGGCCCGGCCGGTGCTGCTGCTGTAGGCGGGCGCGCCCACCAGCACGTCGCCGTAGCCGTCGCAGTTGGCGTCGCCGCCGCTCACGCTGCTGCCGAACCGGTCGCCGGCCGTGGCCCCGTCAATAATCTGGGGCGTGTTGGAGATGTTGGCCAGCACCGCCCGGCCCAGGCTCACGTACACCCGGCCCTTGTTGGCGGCGTAGGCGGGGGCCCCCACCACGAAGTCGGCGTAGCCGTCGCCATTAATGTCGCCGGCCCCGGCCACGGCCGTGCCGAAGCTCTCGCCAGGCGTGGTCGTACTGAAAACGGCGTCCTGCACGGAGGTGCCCGACAGGCCGGCGCTGCCCACGAACAGGTACACCGAGCCCGAGGTGCCGGCCCCCGGCGCGCCCAGCAGCACGTCGGCGAGCCCGTCGCCGTTCACGTCGCCGGGGCCAGCCACGCTGGTGCCAGCGGTGCTGCCGCCCGTGGGCGTGAGGTAAAAGGCGGAGAAGCCGCTAAAGAGTGTAGAGTTGGCTCCCCGTACCACGAGGGCCGAGCTAACGCCGGGCGCGCCCACGGCCAGGTCGGCGTAGCCGTCGCCGTTGGTATCGCCCAGCCCGGTCAGGCTCACGCCCAGCCGGTAGCCGGCCGCCCCGCCGGTCAAGGCCGTGGAGGTGGCCGCGCTCAGGCCGGCGTTGCCGAAGACGATGGAAACCGAGCCGGCGTCGGAGTTGAAGGCCGGCCCGCCGAAGGCATAATCGTCGTAGCCGTCGCCGTTCACGTCGCCCGCGCCGGCCACGCTGGTGCCGCCGCGCGCGTTGGTGAAGCCGGCCGTGCCCGCCGCGTTGGCCAAAGGGTTGGTGAAGAAGGTTGTGCCGCCCCCGTAGATATACGCCACGCCGCGGCCACCGCTGTAGCCGGGGGCACCCACCAGCAGGTCGGCGTAGCCGTCGCCGTTGAAGTCGCCCGCCCCGGCCACGCTGGTGCCGTAGTTGTCGGTGCCGCTGCCCAGCAGTTGAGTAGTAGCCGTGGGCACCAGCCCCGTGCTGCTGCCCCGGTAAATGTACACGCAGCCCGCGCCGGCACTGAAGGCGGGGGCCCCCACGGCCAGCTCGCCGTAGCCGTCGCCGTTGAGGTCGCCCACCAGAGCCACGCTCGTGGCAAAGGTGTCGCCCGCGTTCTGGCCGGTGAGGGTGGTGCCGGCCGTGCTGGCCAGCGGGTCGATGGTAACGGGGTAGGTGGCGTCGGCATCGTCGACCACCAGGGCCAGGGCGGTCGGGCCATCGAGGCGCAGGTGGGCCGGCAGCACGCGGCCGGTGGCGTCCCAGGCTTGCAGGCTGTCGTAGCGCAGCACCGGGGCGCGGCGGCGCCCGTCCGTGAACACCAGCGCTCCGCTGCCCGCCGGTTGGGCGTGCAGCGCGGTGGCCAGGTGCAGGCGCACGGCCACGGGCCCGGTGCCCGCCGGCCGCTCGGCCAGCCGGAAGGTTTGGCGCACCCCGGCCGGGGTGTTGTCATAGTCCACGGCAAAGGCGGGGTGCGGGTAGCTGGTGTGCTCCTCGTGGGTGGCAGGCTCAGCTGGCCCGGCCGCCAGGGCCAGGCCGGGGGCCCCGGCCCGCCCGATGCCGCGCAGGGCGAAGCGCACCTGCCAGGCCGGCGCGGCTCCGCCCTGGGTGGGGGCTGCTACCGTGTAGCTGGTGGGGCCGAAGGTGGCGGCCAGGTGCTGGGCGTAGTTGCCGGCCGTGAGGGTGCCCGTTTTGGCGTCGGTACTCAGGAATAAGGAGCGGTGGCGCACATCGGCCATGACGCTGGCCAGGGCACCGCGGCTGGTGTCGGCCGGTATGCCCCCCCGCGACCGCCCGGCCAGCGAGCCGGCGGTCGGCTCGGCTACGCGCCCCGAGGGCGCGGCCGGACGGAGAATGGCCGGGCCGCTGGCCGGCAGAGCCAGAAGCAACAGAGGAAGCAAGTAGGTGTGTTTCATGAAGCTTCGAAGACAGAGTTGAACAATGGCAACCTTAAAGGTAAGAGTATGGTGACTTTATACTTCCTTTTATTGCGGCTACTGTATGCGCCACCAGCGGGCTACTACACGCTTGGTGTTCCTTTAAGAGGCGGAGGCTGGCTGAGTAGTCCAGCACGCCAGCATCCGCCGCACCGTTGGGCACGGAGGATGCTCCAAAGCGTCGGCGCTTCCCTATTCCACCGTGAGGCGAACAGCTTGGGTACCGGTGCGCACGGAGTACACGCCCCCGCTGGCCCCGGTGGCCACCACCTGCACGGCCGTAATGCCGGCCGGCACGGTGTAGGCCTGCACGCCGCCGGTGTAGGCGAAATTGGTGGTTTGGGCCCGGGCCCCACCGGCCAGGGCTAGCAGCGCCAGGGCCAGCAGCCCGCGCCGCGCCCAGAGGAGTGGCCGCGGGCCGGCGCCGGCCGGGCGGGTGTGCGGGGCTGCCTGGACAGCCAAGGGGTAAGGGTGTTTCATGGCATGAGCGGAAGTGCCAGGTCCGGAAAAAGGCGGGGATGCGGCAACCGCTGCCGGGGTCCTGTGGAGAAGGCAAGCAAATGCTGGCATCGGTGCGCGGCTGGCGCGCGGGATGCTAGCACAAAGGTCACCCCGCGCCCGCCGCCAACAGGATAAATTCCTGCCAATTTTGGACCGGGCGGAAATATGGCAGGGATTTGTCCGGCTGCATGGCACCGCGCATCACGAAAGCAGCCGCCGCCCCGGGTGAGGCGACGGCTGCCTTCGGGCCAGTGAGGGCGGTGCGTTACTCTACCGTCAGGCGAACAGCTTTGGTACCGGCACGTACCACGTACACCCCGTCGGCAGCCCGGACGGCAGCGCCACGAGCGGGGGCCGGCCCGTGGTCGGCAGGTGCCAGCTGTTTGCCCCGCGGGGCTTTGGCCCGCCCCCCCGGCCGCTGCCCGCCCTCTTTGCCGGCCAACCGCTAGTTTTAGGCCGCGTGCCCCCTAAGGCCCGCCCCCACCACGCATGGAAAACCTGCCCGACCCCGCCCTGCCGACCACGCCCGAGGCGCGGGCCGCCTACCTCAAAGAAGCGCAGGCCAAGCGCGACCTGACCGGGCTGGCGCGCCTGTTCGAGGCCGAGCTGCTGGCCCACCCCGCGTTCGCGGACGCCATGGCGCCCTACTTCGCGCAGAGCCTACCGCACGTGGCCCGCATGTACGCCAACGCCAAAGCCGTCGCCTACCTCAAAGGGCCGCTGCTGCTGAAGCAGGCGGGCGCGCGCTTCGTGCAAGTCCGCGAGGCGGCAGCCCACGACCTGTGGGAGATTCAGCAGCAGAAGCTCTTCGATTTGCAGTGCCGCTGGCGGGCCGGGTACCTCCCGCTGCCCGGCGTGCGCCACACCCAGGAGTTTCGGCAGTGGGAGAAATACATCGAACATTGCCCCTGGCTGCCACCCATCACGGCCGACGAGGTGGCGCTCTACCAGGACTATCTGCGCTCCGACCACTACGTACCTAGCCAGAACTGGTCCTGGCAGAACTACGACGTATTCCGGCGCACCGCCGAAGGCGGGAACGACGAGGCTGACGAAGCCGACGAGGCCGACGACGAGGCCGACGACGAGGGCTACACCGCCGCCAGCTACCGAACGAGGCGCACCCTGCCCGCGTGGTATACCTACCACGACGCGGCCACCGGCGCGGGGTCTCTGCTGGCCCTGCCCGACGTGCGCGGCGAAAAAGAGGCGTACTACATCGACCTCACCGAAGCCGACAAGGCGGAAAAACTGGCGGCCCAGCGCGCCCGCGGCGATATGGCGGCCAGCTTGCCCTGGCACCCGCTCATTTCCCGCCACGACGACCTCGCCCCGTACTTCGAGCAGTTTGAAGACCCCGCCGAGCTGCCGCGCCTGCTGCGCTGGCACCAGGCCACCCGCGCCGACGACCGTCGCCGCCACGGCTACCTGTTCGAGGCGACCCACTGGCTGGAGCAGGCGCTGGAAAACCAGGCCGCGCCCTGGCCCATCGCCGCCCACGCCGACTGGCGCCAGGCGGTGATAGCGGCCGGCATGCGGGCCTGGGGGCACCAGTTGGCCGACGTGCTGGTCGAGGTGTGGCAGGAGCAGGAGCAAAACCGCGCGCTGGGCCTGCCCGTCACGGGCCCCCAAACCTACGGCGACCAGCCGCCGTTCGCGGAGCTGGACTGGAACGAGGAAGAAACCTACCAACCCAAGTTCATCCTGCGCGGCCGCGAGCTGGCCGGCGAGCCCCGCGACTTCAACTTCTGACGCTGGCCGGACCGGGCAGGTCTGTGGGGAGGGGGGTAAAAATCAGCGAGCGCAAAAATTTACACCCCCAGGGGTGGTGTAGATTTTAGTCCGGCAAAACAATTACGCCCCCGCCCATGCCCACTACCCTTTCTGGCCCCGACGGCCGCGTGTCCGCCGTGCGGGCGCACTTCGGCCTCACCCAGCAGGCCCTGGCCACCCTGCCTGGCCTCGGTAGCGCCGGCACGCCACCAACCACTCCTGGCCAGGGGCCCGGAGGCTGGGCTGGCTTGCTCCTCCCGCCCCTACTTCCGCGCCTGCGCACTGCCGGCTTCCAGCCGCCGCCGCCGGGCCGCGAAGGCGTCGGTGGTGGCGGTGGCCTGGGCGGCTTGTGCTTTGGCAGCCCGCCGCCGATGCCACCCATAAGGCCTACATTTGGGTCATATCCTGCAAAAACCCGCCTTATGCTCATCAGTTTCAGCGTCCGAAACTTCCGCACCTTCCGCGAGCGCGCCGAGTGGAGCCTGGTGGCCTCGCCCGACAAAACCCGCGAAGCCGACAACGTGGTGGACCTGCCCGCCTTTGGCCTGCGCCTGCTGAAAAGCGCTGTGGTGTATGGGGCCAACGCCAGCGGCAAAAGCAAATTGGTGGAGGCACTGGATTTCATGCTGGGTTTCGTGCAGGATTCTTCCGCCAATGGCCAGGCTGGCAAGCCCACCGGGGTCCAGCCGTTTCGGCTCAACCCAACGGCAGCGGCGGCTCCTTCCGAGTTCGAAATCCAATTCATCGACCAGGAGGTACTATACCGCTACGGCTTTGAGGTTTCAGCCACGCGGGTAGAAGCGGAATGGTTGTTTATGCGGGCCGCCAAGCGGGTGCGCAACACGTCGGAAATGGAGCTGTTTTACCGCACCGGGCAGGACATTACGTTTCATCCGAAGCAGTTCGGCGGCATTGTGGGCGAGCTGGTGAAGAACGCCGCCGTGCGGGAAAATGCGCTGCTGCTATCCGTGGCGGCGCAATTCAATCAGCCCCGCGCCGTGGCGCTGCTGGGATGGTTTGGAAAGGTGTGGCCTATCGGATTCGAGGATAATTATTTCGAAAAGGCAGTGACGCTATCATCTCTGCGGAAGGAAGGACTTAAAACAGATATACTGCATTTTCTTGAAGACGCCGACTTGGACGTAACGGATGTGGTCGAAGGAAATCAGCCTGCATTTCCTGTACACCAGAGTGAGTCGCTGGCTGAATACGGAGCCAAAGTCGTAAACTGGACGCAACAAGAGCAGGTGAATGTAAAAACCGTGCATCGCGCATACACCGACGCACACGAACTGGCTGCCCCGATAGAGTTTTCGCTGTTACGGGACGAATCAACCGGCACCCAAAAGATGCTGTCCCTGGCCGGTCCGGTGCTATCCGTGCTTAATACTGGAGGCATTCTGGTGGCCGATGAGCTGGATGCCCGCCTGCACCCAAACCTGGTGTGCAAAATCGTCCACCTGTTCAACTCCGCCGCCACCAACCCCCTCGGGGCGCAGCTGCTGTTCAACACCCACGACACGAACCTGCTGGCCTCGGGCCACTTCCGGCGCGACCAAATCTGGTTCACCGAGAAAAACCGCTACGGCGAGGCCAGCCTCTACTCGCTGGCCGACTTCAAAACCGACCAGGTGCGCAAAGACGACGACTTCGAGGCCAACTACGTGCGCGGCAAGTACGGGGCCGTGCCCTACCTGGGTAATTTCGGCGCCCTGCCAACGGCTGAACCGACCACCGCGCCGCGCCCGGAAGATGCCGACTAAGCGCGCGGCCGACCAGCAGCAGCGCGCCGACCACCTGGCCCGCATGCAGGCCGACAGGGCCCGCCGGAAGCAGCCCCGGGCGCTGGTGCGCGCCGCCCCGGTGCGCGAGGAAAACCCCGTGCTGCTTATCGTGTGCCAGGGCACCGTAACGGAGGTCGAGTACTTCGAGCATTTCGAGCTGGCTACGGCCGATATCAAAGCCCTGGGGCGGGCCTACGACCCCGAAAAGCTGGTGCAGTACGCCCTGGACCTGCGGGAGGAAGCCCGGCAAAGCAAAAACCCCTACCAGCAGGTGTGGTGCGTGTTCGACAAGGACGACACCGCACCGGGCAATTTCAACGCGGCCATTCAACGCGCCGAGGCCCTCGGGCTGGAAACGGCCTACTCCAACCAGGCGTTCGAGTACTGGCTCCTGCTGCACTTCGACCCGCACCCCGGCGGCGGCATGGGCCGCGCCGCCTGCGGCCAGCGCCTGGAAGAGCGGATAGCCGCCGCCAACCCGGCCGTGCGCTACGACGCCGCCAAAGGCAAGCACGTCAGCCGGGCCTTGTTCGACCTGCTCGAAGCCGACGACCCCGCCGCCGCCGGCCGCCTGCCGCGTCGCAAAGTGGCCATCGGCCGCGCCAAAACCATTGCCGACCGTTGGGCCGCTCACGGCACCCCGCCGGCCGACCGCGAATCAACCACGGAAGTGTACCGGCTGGTGCTGGTGCTGCAACGGCACTTACCGGCCCCACGCCCCGGCAAAGAGGGCTAACGGCCTACTTCCGCGCCTGCCCCTCACCGGGTGCCTCCAGCCGCCGCAGCCGGGCCGCGAAGGCGGAGGTGGTGGCGTGGCCTGGGCCGGGGCTGGCGCGTGGGCGGCACTGGCTTCGGCGGGGTGGGCCGCTTGCGCCTTCGTCCGCGGGCCGGCACCGGCCTACTCGGCCTGCGTCACGGTGTAGTTGACCTGCACCCCGTAAATGGACACCCCGGGGTTGGAATAGCCGAACGTCGCGCGCAGGGAGTAGCCGGTGTTCGTATTGTCGATAGTGCGTCCCACCGGGATGATGGCCTGCGTGTAGCCCGGACGACCCGTAGAGGTGAAACTAGCCAGGGTTTGCGAAGGGCCAGGGATATAGTTGGCCACCAAGGCCAGGCCAACGCCGAAAGGGGCCCCGCCGTTGTTATAATCCTGGTAGATGAGCACCAGGCTGGTGACTACGGCTCCTTGTGGCAGGTGCAGGAGAACGCGCAAGGAACCGGTAGTCGTGCCGTACACGGTTTCAGCGCCGCCGCTCTGGCTGTCTACGTACTTCGCATTGGCGGCACTGGCATCCGCGGGCTGAAAGTCGTTGGGGCCGTAGACGACGGTGTAGGCCTTGGGCGAGGCGTAGCGGTAGGCGCTGGCGGCGGGCAGCTGGGCGTTGCCGCCGTTGTCGATGCTCAGGCCGGTGGTGCCGCCGTTGCCC
Source organism: Hymenobacter sp. (assembly GCA_025354605.1). Lineage (GTDB taxonomy): Bacteria > Bacteroidota > Bacteroidia > Cytophagales > Hymenobacteraceae > Hymenobacter. The sequence continues at coordinate 1,370 of JANXMN010000132.1, read as the reverse complement.
ACCAGGGCGTTGGCCCCGAGGTTCAGGGCCTGGGTGGCGGTGTGGTTGCCCAGGTTGTCGGCCGCGAGGCGCACCCAGGCCGTGCCGTCGTAGGCATACAGGCCGGGGGTGTTGTCGGTCTGAAAGATGACCAGGCCCGCCACGGGGGCGGCGATGGTGCCCGTGCCCATGGCCGTCCGCTGAGCCAGGCTCAGGCGGGGCAGCAGCAGGCCCTTGCTGGTGCTCACGATGTCGAGCGCGGCCGAGGCCGTAGGGCTGGTGGTGCCGATGCCCACGCCTTGGGCGCGGGCAAAACAGGGGGCGGCCAGCAAGAGGGCGAGGAGCAAGCGACGGTTCATCGTTCAACGGGCGAATAAAGGGTGGAAACAGTAGCCCGCCCCGGTAGGAAGGGATAAAGCAAGAGTTAGCGCTGGGCCTGCGCACTGCCGGCCTCCAGCCGCCGCAGCCGGGCCTCGAAGGCGGAGGTGGTGGCGGTGGTTTCGGCTTTCAGGGCTGCGTTCTGGGCCTTAAGGGCTTCAATCTGGACCTGCTGCTCCTTGAGGGCCTCGATGAGCACGGGCGTGAGCTGGGCGTAGTTCACGGCCTTGTAGCCCTCGGCGTCGGTGCTCACCAGCTCGGGGTAGAGCCTTTCTACTTCCTGGGCGATGAGGCCCACCTGCCCGGCCCCGGCCGCGCCGCCGTGAGCCACGCCCAAGGCGTTCCACTCGTAGCGCATCCCGCGCAGGGCCAGCACGCCGGCCAGAGCCCCGCCCAGGGGGCGGATGTTTTGCTTGAAGCGCCGGTCGGAGGAATTGTAGGTACCCACCCCCGTCACCGAACCGGTGAAGGTGGCCCCGCCCTCGGCCCAGAACTTGATGGTGCGATTGGCACCGGTGGTGCCCGCGCCCACAATGTCGAGGGCGGTGCTGAAGACTTGGTAGCCAATCTTGCCCGCGTTGGTTTCCTTGCCGCTCACGCCCGCTCCGAACTCCAGCGTATTGGCCGCGTCAATCTTCACGCCGCCCGCCACGTGCAGCTTGGCGCTGGGGATGGGCGTGCCGATGCCCACGTTGCCGCTCACCGTGGCGCTGCCGGCTGTGAGCAGCCCGCCCACGGTGCCGGCCCCGCCGATGTTGAAGCTGGCGCCGGCCTGTAGGGCGGTGCCGTTCTGGATGAAGTCCGTGCCGCTGGGCAGCGCCACCGACCCCAGCGTGCCGTCGGCGTTCACGGCCACCACCCGGGCCGGGCCAGCGACGGTAAACGCCTGCAACGTGTTGCTGAAGTAACTCACCACGTAGGCCGTGGTGCCGCTCACGGCCACGCCGCGGGGGCTGCTGCCCGTGCCCACGCTGCCGAGCAGCACCGGGCTGGCCGGGTTGGCCGCGTCGAAG
>JANXMN010000073.1 GCA_025354605.1 Hymenobacter sp. | reverse complement strand
GCCGTTGCCATTTATGACGCCCAAGCCCCCTGGTTCCCCATACGCCGCCGTTTTCATCGACTACGAAAACGTCTATTACTTTCTCAAAAACCACTTCCACGACCCGCCCGACCTCAACGACATCTGCCTCGATATTGTGCGTACCCTGCGCGAACGGCTCAGCGACAAGGGCCTCGATAGCCTCATCAGCTACGCCTACGCCGACTTTGAGCGCCTGGCCACCGCCCCCCAGGGCGCCCTCTACCTGATGGGTGTGAGCACCCGCAACGTGCTGGGCACCGACCACAAGAACGCCGCCGACATGCAGCTCTGCATCGATGCGCTGGAGGTGATGTACACCCGGCCCGACATCGGCACCTTCGTGCTCGTGGCCGGCGACCGCGACTACATCCCCGTGCTGCAGCACCTGCGCCGGCAGGCCCGGCAAGTGCTGGTAGCCGGCTTCCGCGAATCAGTGTCCGGCGATTTGCTCCAGAACATCGGGGCTGCCCAGTTCATCGATGCCCGCGACTTGCTCTCGCCCGCCCGCGTCGAGCAGCTCGAAAAGCGCCGCGCCGACCGTCAGCGCGCCATCGAGGAAAGCCGCCGCCTGCGCGAGCAGGGCCTGGCCGGCGTACCTACCGCCGCCGCCCAGGCTGCCCGCGCCGCTACTCCCGACGGCAGCAGCGGCACCGAAGCCCCGGCCGAAACCAGCCCGCCGCAGCCCCGCATCACGCCCGTGCCCTCGGCTACGGCACCGCGCCCAATGCCCCCGGCCCGGCCCTTCCTGTCGCGCTCGGCCGACGATGTGCCCGATTTTGCCCCCGGCCGCCCGCTGGCTACCGACACCGAGCGCCGCACCCTGGCCTTCATGCTCGAAGAATTTCACAAGCTTGAAGCCAAACAGCAGCGGCGCGTTACGGAGCTGTGGCTGGGGCCCTTCATGCGCCTGCTCACCGACGAGCTGCCCGAGCTGCCCGACTACGAGCGCCGCGACCTGCTCAACAAGCTACGCGATGCCGGCACCATTCGCATCGAGAAGCGCGAGGGCGAGCCGCACCCGTTTTCGGTCATCGTCGTCAACTACAGCCACCCCGACGTGCAGGCCCTGCACCCGGGCGAGTAGCACTGCCGGCGGCTGCAGAACTACCCGGCGGCAGGAAAGGTTTGTTATTAAATTGCGTAAAAATAAATGCCAAAATTATGTTCGTCAATAAGTTAACATCTATGCAGGTGATGGGTTGCTAGGGCATCAGTTCACCTAACCAACCTTCTTTTATCATGGACGACAACACATCACAAAGCAGCCAGGGCACCAGCCAGCTCGACGCTACCCTCAACGCCCTGCAGGGCGGCCTCGCCGCCGCTGCCGGGGCTGCCGGCCCCAACATTGCCGGCTGGATTAAAACCCTGCAGGGTAACCCGCAGCTGTCGGGCATCAGCTCGGAGCTGCAAAACCTGCACGATGCGCTCAGCAGCGGCGCTTCCGACACCGGCGCACTGGCCCAAAGCCTGAGCACCCTCGGCGAGCACACCACGAAAGTGGCCGACGCCGCCACGCCCGATGCCCAGGACAAGCTGCGCCAGCTGGGCCAGGCCCTGAGCACCGCCGCCGGCCAGCTGAAAGGCTGATTTTTGGCCGAAATCGGCCATCATCAGCCCCGACGGGCACTCCGGGTTTTGGCCCGGGGTGCCCGTTTTGCGTGTCCGGGCCAGCGGGCCAGTTAGTGGTTTACCTGCCTGCCTGCGTATCTTCGCAGCCGAAACCAGGCCGGGCGGATGCTTCATTCGTGGCCGCATTGCCGTACCATCTCACTTCTAAGTTTATTCCATGAGCTTTTTCTCCGAAGCTGAAACCAGCATCCGCCTTCTCTTCGATACCGTCAACCTCGGCTTCAACGTGGACCCGAGCAAGGGCCAGGACCACCTCCAGAACTGGATTCAGCACCTGCGCGGCATCGACCACGCCACCACCCGCCCCATCGTCACCGAGCTCGAAACCCTGCGCGGCCACGTCAACGCCAACAACGCCGCCGGCATGGCCGTGTCGTTCCAGAACCTGGGCGAGCTGACGGCCCTGGCCGCCGCCGGTACCCACAACTTCAGCGGCGAGGGCGACAAAGCCCGCGAGCTAAGCCAGAAGCTGGTAACCGCCGCCGGCAACTTGCGCCTGATTGCCCGCAGCACGGCTCCGGTCCAGCACTAGTTTCCGCGTCTCCCCAAAGCGAAGCGCCGCCCGAATTTTCATTTGGGCGGCGCTTCGCTTTGGGGTTGTTTTGAAAAAAAAGCACGTCATGCTGAATGCATTGGATCATCGCTACCGCAGTCGTAATCCAATTGATAGGATTAGTGGTGGCGGTAAAGATGCTTCACTGCATTCAGCATGACGTGCTTTTTTTCATTAACCATTAACCATTACCCTAATATCCCAGCGCGGTATCATCGCCGCGCGGGTCGGCCCCAGCCTCAAGGACGCCGTCGGGGCGCACGTGGATGATGTCGAGCCGGCCCCAGGGCAGACGCGGGTTGATGGGGTAGCCGTGGGCGCGCAGAGTATCCTGGGCGGCGGGCAGCAGGGCGCCGGCTTCGACGTCCAGTTGGTCGGGCAGCCACTGGTGGTGCAGGCGCGGCGCCGTTACCACCTGCTGGGCGTTCAGGCCGTAATCGACTACGCCCAGGATGCTTTGCAGTACGCTGGTGATGATGGTGCTGCCGCCGGGCGTGCCCGTTACGAGGGCCACCTTGCCGTTGTGGGTAAGGATGGTGGGCGTCATGCTGCTGAGCATGCGCTTGCCGGGCGCAATGGCATTGGCCTTGCCGCCGGTGAGGCCGTAGGCATTGGGCGCGCCAGCCTTAGCCGAGAAGTCGTCCATCTCATTGTTGAGCAGGAAGCCCGCGCCGGGCACGACCACTTTGCTGCCGTAGCCGCCATTTAGGGTGGTAGTGCAGCTCACGGCATTGCCAAAGGCATCAATGATGCTGTAGTGGGTGGTTTCGCTGCTCTCGTAGCCGGGCAGGCCCGCGCCGGCCGCTACGGCGCTGCTGGCCGTGGCCCGGCCCCGCGAACGGAACGAAGCCGCGCGCTGGCGATTGTAGTCGGTATCGAGCAGCTTTTGCACCGGCACGGTGCCGAAATCGGGGTCGCCGAGGTAGCTAGCGCGGTCGGCGTAGGCCCGGCGCTCGGCCTCGGCGATGTAGTGCACGGCCAGGGGGGTGTGGTAGCCGGCCTGAGCCAAATCCACGGGTTCCAGCATTTGCAGCATTTGCAGCAGGGCCACGCCGCCGGCGCTGGGTGGGGGCATGGTGATGACGTCGTAGTCGCGGTAGCGGCCGCGCAGGGGCTCGCGCCACTTGGCCTGGTAGCCGTCGAGGTCTTTCTGGGCCACGAGGCCGCCGCCGGCTTTCATGGCGGCCAGCAGCAGGCGGGCCGTTTCGCCCTGGTAGAAACCGGCCCGGCCCTGGTCGCGGATGCGGGCCAGGGTGCGGGCCAGCTCGGGCAGGTGCAGGGTGTCGCCGGGCTGCCACTCGCCGCCGCCGGGGCGCAGGTAGGCAGGCGGGCTGCCGGGGTTGTACTTCTGGAAATCGGCGCGGGTCCGGTTCAGGCCGGCGGCCTCCTTGGCGGTGAGGGCCACGCCCCGGGTGGCCAGCGTCACGGCCGGCTGCACCAGCGTGGCCCACGAGAGCTTGCCCAGCTGCTTGTGCAGCGTGGCCATGCCGGCCACGGTGCCGGGGGTGCCCACGGCCAGCGGCCCGGCCGTGCTCAGGTTGTCGATGAGGTTGCCCTGCTTGTCGAGGTACATGTCGCGCGAGGCCCCGGCGGGGGCCGTTTCGCGGAAGTCGAGCGCGCCGGCCGAGCCGTTGCGGTCGCGGTAGAGCAGGAAGCCGCCGCCGCCGATGTTGCCGGCCGCGGGCAGGGCCACGGCTAGGGCAAACTGCATGGCCACGGCCGCATCGTAGGCATTGCCGCCGCGCTGCAAAATCTGGGTGCCGATGCGCGAGGCTTCGGGGTGGGCCGAAACCACCATGGCGTAGCGGGCCAGCCGGGGCGCGGCCGCCTGGGGCAGGGGCGAGGCCAGCGAGCCTTCGAAGGCGCGCGAGGTAGATGTAACGGGGCGCTCGGCCGAGCAGGCCAACAGCAGCGCCAGCGGAAGCGTAAGTAGACGGTGTTTCATAGAGACGGGAATTCTACGACAAAGTACGCCAAACCTAGCCCGTTTTGTTATGTAATGCCGGAAAATACGGATTGTGGGCTGCGCAACCGATGGCACATGAGGCGCTTAGCGAACCTGCCCGCGCCGGAGCCTTACATTTGGCCCACACCGACTCAACTATGGCTAAGAAAACCACCTCCGCCACTACCGCCGCCCCGGCCGCGCTCCCAACCCCAAGGGCCACCACCAAATCGGGCACCGCGAAGTCCACCAAACCGGTGGCCAAAGAGGCCCCGGCCTCGAAGGCTGCTGCCGCGTCCAAAGCTGCACCCCCGGCGGCGGCTAAGCCCCGCCGTCCGGCCTCGCTGCCGCTCGTGAAGAATGATGTGTGGCTGGCGCCCTATGAGCCGGTGCTGCGCGCCCGCCAGGCCCGCCTGCAGGCCCGATTGGCCGAGATTGAGCAGTACCACGGCTCGCTGGCGAACTACGCTACTGCCTACCAGCAGTTGGGCCTCTACCACGATGCCGGGCGTGGCGGCTGGGTGTACCGCGAGTGGGCTCCGGCGGCGGCCGGCCTGTTCCTGATTGGCGACTTCAACGGTTGGGACCGGCAGGCTAACCCCTTGCAAAAGCTTGATTTCGGTGTATGGGAAGTGTTTTTGCCCGATGCCGAATACGACCCGCGCCTCGTCCACGGCAGCCGCTACAAGGTGCACGTCGTGACCGACGCCGGGGGCAAAGACCGCCTGCCCGCCACCCTGCGCCGCGCCGTGCAGGACGAACAGACCAAGGACTTCGCCGGCCAAATATGGCGCCCCGGGCAACCCTTCACCTGGACCGACCAGCAGTTCCGAACCGCCACGGCGGTAGGCGAGCCGCTCATCTACGAGGCCCACGTAGGCATGGCTACCGAGGAAGGCCGGGTGGGCAGCTACCGCGAATTCGCGAATAACATTCTGCCCCGCATTGAGGCCGGCGGCTACAACGTCGTCCAGCTAATGGCCGTGCAGGAGCACCCGTACTACGGCTCGTTCGGCTACCACGTGGCCAATTTGTTTGCCGCCAGCTCGCGCTTCGGCCCGCCGGAGGATTTGAAGTTTCTCATCGACGAAGCCCACCGGCGCGGCATCGCGGTGCTGCTCGACATCGTGCACTCGCACGCGGTGAAGAACGAGGCCGAAGGCCTGGCCGATTTCGACGGCTCGGGCAACCTCTATTTCCACAAGGGCGAGCGCGGCAACCACCCCGGCTGGGACAGCAAGCTGTTCGACTACGGCCGGCCCGAGGTGCAGCGCTTTCTGCTCAGCAACCTGCGCTACTGGCTCGAAGAATTCCACTTCGACGGCTTCCGCTTCGATGGCGTGACGAGTATGCTCTACCAGCACCATGGCGAGGGCGTGACCTTCGTGGGCTATGACAGCTACTTTGGCCCGGCCGCCGACGAGGACGCTATTCTTTATTTGCAGCTGGCCACTACGCTGGCACACGAATTTAAAAAAGGCAGCCTGCTGGTGGCCGAAGACATGAGTGGCCTGCCCGGCCTGTGCCGGCCCATCAGGGAAGGCGGCGTGGGCTTCGACTACCGCCTGGCCATGGGCATCCCGGACTACTGGATTAAGCTGCTCAAGCACACCCCCGACGAAGCCTGGCCCCTCGGCGACCTCTGGCATACGCTGACCAACCGCCGCGCCGGCGAAAAAACCATTGCCTACGCCGAGAGCCACGACCAGGCTTTGGTGGGCGACAAAACCCTGGCCCATTGGCTGTTCGATGCCGGTATTTACGCCCACATGCATGTTGCTGACGGCGACCCCGGCGCGGCGCGAGCCCTAGCCCTGCACAAAATCATCCGCCTGCTCACGCTGGCGGCGGGCGGCGAGGGCTACCTCACCTTCATCGGTAACGAGTTCGGCCACCCCGAATGGGTCGACTTCCCCCGCGCTGGCAACGATTGGAGCTACCACTTCGCCCGCCGCCAGTGGAGCCTGGGCGACAACCCCGACCTGAAGTTCCACCAAATGGGCGCGTTCGACAAGGCGATGGTGCACCTGGCCAGAGCGCGCCACCTGCTGGCCGCCGGCCCGGCGGTTTTGCTCAAGCACGATGAGGAAAACCAGGTGCTCGCCTTCGAGCGCGGCGGCCTGGTGTTCATCGTCAATCTCCACGTCGAACGCAGCCTGACCGACTACCGCTTCTGGGTGACGGAGGAAGGGAAATACCGCGTGGTGCTGTCGTCCGACAACGGCCGTTTCGGCGGCTTCGACCGGCCCGACGAAGCGTTCGAGTTCGAGACGTTTGAGCACCAGCTGAGCCTGTATCTGCCGAGCCGGGTGGCACTGGTGCTGGCGCGGGCATAGCGCTTGGAAAGACTGGAAATCAGTGTGTTTGGTTATATCACCCTGTTTTTTAAACCAGTAATTTCTCCGTTCCACCAGCAAAGTTGCCTATTCAGCTACGCTTCAATGAAAACACAAAGGACATATTATCTGTAACCGGTGCCAGCAAGTCTGGGTTGGCAAACCAATCCAGATGAACATGCCCACCAGCATCTAGAGTGGACACATTTGCCAAAAACTCTGTCAATTTTCGGAACGCTTGTGAGTCCCCCGAAAGCCTGATTTCTGTCCTATCTATTTGGGCGGTGATTACTCCAATTGATTGGCTAATCGAATCTATAGATAATTTGCTTATTATCAGCGGATAATACTTACTGTGTCTACGCTTGAGGGGAAACACACCCGGTGAAAGGCCATTTAATTGTTTCGAGACACTGGCATATTCGGCGCAGGTACCAGAAATTGAAATCTCAATTTCGGAGTGCTCTTGATGCGGTCCGGTGTTTATAGCTATTTCGCACATACTGGGTATCCAATTTAAAGGCTCGTTTTTGTAAACTAACGTCCACAGAGGCCTGCCAGCACTTCGAATAGTCTCTACCACCCAAGTAGCATTCAATAAACGGGTTCACTTTTCAAGGTTCGCGAAACTCGATTCAGAGATGAGTTTCGCGAATCTTGAAAGGCCTGTCTCAACAGCCATGATGGGCAAGCTATTTTGCTCCGATTGATTGGCAGTGCACCGGTCAAACCGTTACTGTTACTTCAGCAGCTCCAGCACCACGGCGGTTTTGGCGGGGAGCTGCACGGCGGCCAGGGTGGCTACCGCCTCGTCGGTGAGCACGTTCTTGGCGTGGGTGAAGCCGTCGAGCCGCTCGGCAAACCGCTTAGTGGTTAGCGTCAGGGGCTTGTCGGTGGTGTTGCTGGCCACCATCACCGTGCCACTGGCATCGTAGCGGAAGTACACGTAAAGGCCGTTTTCGGGTAGGTACTGCATCAGCTTGCCAGTTTGCAGTACGGGATGGGTGCGGCGGTAGCTGGCGAGCTGGCGTACGAAGTTGAACGCCTCGTTTTCGCGCGGGGTGCGGTCGGCGGCTTTGAATTTGTCTTTCTTATCGCCGGCCCAGCCGCCGGGAAAGTCCTTGCGCACCTCGGCATCGGTGGGGTCCTTGAAGTTCTTCAGCATCACCTCGGTGCCGTAATACATGCTGGGAATGCCGCGCGTGGTCAGCAGCCAGGTCAGGCCCAGCTTATACTTGTCGAAGTCTTCGCCAATCACCGATAGGAACCGGTCGTGGTCGTGGTTGTCGAGAAAAGTCACGAGCTTGGTCGGGTCCTGGTACACTCCATCCTGGGCCAGGGTCTGGTAGAGGCGCTGCACGCCGGTATCCCAGCCCACGGGCTGGCGCAGGGCATCGAGCATGGCCGATTCGAGCACGAAGTCGAGCGTGCCCGGCTGGTTCGACTTGAAGGGGAAATCGATTTTGTTCCGGGTGTAGTAGGCCTGGTCCACCACGTTGTTCACCGACGACTCGCCGAAAATATGAATCCGGGGGTATTCGGCCAGCAGCGCCGCGTTGCAGCGGTTCATGAAGGTCTGGTCGTTGTACATGTAGGTATCGATGCGGTAGGCATCAATCCCAAAGTTCTCAACGCACCAGATGGCATGCTGAATCAGGAAGTTGGCCAGGTAGGGATTTTGCTGATTGAGGTCGGGTAGGAAAGGCACAAACCAGCCATCAAGGGTAATTCGGCGGTCCAGCTCCGAGGCGTGGGGGTCGGTGATGGGCTGGTAGCGGTAGCTGGTATTGGTGTAGCTGGGCCACTCGTGCAGCCAGGTTTTGGCGGGCAGGTCCTGGATAAACCAGTGGGAGTTGCCCACGTGGTTATACACGGCATCCTGCACTACTTTGAGGCCGGCCGTATGGGCCTCGTGCACAAACGTTTTGTAGGCTTCGTTGCCGCCGAAGCGGCGGTCCACGTTGTAGTGGTCGGTGAAGCCGTAGCCGTGGTAGGAGGCCCGCATGGTCCCGTTCTCATTGGTTAGCGGCTGGTTGTTTTCGAGCACCGGCGTGAGCCAGATGGCCGTTACGCCCAAGTCGTTCAGGTAAGGAATGTGGCTGGTGACCCCGGCCAGGTCGCCGCCGTGCCGAAAAAACGGGTTCAGGCGGTCGGCGTACGGGTCGCGCAGGTCGGCAAACAGGTCGTTGGCCGGGTCGCCGTTGGCGAAGCGGTCGGGCATGGCCAGGTAGATGAAATCGGCCGCCGATACGCCCTGGCCCTTGGGCTCGTTGTCGCGGGCGCGCAGCTCCCAGTCCTGAGTCAGGGTTTGGGTGCCGCGCTTGCCCACCAGCTTCACAATGCCCGGCTTGGCCCCGGGCGAAATCGTGAGGTCGAGAAAAGCGTAGTTGATGTTTTCCACTACGTTGGTTTTCACCAGCTTCACTCCTGGGTGATTCACCGAGTAGGTAAGCGTGCCCGCGCCGGTGCCGTGCACGAGCAGCTGCACGCTGGTGTTTTTCATCCCTACCCACCAGCTGGTGGGATTGACGCGGTCGATGACCGCCTGGGCATCCGCTAGCTGCGGCAGGAGCAGAAACAGGAGAATCGATAGAATGCGATTATTCATTTAAATAAAAGGTAGGCACGCCAATAAAGGCCGAAAGTTACAATTGAAAAGGCCAGGGGTACTAAACGATGCCCAGTAGTGATGCCGTCGGTAACTCAGCCGCGCTTGCGGCCCTGGCCCAGCATTTCGATGGTTTGGGCCAGGCGGTGGACGCGGGCTTCGGGCTTTTTGGCGCCTTCGAGCCAGCGCACAAACTCGCGCTGGTGGGTGTAGGCCAGCTTGGTGAAGTAGGCGGCGGCTTTGGGGTTGGCGGCGAGCTGTTCGGCCAGGTCGGCGGGCGCTTCCATCTTCCGCTCCACCACGTCGCGCGAGAGGGTCACGCGCACGGTGTCGCCGATGGTTTTGCCCACTGCTTTGCGAATCTGCTTGAGTACGTGCAGCGCGTGGTGCCCGTCGCCGAGCGGGGTGATGCTGCCCTGGTAGGGGTAGCCATCGAAGGTGACCTGCACCGGCACCCGGCCGCGCGTGCCATACACTTCCGGCACCGAGAACGGCACCACGACGAACACGCCGCCATCGCCGTCGCCGGCTTCTAAAACTGCTTCAAATTCGTGTTCAGGCTGCATGGCTGGACTAAGTAGGGGCTATTGAGAGCACAAAGGAAACACCGCCGGCACAGCTGGCCGCAGTTTAGCGCGCAGCGCGTAACTGCAGGCCAACCAGTGGGGCGAGTTTGCAACTCGCAACCGGAACGTGCAATTCGCTTCTCACCCCAGCCGTTCCACCACCAGCCCCGCTTCCAGCCCCGCGTAGTACGAAGCCGACGAATACACGTAGTCCTCGGCCCGGTAGCAGACGCCGGCCCGCACCGGGTTCTGATGAATGTAATCCAGCTTCTGCTGCGCCATCTCCTGGCTGAGCAGCTCGACATTATGGCTGGGCTGCTGCCATAGCTGGATATGGGTATTGCGCGGATTGAATTCGCCCTGCTTGTGCAGTACCCATTCCAGCCATTGCCGCCGGCTTTTCTGCTGGTTGGTATGAATGGCCTGAAAGACCTGCTTGGCGGTGAACTTTTTGAAATCACGCATGATGTCGGACAGCACATGGTCCTCGGCAGCCCGGGCAATCAGGTGCAGGTGGTTGCTCATCAGGCAGTAGGCAAACAGCTCCAGGCCTTTTTGCTGCTGGCAGTAGCGCATGCTCTCAATGATGAGGTCTTTGTAGAGCGGGCGGGTGAAATATCCAGCCATTCGACCACGGTGCAAGTGATGAAATACAGCCCTTGTTGATTGCGGATGGGATAGGCCATTGGGTAGATTGGATCGGGAGGCGCGTTGTGGCAGCGGCAGGCGAGTTGCAAACTCGCCCCACTGGTCGGCCTGCAGTTACGCGCTGCGCGCTAAACTGCGGCCAGCGGCAGCAGCTGGTCAGCCCAGGGCAATTTCGGCCAGCACCAGTTGCAAAGTCATTTCGTCATCGGCGGGTACGATGCGGACTTCGCCCAGGTCGGCCGCGTGGCGCTGGCGCAGCTGCTGCTGCATGGCGGCATCGGGTACCAGCACCAGGCGGGCGCGGCGCAGGGCCATGCGCTCGATGCCTAGCAGCCAGCCGCGCTCGGCAGGGGCGGCGGCTTCGCTGGCCAGGGTGGCCGCGTACAGCACCAGCGGCCGACCCGTGCGGTTGCGGATTTCGAGCGCCGCCAGCCAGGCCGGCCAGCCGGGTGCGTAAATCACCCCGAAATCGCCGTGCCCGACCACCAGCTGCATGGCCCGGCGGGCGTATTGAATCATGCGGAAGTTAAGGCCGTCGAGCCGGGGCTGGCGCGGCAGCAGCCCGGGGGCAGCTGCTTGAGCAGACGTGGTAACGGGGGCAGCTTCGTCGGCTGAAGAAGCGACTGCTCCGGCTGGCTCAGCAGCCAGGGGCGCCGTGCCAACCTTGCCGGGCAGGTCCTCATCGAGAGTCAGGTCGTCTTCCGGGGCGTCGAGGTCGCTGGCTTCGGCGGCACCCATTTCTTCCACGGGTTCGTCGAAGGCGGGCATTGGCTCCGGGGTGGCCCGTGGGCGGAGTGGTGAAGGCGGCGGGGGCGGCAGCAGCTGCGCATCGGGATGACGCAGCCCGGCCGGAAAGGCGATGACGCTGGTGAGTGGCTGCGGCTTGGCCGGCCGGGCTACCCCGGGCGGGGCGGGCTGCGGGGCGGCAGCCGGGGCACTAGCCGGGGCGCTGACTCCCGCATACGGGGCGGCCGGCGCTTGCCAGCTAGCGGGCGGCCCGAGGGGCGTGGGCCACTGGCTGCGGCTCGGAGCCGGAGCGGGTGCCGGGCTGCCGGCCAGCCACGTGGTATTGGTGGGCGCCGCCGCGCCGGGCGCGGGCGCGAGCCGGTGGGCCGAGGCCAGCACGGCCTGGGTGGGGGACAGCAGGTCGTCGAGGCCCACGAGGCGGGAGCTGGCGGTCAGCGCCGACGCCACCGGCGCGCCGGGCCGGGCCGGGCCAACTGGCTGGGCGGCCGGCAGCAGGCGCACGCCCGGGCCGTTGGTGGCCACGTCGAGCGGGTCGGGGATGATGCCCGGCTCGGGCCAGGTGGGGGCGGGAATGGACGTGGCGGCGGCGGCAATAGCGGCAGCGGCAGGGGCTGTTGCCGCAGGTTCAGCGGTTTCGGCTAAGGCGGCGGGCAGATGGGGGTAGAGGGCCACCACGGGGTGGTGCGCGGCCAGCTCGTAGACTAGCGGCAGGGTAGGGGGCAGGGCGGAGCCGCCGAGCACGGCCACGCCGG
>JANXMN010000080.1 GCA_025354605.1 Hymenobacter sp. | reverse complement strand
GCTGGGCATCAGGATAACGCCGGGGGCCAGAAACGCGCCGTAGCGGGCCACGGCGGGCGGCACCACGCGCACCTGCTGGCCGGCGTAGTCGGTTTTGAGCGCCATTTTGTCGTGGTACTCAAAGGGGCCTACTTCCTGAGTGCTCATCTGGCGCAGCGGAAAGTAGAGAATGACGGCCTTTTTCACCCATTCATTGATGGTCCAGTCACCGCCGTCTTCGGCGGGCGGGGTGGCTACGCGCAGGCGGCCTTTGTCAAGCTCTTCGATGACGTGCTCGATGGCGGCTTTGGTTTCGGAGTTTTGGAGCAGGGCGCGGTCGGCCCAGGCGGCTTCGATTTGGGTTTGCAGGTCAGCCATTTTAGCGAGCGAAGTAAGAATTGAAAAGCCGTCGAGCCAGGTCAGTACAGCTTAGAATCCGCAAAACTACCATCTTTGAGGCGTGTTTGGCTCTGGTTCTTCTCAATTCGTCATCCTACTGGCTTCGGTCCTGAAGCCGGTTGACGATACCCGTATGCGGGGCAAGTTTGCCAAAACCCTGCTGGAGCGGCCCGGCGTGCAGGTCCACATTGCCGGCCGCGAGGCCAGCGACCGCGCCGATACCTCCGCGGCGGATGCTCCGTTGCATCTGGCGCTGCATCCCCTATTCCAGGGTTCACGCCTGAGTCTGGAACGACTGGCGGCCCAATGGCGCTACTGGCGGCTGCTGCGGCGGCTGCAGCCGAATCTGGTTATCGTGCACGCGCCGGAGCTGCTGCCGCTCACGCTGCTCTGGCAGCAGTTGGGCCCAGGACGGAAATTCCTCTACGACATCCGCGAAAACTACGCCCTCAACGTTTCGACGCAACAAGTCTATCAGGGCTTCACGCGGCGCGGGCTGGCGGCCGGCCTGCGCTGGATAGAAGGCTGGGCCAGCCGGCAGGCGGCCGGCCTCATCCTGGCCGAAGAAAGCTATGCCGATGAATTGCCCTTCCTGCGGGAGCTGCCAGCCAGCCGGGTGGTCGTGCTGGAAAACAAGTATCAGCCAGCCCCCGACGAAACCCTGCCCACCCGGCCGCGCCCCCATCCGACCCTCAACGAGCCGCTGCGGCTGCTTTATTCCGGCACCATTTCCGCGCTCAACGGCGTGTGGGAGGCCGTAGCGCTCACGCAGGCGCTGGCCACCACCTGGCCCGGCGGGGTCCACTGCACCATTATTGGTTTTTGCCAGCAGCCAGTGCTGCTCCAGCAGCTCCGGGCAGCCGTAGACGGGCAGCCGGAACTGTTCACCCTCATAGGCGGTGCCGAACCGGTGCCGCACACGCGCATAGTGGGCGAAATCGGGCGCAGTCACCTGGGCCTGTTGCCTTACCGGGCGCACCCCAGCACGGCCCGCTGCCGGCCCACCAAGCTGTTCGAGTACCTCGCGCTCGGACTGCCGATACTGATTCCCCACAATTGGCTGTGGGCAAAAACCATGGCGCGGCACGGCGGAGGCGTGATGTACGAGTTCACTCCCGCCAATGCCGCTGCGGCTAACGTGCGAAAGGCGTTAGAAAGGTGTCGCTTCTACCCCAACGGCATTCCGGTTGATGTGCAGTGGGCCGGCGAGGGCAAAAAATTGTGGCGTTTGCTGGATTCTTTCATTTAAACCCCCACCTTTGCGCGCCTTTTGCGTTCGCCATTCACGCTGTGCTACACTTCCCAAGTAGTCTTTCGCCGCACTCCCCGTATTCCCACCCCATTTTTTGCTTATATGACAGCTTTACGTCACTCCTTCATCGCCGGCATCGGGCATTATGTGCCGAGCCGGGTCGTTACAAACGCCGAGCTGGAACCGTTGATGAATACTTCGGATGCCTGGATTCAGGAGCGCACCGGCATTCAGGAGCGCCGCTGGTTCGAGGAAGGAAAGGATACCACCGCCAACATGGCCGCCAACGCCGCCCGCAAGGCCCTCAACATGGCCGGCCTCGCCCCCAACGACGTGCAGCTGATTGTGTTCGCCACGCTCTCGCCCGATTATTTCTTTCCCGGCTCGGGAGTGCTGCTCCAGCGCGAGTTGGGCATCACCAACAACTGCCCGGCGCTGGACGTGCGCAATCAGTGCTCGGGCTTCGTGTACGGCCTCTCGGTAGCCGACCAGTTTGTACGCACGGGGATGTACGACACGGTGCTGGTGGTGGGCTCCGAAATCCATTCCTCGGGCCTCGACAAGTCGCCCGAGGGCCGGGGCGTATCAGTTATTTTCGGCGACGGAGCCGGAGCCGTTATCCTGCGCCCCAGCACCATCGAAGGCCAGGGCATTCTCAGCACACACCTGCACTCGCAGGGCGAGTACGCCGAGGAGCTCATTGTGAAGGAGCCCGGCTCTAACCGCGACAACCGCGTGCAGAACATCCTGGACAACAAAGCCGACTTGTACCCCTACATGAACGGCCAGAATGTGTTCAAGCACGCCGTAGTACGCTTCCCGCAGGTTATTAAAGAGGCGCTCGACCAGAACGGCATGCAACCAGCCGACATCGATATGCTGATTCCGCACCAGGCCAACCTGCGCATCACCCAGTACGTGCAGCACAAAATGGGGCTCAGCGACGACAAGGTCTTCAGCAATATCCAGCGCTACGGCAATACCACCGCCGCCTCGGTCCCCCTTGCCCTGAGCGAAGCCGTGCAGGAAGGAAAAATCAAGCGCGGCGACCTCGTGTGCCTAGCCGCCTTCGGCTCGGGCTTCACCTGGGCCTCCGCCCTCATCAAATGGTAGCTTTTCATTTAACATTTATCAATTAGCATCTAACACTCGGTCGTTTTCTCAATCGCCTTTCCGCATGCCAAAGGCCAGTTGTTAAATGATAATTGTTAAATGACCCCCATGCCTAGTCACACCGAGGAAAATTACCTGAAAGCCGTCTTCAAGCTGGCCGAGGCGGAGCCCGACACCGTGGGCGTGAGCACCAACCGCATTGCCGCCGCCCTCGATACCCGGGCGGCTTCGGTAACGGATATGCTGCGCCGTCTGGCCGAGAAGGGCCTCCTGGCCTACGAGCGATACCGGGGCGTGCAGCTCACGCCGGCCGGCCGGCAGGTGGCCCTGCTCACCATTCGCAAGCACCGGCTGTGGGAGGTGTTTCTGGTGCAGCAGCTGGGCTTCAGCTGGGACGAAGTGCACGAGGTGGCCGAGGAGCTAGAGCATGTGCAGTCGCCGCTACTTATGCGCCGGCTTGATGCCTTCCTGGGCCACCCCACCCTCGACCCCCACGGCGACCCCATCCCGACGGAAGACGGGGCCATGCGCCGCCCCAGCACCCGCCTGCTAGCCGACCTGCTCGCGGGTGAAGGCGGCACGCTGGCCGCCGTGCGCAACACCTCAGTTCCCTTCCTTCAATACCTGGCAAAAGCCGGCCTGCAGCTGGGCACCGAAATTAAAGTAATTGAAAAGGTAGCTTTTGATAATTCGCTTGAAATCAGTTTGAATTGTGAACGCAACGCATTTATTTCCGCTGAGGTCAGTCGCAATCTTTTCGTAACGGCTTAGCCTTTGGGACTGCACATCACTGCCGATGTTGGCATGGATGACTGCGTATTTTTTCACAACAGACAATTCCCCCATCGTTCAATTCCGCGACGCGGGTAGTCGTCCCTTCACCGCGTTGATGCGCTTCTGATTCTCCCTACCTAACCCACTTGCCGCCGTGGCTTCGCTGCTTTTTTCCGACACCATTGTTGCGCTTTCCACCCCGCCCGGCGCGGGGGCGCTGGCGGTTGTGCGCCTTTCCGGGCCAGATGCAGTGGCCATTGTTGGGGAGGTATTCTCGAAAAAGCGGCTGGCCGAAAAGCCCGGCCATACTCTGCACTACGGTACCCTGCGCGACCCCGCCACCGGCGATACCCTCGATGAAGTGGTGGTGGCCCTGTACCGCGCCCCGCGCTCCTTCACCCGCGAAGACGTGGTCGAAATCAGCTGCCACGGTTCCGACTACGTGGTGCGGCAAGTGCTGGCGTTGCTGCTGCGCCAGGGCGCGCGCCTGGCCGAAGCCGGCGAGTTCACCAAGCGCGCCTTCCTGAGCGGTGCCCTCGATTTGGCCCAGGCCGAAGCCGTGGCTGACCTCATTGCCGCCAACTCAGCCTTGAGCCATCGCGTGGCCCTGAATCAGTTGCGGGGGGGCTTTTCGCAGGAGTTGCGCGGGCTGCGGGCGCGGCTGGTGCAGTTTGCTTCGCTGCTGGAGCTGGAGTTAGACTTTGGCGAAGAAGAAGTGGAGTTTGCCGACCGCACCGGGCTGGCCCGGCTGCTGGCCGAAGTGCGCGGTGTAGTAGCCGGCCTGCTGCGCTCGTTCGAGCTGGGCAACGTCATCAAAAATGGCATCACGGCCGTGATTGCAGGCCGGCCCAACGCCGGTAAATCTACCCTGCTCAATGCGCTGCTCCGTGAGGAGCGGGCCATTGTGTCGGCCATACCCGGCACCACCCGCGACTTCATTGAGGACGAAGTGAGCATCGACGGCTTCCGCTTCCGTTTCGTGGATACGGCTGGCCTGCGCGATGACACCGCCGACGAAATCGAGGCCATTGGGGTGGCCCGCACCCGCCAGCGCGTGCGCCAGGCCGCCCTGCTGCTCTATCTGTTCGACGTTTCGGAGCGCACCCCGACCGAAATACTAACTGAAATTGAGGACCTTACCAGTGGGCTCGATTTGCCGGCATTAGCCGTAGGCAACAAAATTGATTTAGCCACCTCCGAAGCACTGGCGTCTTTTGAGGCGGCATTTCAGGCTTCTGTTAGGCCAGGCCCGGCCGCCGGAATTCCGCTAGTGCTGCTGGCGGCCGGCCAGGGCCTGGGGCTGCCGGAACTGCAGTCGGCACTGCTCCGGCAGGTACGCGGTACGGCCATCGAGCATACAGATTCCGCCACCATCGTGACCAACGTGCGCCATGCTGGCGCACTGGAAGTAGCCGCCGCGCATCTGGCGGCCGTGCAAGCCGGCCTCGATACCGGCCGCGGCACTGAGCTGCTGGCCGCCGACCTGCGCCATGCCCTGGCCGCCCTGGGCGAGATTACCGGCGAAATTTCGTCCGACGATTTGCTTACCAGCATTTTCACCCAGTTCTGTATCGGCAAATAAGGGCTTTTCCCTACTGGACCGGGAAAATCTTCGCAATCGTTGTCGGGCCTGTAAATAGACTCATTCGGCCAGCCAGCGAAACCTCCGGCCGGTTTCGGCGGTAGTGAGGGCACCCAGCCGGGGCAAAAAATTTCCCCGCTTACGCCTTGTGGCGTAGTTTCGCACTCGATTTCCCCCCTCACCCCTCCCGCCCATGGCAGAAACTGCTGAACTCATCCTCGACGGCAAGTCCATCATCTTGCCCGTCATCGAAGGCACCGAACACGAAAAAGCGTTTGACATCGGTAAGCTCCGCGACCAGACCGGCTACGTAACGCTCGATTCGGGCTACAAGAACACCGGGGCTACCAAAAGCGCCATTACTTTTCTCGACGGCGAGGAGGGCATTCTACGTTACCGCGGCTACCCCATCGAGCAGCTGGCCGAAAAATCCAGCTTCCTGGAAGTAGCTTACCTGCTGATTTACGGCGCGTTACCAACTACGACCGAGTTCGACAAGTTCAAGCATGCGATTACCCAGCACACGCTGGTGCACGAAGACATTCGCAAGATTCTCGACGGCTTCCCTTCGTCGGCCCACCCGATGGGCATCCTGTCCTCGCTGATTTGTTCGCTCACCGCCTTCTACCCCAAGAGCATCGCGCCCGAAATCAGCAAGGAAGAGCTGGATTTGAACATCGTGCGCCTGATGGCCAAGATTTCGACTATCGCCGCCTGGAGCTACAAGAACTCGGTGGGCCACCCGCTCATCTACCCGCGCAACGACCTCGACTACTGCGCCAACTTCCTGTACATGATGTTCAGCTTCCCCACCGAGAAGTATGAAATCAACCCCATCATTGTCAGCGCCCTCAACAAGCTGCTGATTCTGCACGCCGACCACGAGCAGAACTGCTCTACCAGCACCGTGCGCCTCGTGGGCTCGGCCAACGCCAGCCTCTACGGCTCGGTTTCGGCCGGTATCAATGCCTTGTGGGGCCCGCTGCACGGCGGGGCCAACCAGGAAGTCGTGGAAATGCTCGAAGCCATCGAGTCCGACGGCGGCGACACGAAAAAATGGGTCGACAAAGCCAAAGACAAGAACGACTCGTTTCGCCTCATGGGCTTCGGCCACCGCGTGTACAAGAACTTCGACCCCCGCGCCACCATCATCAAAAAGGCCGCCGACGAAGTTCTCAAGGCCCTGGGCCTGCAGGATAGCCCCCTACTGAAAATCGCGCAGGAGTTGGAGCAGGCCGCCCTCACCGACCAGTACTTCATCGAGCGCAAGCTCTATCCCAACGTCGATTTCTACTCCGGCATCATCTATAAGGCGCTGGGCATCCCCACTGAGATGTTCACCGTAATGTTCGCCCTCGGCCGACTTCCCGGCTGGATTGCGCAGTGGAAGGAGATGCGCGAGAACAAGGAGCCCATTGGCCGTCCCCGCCAGATTTATACCGGCGAAACCGAGCGCAACTACGTGGCCATGACTGCCCGTTAAACCAACCGCAACAAGCTAAAAAGAAAAAGCCCGCTCTGCAAAGCGGGCTTTTTTGCGTCCGACCCTTTTGGGCTTCTCCCCTATTTTAGGCGGTGCGCCGTGAAGCTGGTACGCAGGTTCTGATAAGCCACCAGCTGCTCGGGCTGCAGGAGCTGGCTCAGCTCGGTTTCGTAGCGCTGCTGAGCAATAGCGAGCTGATTGTCGCGTTCTTCGGAACTGGCTCCGTTCAGGATAATCTCCAAGTCGCGCCGCTCGGTGAGCATCTGCAGGTGCAGCTGCTTGATGGCGAGGTACTGCGCCTCGTTGAAGTGGATGCGTTGCGCCAGCGCCCGGGTGAGCGTGGTGGCGCGGTTTATCATGGCGTGCGAGTAGGCGCCTTCGCCGGGACCAGCGAAGGCCGCCGGGGCAATGCTAACACCCGCGGCAATGCAAGTAGCCAGAAACAAGTTTTTCATGGTTGTGGGGGGTGATGGTGAAAAGATGCGGTTGATGGCCCAACTGGTGTGTTTGACCAATCCAAACGTAAGACAAAAAATCATTTGAACGAAAAATATTTTTTTTGTCACTTTTTTCACCGTCTACTTTTTATAGATTTGCATAAAGCCTTCATTTTTAAATTTATCCATAACTTAAAAAAAGTTATTAGTTAGATTAAAATGAAGCTGACCATTGGGCGAGCCATACTATTTTATTAAAAACATCCTACAAAAACTTCACCTTCCTAAAGCCTTGCTTTAAGTGAAAAGGCTGGTTTCACCACTTCCTGAAAATTTACTTCAGGTACAAGCGCATGGCGTCGACAATCCGCTATTACCCTATTTGACCAGATTTCCTGAATTGCCTTTGCTAGTTCGCTCACTCATCGCGCCTCTCTTTAGCCGAAGTGGACCAGCAGGCTCGTGAAGCAAAAAGAAAGTGCAGATGCGGGTATTGATGACCGCGACGCAAGGCCACTCCAATATGCTTCATCACTTTGAGTTTCTATTCCGGGGCAAGGCCTTTCCCCCAAACCTGTCGTTGCAGCGGGGCTGTCATGCAGTTTGGGCTAACTACAAACCGTGCGCTGTGCTGGGTCCAAGAAACCGGCAAGCCCAAAAGCAGAAGGCGGGTGTTGGAAACCCAGGGTTCCCAACACCCGCCTTGCACGGTTGGTATTGAATTTCGGACTTAAAGAATATGAAATTCGATGCGCCGGTTAAGTTGGCGGTGCGCTTCGGTGTCGTTGGCGGCCAGCGCGTGGGTTTCGCCGTAGCCCCGCGAGCGCAGGCGGGTTGTGGAAATGCCGTGCCCCGACAGGTATTCGACTACCGACTGTGCCCGGCGCTGCGACAGCATAATGTTCGATTCGGGCGAGCCAACGTTATCGGTATAGCCGGAAACCTCAATCTGCACGTCGCGGTACTGGCGTAGAAACTCGATGAGTCGGTTCAACTCGGTGCGCGACTGCGGCTTGAGGTCGAATTTATTGGTGTCGAAAAACAGGTTATTCAGCACTACGCTACGCCCGGCGCGCACGGGCTCCAGATAGATATCCAACGCGGTGGGGCTAAAGGAACGCTGGCTACTGTAGTCAAAGCTCAGGCTTTTAAGCAAATACTTATCAGCCGAGGCGTACATGGCGTAATGGTGGCCTTCGTTGAGCACAATCGTATAGTCGCCGTATTCCGTATCGGAAGTCACATATTGCGTCAGCACGTCGGTATCGAGGTCGTAGAGCTTCACTTCGGCCTTCAGGGGCTTTTTAGTGTTGGCGTCGAACACCCGGCCCTGGGTGTAGGTACTGGTTTCGCGAGCCTTCACGGGCGGCGGCACCGCGAAGCTGAAAAGCTCGACAGGCCGTTCGCGAGCCAACCGGTAGCCGCCGGGCGGCTCCTGGCTGGCTCGGCTGCGCGAGCAAAAACCCTTCTGGTTGTCGGAAGTAATGAAGAGTGAGGCTTCGTTTTCAAAGGTATTGAGTGGATAGCCCAGGTTAGTGGGAATGCTCCAGCTGCTGCCAGTGGTTTTTTCGCAGCGGTAAACATCGAGCCCACCCATGCCCACCAAGCCATCGGTGACGTAATAGAGCGTGGTACCGCTGGCGTGAATAAAGGGTGCCATGTCCTTGCCGGGCGTGTTGATGGGCGTGCCGACATTTTGCGCGGCGCTCCAGTTGCCGTCGGGCTGCAGGGTGCTCACGTAAATATCTTCCTGGCCCTGGCCGCCTCGGCGGGTCGAGGTGAAATAAAGCGTGCGGCCGTCGGCCGAGAGCGAAGGCTGCGAGTCCCACTCGGCTGAGTTCACGTTCAGGCCCAGGTTGACGGGCGTACTCCAGTTGTTGCCGGTGCGGCGCGAGATGTATAGGTCGCAGTTGCCAATGGCTTTGGGCCGGTCGCAGGAGGCAAAAACCAGGGTTTTGCCATCGCCCGAAATCGAGCCGGCTCCTTCATTGTAGCTCGAGTTGATAGCGGGCGAAATGGGCTGCGGCTCGCCCATGCTACCGTCTTTGTTCTGTCGGCTCACATACAGGTCTTCGCCGCTGCTGGCGGCCGGGCGGCCGGTGAAAAGCAGGAAGCGGTTATCGGCCGTAAGGTCGGGGAAATATTGAAACTTAAAGCCATTAAGAGGCGGCGGCAATGGCACGGGCGCTTCGCCAACCGGGTGCTTCAAAGCTTCCAGCGCAAACTCGCAGTTTTGCATCTGATGCTGCGATTTGGCCAGATTCTTTTGCGCTTTCGGGGCTACTTTTACCAACTGCCGGTAGGCATCAAGGGCCATCTGGTACTCACCGTAGCTGATGGCCAAGTCACCCACTAGCTGATATTCGGAGGCATGTACGGCATCGAGCGGCACTTTGCTCAGGCCGTCGTGGTAGGCGACCAGGGCCCCCCGATTGTCGCCCATAGCTTTCAGCAGCGAGCCGCGCAGCAGGTAGGCATCACCAAACGAGGGGAACTTCTGATTCAATTGTCCGAGGACTTCTACCGCCTTGGGAAAATCACGGTCTTTCACATATTGCTGGGCCTTTTCCAGCAGGCTACGAGCCTTGGTGTTGGTGGGAGTCGGCACCTTGGGCGGAAGCTGGCCCCAGGCCGCCCCGGCACTGGCACTGCCCAGCAAACACATGATTCCGAGGCGCAAAGCCCGCAATACTGAAAAGCTACGCATGGGGAATACTAGGGAATATCCAGGTACTTGTGCGTTTGCAACGATACTTGCCAGCGCGGATGAGCTTTCACATAGTCGACCAGGGCGGGAGTCATGCGGGCCGCCCGGCTCCACTCGGGCTGTAAGTACAAACGACAAGTGGGCGGCACCAGGGCGGCGTGCTCTTCGGCCCAGTCGAAATCGTGCTGGTTGAAAACCACTACTTTTAGTTCATCGGCTCCTGCCAGCACTTCTGGCAAGGGTGCTTTGAACTTCTTGGGCGACAAACATACCCAATCCCATTTGCCCGACAACGGATGCGCCCCGGAGGTTTCCAGCCAAGTGCGGCACCCAGCCGCCTGCAATGCCTGGGTGAGGGGGCCGAGGGGATGCATCAGGGGTTCGCCCCCGGTAATGACCACGTTGCGCCCGGGGTAGGCCAGCACCGCTTCCACCAGCTGTGCCACCGGCTGCCGCGGGTGCGCCGCAGCATCCCAAGACTCTTTTACGTCGCACCACACGCAGCCCACGTCGCAACCACCCAGCCGGATGAAGTATGCCGCGCGGCCCGTGTTGTAGCCTTCGCCCTGAACCGTGTAAAACTGCTCCATAACGGGCAGCAAATGGCCCGCCATCGTCAGGAGGTCGTCACCAAAAGGTGCAATAATTTCGGAGGATAATTGCGTCACGACTATAAATGCAAAACGGCACCCGAAAGCTTAGCTTGCCAAGTGCCGACAAAAAGGAAGCCTATTCCCGATGCCGGACTTAAAAGTACAGCACCAGGACAGGTTAACCAAATATTCCAAAAAATCAGTTCATTGGCCGAGGGTAAATTTCTCCGGTAGCCGCGCGCAAAGTATTCAGCAAAAGCATGGCAATGGTCATTGGACCCACTCCGCCGGGCACCGGTGTAATGGCCGAAGCGAGTGGAGCTACCTCGGCAAAATTCACATCGCCTTTCAGCGTAAAACCGCTTTTTTTGTTGGTATCAGCCACCCGAGTCGTGCCCACGTCAATCACCACCGCGCCGGGACGCACCATGTCGGCGGTTACAAACTCGGGTCGGCCAATTGCCGCCACTACAATGTCGGCCGTCCGGCAGATTTCGGCCAGCCCTTGGGTGCGGGAGTGGCATAAAGTAACCGTACAATTAGCCGTATCCAAATTCTTAGCCAACAATATACTAACTGGTGTACCGACGATGTTAGAACGACCGATTACCACACAGTGCTTGCCACTGGTTTTAATACCCTGCCGGGCTAGCAGCTCCACAATCCCTGAGGGCGTGGCGGGGAGGAGCGCGGGTAGGCCGGCTACCATCCGGCCGATGTTCATGGGATGAAAGCCGTCGACATCCTTCTCGGGCCGGATGGCCTCAATCACCTTTTCGGGGTTGATATGAGCGGGCAGGGGGAGCTGTACGATAAAGCCGTCAATCTCGGGGTCGTTGTTCAGTTTGTCAACCTGGGCCAGCAAGTCGGCCTCAGTAATGTCGTCTTCATAGCGCAGCAGGGTCGAGCCAAACCCGACTCGCTCGCATGCTAGCACCTTGTTGCGCACGTAGGTTTCGGAGCCGCCGTCGTGGCCCACCAAAATGGCGGCCAGATGCGGCACTTTGTGGCCGGCGGCTTTCAACTCGGCCACTTTGGCCGCGATTTCAGTTTTGATGTCTTCGGCGGTCTGCTTGCCGTCGATAAGGTTGGAGGAAACAGATGAATCGGATTGGCTCATGTTAAAATGCAGAATTTGTGAACGTTTAAAAAAGCAAAGAGGAAATACTGTCTATATTGCAGTCGAAATTTTCACATTTACTAAACCCTCCTCACCAACAAACAGCCTTTATGAACTACTTTCTCGACGTAATCAAAACCAAGTACGCCCAATTCAACGGCCGCGCCCGGCGGGCTGAATACTGGCAGTTCTTTCTTGTAAACGTTCTCATCAGTGTTGTTGTCAACGTTATTGTAAGAACAACTGGCTCCACCCTCGTCGCTGGACTCGGCGGCTTAATTTCGCTAGCACTGCTGCTGCCTGGCATTGCCGTATCTATCCGCCGGATGCACGATGTGGAAAAGAGTGGGTGGTTCATTCTGATTCCGATTTACAACCTCATTCTTGCTTGCACCGAAGGCACCCGTGGTCCGAACGAATATGGTCCCGACCCCAAAGGAGTTCTTAACACCGACACCTTTAGCACACCTCCCAGCACTTATTAAACGTTGCTCGCAACGCAAACAAAAGGCCGGCTTTCTTACAAGAGCCGGCCTTTTTACTTAGTCAATTTTTAGCACTGCCAGAAACGCTTCCTGCGGGATTTCGACCGAACCCACGGAGCGCATGCGCTTCTTGCCTTCCTTCTGCTTTTCGAGCAGCTTGCGCTTGCGGCTGATGTCCCCACCGTAGCACTTGGCAATCACGTTTTTGCGCAGGGCCTTCACGGTTTCGCGGGCAATGATTTTCTGGCCGATACTGGCCTGAATGGCAATGTCGAACATCTGGCGGGGCAACAATTCGCGCAGCTTTTCGCAAAGGCGGCTGCCCCACTGGTAGCTTTTGGAGCGGTGCACGATGGCCGAGAGGGCATCTACCTTCTCCCCGTTCAACATCACGTCGAGTTTCACCATGTCCGACTCGCGGAAGCCAATCAACTCGTAGTCGAGCGAGGCGTAGCCGCGGCTGATGGACTTGAGCTTGTCGAAGAAGTCGAACACGATTTCCGACAGCGGCAGCTCGAAGCTCATCTCCACCCGCTCGGACGTGAGGTAGCTCTGGCCCTTGATGATGCCACGCTTCTCCATGCACAGCGTGATGATGGGGCCGACGTACTCCGAGGCGGTGATAATCTGGGCCTTGATGAAAGGCTCCTCGATATACTTAATCATGTTCGGCTCGGGCATCTCGCTCGGCGCGTTGATTGTCAACAACTGGTCCTTGGTGCCCGTGGCGTGGAACTGCACGCTCGGTACGGTCGTGATGACCGTCATGTTGAACTCGCGCTCCAGGCGCTCCTGAACGATTTCCATGTGCAGCATGCCCAGGAAGCCGCAGCGGAAGCCAAAGCCCAGGGCCACCGAGGTTTCAGGCTCCCACACCAGGGAGGCGTCATTCAGCTGCAGCTTCTCCATGCTGGAGCGCAGCTCTTCATACTCGGTGGTATCGACGGGGTAGATGCCGGCAAATACCATGGGCTTTACATCGGCAAAGCCCTGAATGGCTTCCGGCGTGGGGCGGTGCACGTGAGTGATGGTGTCGCCCACCTTCACCTCGCGGGCTTCTTTGATGCCCGAGATGAGGTAGCCCACGTTGCCGGCGCACATTTCCTGGCGCGGCTCCTGATTCAGGCCGAGGATGCCGATTTCGTCGGCGCCATACTCTTTACCGGTGGCCATGAAGCGGAGCTTGTCGCCCTTTTTCATCACCCCGTTTTTGATGCGGAAGAGGACTTCGATGCCCCGGTAGGAATTAAATACGGAGTCAAAAATCAGCGCCTGCAATGGGCCGTCAGGGTCGCCTTTCGGGGCGGGCACTCGCTCGATAATGGCGTTCAGGATGGCTTCAATACCGATGCCAGCCTTGCCGGAGGCATGAATAATATCTTCCGGCTTGCAGCCAATCAGGTCCACGATTTCGTCGGTCACCTCCTCCGGCATGGCGTGCGGGAGGTCGATTTTATTGAGGACCGGGATGATTTCCAGGTCGGCCCCGATGGCGAGGTAGAGGTTGGAAATGGTCTGGGCTTCGATGCCCTGCGAGGCGTCTACAATCAGCAGCGCACCTTCGCAGGCGGCAATGCTGCGGCTCACTTCGTAGCTGAAATCGACGTGGCCGGGCGTATCAATCAGGTTCAGCGTGTAGATTTCCCCTTTGTAGGGATACTGCATCTGAATAGCGTGGCTCTTGATGGTGATGCCGCGCTCGCGCTCGAGGTCCATGTTGTCGAGCAGCTGGGCCTGCATGTCGCGCTTGGCCACGGTGCTGGTGAATTCCAGCAGGCGGTCGGCCAGCGTGCTCTTGCCGTGGTCGATGTGGGCAATGATGCAGAAATTACGAATATTCTTCACAGGAGGCAGTTTTTCAGAGGACGAAGGTACGAACCGGCAGGCGCAAAAGCCAGCCACCTTCCTCCCAACCTGTCCGGCCCGCACCTGGCTGGTTAAGTCGGGAAGTGTTTAGTTTTGCCGATTACCCATTCCCCCGTTTCACTTCCGATGGCAGTACCCACCTCCACTAATAGCTCGGCGGAGCAACAGACCGAAAAAAACAAGTTTTTGGTTTCGGCTGCCAACGGCACGGCCATTTATATACTGGCCTACTACCTGGTATGGGGACTGTACGAAATTGCCAAAGTGGAAGCATCCCGGCTTTTCGGCCTGCGGGGCATTTGGAACCCCAGCCGGATAATCTACTCGCTAGGTGACGGCGAATGGTGGCGCATGGCCGTGGTAACGGTGTACGGTATCGGCCCGGCCCTGAGTCTGCTGGTCGGGCTTGGCGCCTTTGTCTGGTACTGGAAGCGCGAGCGAGCCCGGCGCGGCCAGCTGAAGCTGCTGCTGCTCTGGATTTCGCTACACGCTTTAAATGCCACGTTCGGTGCCCTGCTGGCCGATACGTTCACCCAATCAGGCTCGTGGTTTGTACCCGACTGGCTGTTTAAGATGGGGAATATTGTGAATGTATTTCTGGCGCTATTGGCGGGCCTCGCGCAAATGGGCCTGGGCTATTTCGGGGCAGTGGCCTTCTTGCAGGCCCACGACTCGCGCACGGTGATGCGCCACGCCAACCGGCAGAAAATGGTGTTCAGCACTTTGGTAGCGCCCTGGGTATTGGGCAGTTTGTTCATTGTGGCCCTAAAGCTCCCCTATCTGGCCGTGCAGGAAACTTTGCATCTCGCGATGATGACCTTGCTGATTACGCCCATGGCCCTGGGCTGCCTGAACGAGCTGTTTTCGGAAACGGTGCGGAAGCCGCAGGCCACGCGCATGGCCTGGCGGCTGGTGCTGCTGGCGGTGCTGGTGGCGGTGGCCTGGCGGCTGGCCCTAAGCCCCCCGGTGAAGTTCGGCTAGCCCGCATCCTGTAAAAAATGACTGCCATTCCGGCCTTAAAGGAGCTTTTTGGCGGGATATCCTGGCCCTTGATAAAAGCCCGCCGCTGGTTTTCTTCCCAGTGCGGCCTTTTTTACCGCTGTTGCGGAGCATCCGGAAAAGCTGAAGCAGGGCGGCGTACCGGGCATCCGCAGCTTGGGTTGGTCATAATGGGAATCTTTCAGTCGGAAGCCAAATCCAGGTTACCGAAGCAACATATCAGGCGGCGAGCGGTTTCAGGCAAAACCATTTTCATTGAACCCCCACAACTCATTTATGGGAATCACCTTGCAGCAAGCCCAGGCCGCCATTCAGGCCGCCCACACAAAATCCCTCGACCTGGGCGTAAAAATGAATATTGCCGTCGTCGATGCCGGTGCCAACCTGACGGCCTTTATCCGCATGGATGATGCCTGGCTGGGCTCACTCGACATTGCGATGAAGAAGGCTAAAACGGCCCGCTACTTCGATATGCCAACGGGCGCAATCGGTGGCCTTTCGCAGCCTGGCGGCCCTCTTTTCGGCATCGAGCACTCCAATGGCGGCCTCATCAGCTTCCCCGGCGGCATCCCCATTAAAGACGCTGATGGCCACGTTATCGGGGCCATCGGCGTATCGGGCAGCACCGTGGAGGACGACCACGCGGTGGCTGAAGCCGGTATGAAGGCCATCGAGAACCAATAGCATCAACTGCTGGTAAGCTCAGCTTTAAACGCCCCGGCCGCCCCGCCGGGGCGTTTTTCGTACCTTCGCAGTCCCCAAAATCCATCCTCTATGCATCCCACCCCCGTTGCTCCCTACAAGCCTAAAAATCACGTTCGCATCGTCACCGCCGCCGCTTTGTTCGACGGGCATGACGCGGCCATCAACATTATGCGCCGCATCATTCAGAGCAGCGGCGCGGAGGTGATTCACCTGGGACACAACCGCTCGGCGCAGGAAATCGTGGATTGCGCCATTCAGGAAGATGCGCAGGCTATTGCCATTACGAGCTACCAGGGTGGGCACAACGAGTACTTCAAATACATTTTTGACCTGCTTAAGGAGCGCGGGGCGGGCCATATTAAAATTTTCGGCGGCGGCGGCGGCGTGATTCTGCCCACTGAGATTGCGGACCTGCAGGGCTACGGCATTACCCGCATCTACTCGCCCGATGATGGCCGGGCCATGGGCTTGCAGGGCATGATTAACAACCTGCTGGAGCAGGCGGATTTTCCGACGGGGCAGAATTTGAACGGCGAGGTTGGTCACGTTAAGGAAAAGGATGCGCGCAGCATTGGCCGGTTGATTTCGGCCGCCGAGAACTTCCCGGAGGAGTTTGAGCGAGTGAAAGGTGATTTGCTAGCCGAATTTCAGCTTAGTGAAAACAACCAAAACCAAGCACTAAGCACCAAGCACCAAGCACCCATCTTAGGCATCACGGGCACGGGCGGCGCGGGCAAATCCAGCCTCGTAGATGAGCTGGTGCGGCGCTTCCTGATGGACTTCCCGCAGAAGACCATTGCCATTATCTCCGTCGACCCCAGCAAGCGCAAGACGGGTGGCGCGCTGCTTGGCGACCGGATTCGGATGAATGCCATTAACTCGCCGCGGGTGTACATGCGCAGCCTGGCCACGCGCCAGAGCAATTTGGCGCTGTCGCGCTACGTGCAGGATGCCGTGGACGTGGTGCGCGCCGCCAACTACGATTTGATTATCCTGGAAACCTCCGGCATTGGGCAGTCTGACACTGAAATCATCGAGCACTCGGATGCCAGCCTGTACGTGATGACGCCGGAGTACGGCGCGGCCACCCAGCTGGAGAAAATCGACATGCTCGACTTTGCCGACGTAATTGCGCTGAACAAGTTCGACAAGCGCGGGGCGCTGGATGCGTTGCGCGACGTGCGCAAGCAGTACCAGCGCAACCACGGCCTCTGGGACACGCCCACGGACCAGATGCCGGTGTTCGGCACCATTGCCTCGCAGTTCAACGACCCGGGCATGAACCGGCTGTACCGGGCGGTGCTCAAGATGCTGGAAACTAAAACCGGGGCCGTCTTCGCGTCCCACCTCGAAACCACGGTGGAGGATTCGGAGAAGATTTACATCATCCCGCCGCACCGCACGCGCTACCTCTCCGAGATTGCCGAGAGCAACCGCGCCTACGACCAGCGCGTGCGCGAGCAGGCCAATATTGCCGAGGTGGCCGGGGCGTTTGCGAAGCTGGAACAGCACTACCGCGACGAGAAAAAAAGCAGCGACAGCATGGTGGGCGAGTTCGGGAAGAACAAGCAAACGCAGCTGCGCCGGCTGGATGCCGACAGCCAGGCCATTCTGGAAAACTGGGAAGCCACCTTGCAGAACTACCGCAACCCGGAGTACGTGTATTCGGTGCGGGGCAAGGAAATTCGGGTGCAGACGCACACCAAGTCGCTGTCGGGGAATATGATTGCTAAGGTGTCGGTGCCGCGCTACTCGGGCTGGGGCGACCGGCTGCGCTGGGCTATGCAGGAGAATTTCCCCGGCGAGTTTCCTTACACGGCGGGCGTGTTCCCCTTCAAGCGCGAGGGCGAAGACCCGACCCGCATGTTTGCCGGCGAGGGCGGACCGGAGCGCACCAACCGCCGCTTCCACTACGTGAGCATGGGCCTGCCGGCCAAGCGCCTGAGCACGGCCTTCGACTCGGTGACGCTGTACGGCGAGGACCCGGACGTGCGCCCCGATATCTATGGCAAAATCGGCAACGCGGGCGTGAGCATCGCCTGCCTCGAAGATGCCAAGAAGCTGTATTCGGGCTTCAACCTGGCTAACCCCAGCACGTCGGTTTCGATGACCATTAATGGCCCGGCGGCTACGCTGGCCGCGTTTTTCATGAACGCGGCCATCGACCAGCAATGCGAGCTTTATATCAAGGAGCACGAGCTGACGGAGGAAGTCGATGCCAAAGTCGACCAGATTTACGCGGCCAAGGGCCAGCCCCGCCCTCGCTACCAGGGCGAGCTGCCGGCCGGCAACGACGGCCTCGGCCTGCTCCTGCTCGGCGTGACGGGCGAGGATGTGCTGCCGGCCGACGTGTACGCGGCCATCAAGGCCAAGACGCTGACGCAGGTGCGCGGCACCGTGCAGGCCGACATTCTCAAGGAAGACCAGGCCCAGAACACCTGCATTTTCAGCACCGAGTTTGCGCTGCGCCTGATGGGCGACGTGCAGGAGTATTTCATCACCGAGAAGGTGCGGAATTTCTACTCCGTGTCCATCTCCGGCTACCACATTGCCGAGGCGGGGGCTAACCCGATTACCCAGCTGGCCCTGACGTTGAGCAACGGCTTCACGTTTGTGGAATACTACGTGAGCCGGGGCATGAGCGTGAACGACTTCGCGCCGAACCTGAGCTTCTTCTTCTCCAACGGCATCGACCCGGAGTACGCCGTGATTGGGCGGGTGGCGCGCCGCATCTGGGCCAAGGCCATGAAGCTGAAGTACGGCGCCGACGCCCGCAGCCAGATGCTGAAGTACCACATCCAGACCTCGGGCCGCAGC
>JANXMN010000592.1 GCA_025354605.1 Hymenobacter sp. | reverse complement strand
GACAATCATGCGGTCGTAGTGCGTATAGGTCAGGTTGATTTCGCCCGCCACAAACACCTCCTCAATCAGAAAATGCGCCCGCAGCCCGCTCGTATCGAGCGCGGCCGTTTCGCGGGGACCAATGGCAAAGCGAGTTTTCATTTAACAGTTATCAATTAACATTTAACAGACCGTCCAGCAAAGCAGAATATTATTTAAACCATTAACAATCAACTATCATTCTCAGCAAAATCCACCCGATTGATAATTGTTAATTGATAATTGTTAAATGAAATCACCGCCCCATCCAACCGCCGTCGACGGTGAGAATGGTGCCGTGGATGTAGCTGCTGGCCGCCGAAGCCAGGAACACGGCCGGGCCTTTGAAATCGTCGGGTTCGGCCCAGCGGCCGGCGGGGATGCGCGATAGAATCGCGGCGCTGCGGTCGACGTCCTGGCGCAGGGCGGCGGTGTTGTCGGTGGCCACGTAGCCGGGCGCAATGGCATTCACGTTCACGCCGCGGCCGGCCCACTCGTTGGCCAGGGCCTTCACCAGCGAGCCGATGGCACCTTTGCTGGCCGCGTAGCCCGGCACGTTGATGCCGCCCTGAAAGGTGAGCAGCGAGGCCGTAAAGATGATTTTGCCCCGGCCACGCGCCAGCATCGCGCCGCCCAGGGCCCGGGCCAGCCGGAAGGGCGCGTCGAGGTTCACGCCGAGCACAGCATCCCAGTCGGCATCGGTGTGCTCGGCGGCGGGGGCGCGGCGGATGATGCCGGCGTTGTTGAACAGGATGTCGATGACCGGAAAGTCGGCCTGCACCTGCCGGATGAACTGCTGCAGCTCGGCGGGTTGGCCGAGGTCGGCCTGGTAGGCGCGAAAGTCGCGGCCCAGGGCGCGCACGGCCGTTTCGGTGGCGCTGCCGGGTGCCAAGCTACGCGACACGCCGATGAGGTCGGCCCCGGCTTCGGCCAGGCCCACGGCAATGGCCTGGCCAATGCCCCGGTCGCAGCCCGTAACGAGGGCGCGCTGGCCGGCCAGACTGAAAGCGGAGGGAAAAGTCGACATAAAAAACGCGGGGCCGAACTGGACTTTAAACTGGAGTTAGCCGGATTTTCGGTACTCTTGTGGAGCATTCGGCTGATGTAAGGTTCCGGTTAGCGGCCAGCGAAAGCAAGAGTTGGACAATATTTTTTTGTGCAATCGTTGCCGGGAACGTTACCATCGGCCGAAAGTCCGAAGCCGGAGTGGCCATTTTCGCCCTTTACAGTACATTATGGCTGTTTTTTTGGCCTGATGGCCAGCCCAGAGCAGCACCGGCTATTTATTGAACTTTACAAAGAAATTCGCTTGGACCCCGTTACCATCAAAGACATCGCCCGCGCCCTGAACCTGTCGACCTCCACGGTGTCGCGGGCCCTGCGCGACAGCTACGAAATCAGCCCCGAAACCAAGCGGCTGGTGATGGAGTACGCCGAGCGGCTCAACTACCGTCCCAATCCCATTGCCCTCAGCCTGAAGGGCAGCAGCAGCAAGGCCCTGGCGGTTATCGTTCCTCAGATTGCCAACAACTTCTTCTCGCAGGCCATCAACGGCATCGAGGCCATTGCCTACAACCGGGGCTACCACGTCATCATCTTCCAGACGCACGAGAGCTACGAGCGCGAAATCGCCAACGTGCAGCAGGCCCTCGACCGCCGCGTCGATGGCCTGCTGCTCTCTCTCTCCAGCGAAACCTCCGACGTGGCCCACCTGCACACGCTGCACGCCCAGGGAGTGCCGCTGGTGCTGTTCGACCGCGTAGCCCCCGACCTGCCCGTGACGCAGGTGGTGGCCGACAACTTCGGCGGGGCCTACGCCGCCACCGCGCACCTGCTGCAAACCGGCCGCCGCCGCATTGCCCACCTCACCATTCCGCCCTACCTCAGCATCACGCAGGAGCGCCTGGCCGGCTACCGCGCCGCCTTGGAGCAGTACGGCGTGGCCTTCGACGAGAACCTGGTGCGCTACGGCACCTTCGGCCCCGACGAAGCCGACGAGCTGGTGGAGCAGCTGCTGGCCCAGGAGCCGCGCCCCGACGCGTTTTTCACGGCCAGCGACCGGCTGGCGCTGGGCTGCCTCACGGCGCTGCGCAAGCGCGGCATCCGCATCCCGGAGGACATCTCGCTCATCGGCTTCACCAACCTGCCCGCCGCCGAAATGCTGAACCCGCCCCTGAGTACCGTGACCCAGCCCGCCCAGGAAATCGGCCAGCTGGCCGCCGAGCGCCTCATCGAGCTCATCGAGCGCAAACAGAAAGCCTCGCCCCCCGCCACCGTGAAGCTGCCCACCACGCTGATGGTACGCGAGTCGTCGGCCCCGGCGGTGCGGACTGAAGCGGATTTCCGGATTGGGCTGTAGCACCTCACCCCCTGACCCCCTCTCCTGCGGAGAGGGGACACCGGTCTTGCTCCTAACGCATTTTTTGAATCAGAAGAGCCCAGCGCATCGCGCTGGGCTCTTCTATTTACTCCCGAGCCAAACCGGTGCCCCCTCTCCGCAGGAGAGGGGGTCAGGGGGTGAGGTGAACGCAAGGACGCTACTTCCCCAGCAGCCAGCGGCCCAGGTCCTTGCCCGCCTGGAAATTCTGGAACGAGGCCGGAATCTTGCGGCCATCCACGTACTCGTTGTACAGCCACGGGTCGCCGAGCACGAATACCCGGCCCTTGCCCAGCCGCGCCGTGGCCATGATGACAGCCCCGTTATTGGTTACCAGCGGCTGGGCGGGGGCGGCCACGCTCAGCACTGCCAGTTCCTTGATGTAGGCCGATTGGGCAGTTTTGAACACGGATTTGCCCGAAGTCAGGTCGACGCGGCCCTGCTCGAACTGGCTGCCCTGCACCATGTTCACGTTACGGGCGGTGAACTGCACGCCGAAGTTTTGGGCCAGCTCGTTGAAGTGCCGGGTTTCGCAGTTGGCGGTGTCGTTGGCCAGCAGCACGAGCGTGCCGCCGCCGCGCACCCAGTCGGTTATCACCTTGCTGTCGGCGGGTTGGATGTAGTGCGGGTCGGGCGACTCCTTGCGGGTGTCAGGGTCGACAATGACGTACACGCTCAGGGGCTTGAGGCTGGCGGCGGTGGGAGCGGCCGGCAGGGCCACGGTGCGTGCGCCCAGCTCGCGCAGCTGGTTGCCCCACAGCCAGAAGCCGCCGTGCGTGCGCTCCTCCCAGGTGTAGTGCCACTGCTCGGACTCGCCCGAAAAGGCGTTTTTGCGCAGCTCGTGGTTGTAGTAGTAGTCGAGGCCCACGGTTTTGCCCGGGCCGGGCGCGGCCTCGGCGGCAATTTCCATTTCGGTGCTGGCCAGAATGAACGGGCCGACGCCTTTCAAATCGTTCTTGCGTAGCGGCTCAGTCAGGTAGTATTCGTAGCTGCCGTCGCGGTAGGGCTTGCCGCCCAGGCCACCCACGCTCACGGTGCCGCTCAGGGCCAGCGTGCCGTTGGCCTCGGTGGCCACGAAGGTGTTGAGCAGGCCCGCGTAGCCTTTGCGGGCCACTTCGGCGTACTTTTTATCGAGGTAGCCCAGGCGCGCGCCTTTGGCCAGGGCGTACACAAACATGCTGCTGCCCGAGGCTTCGGCGTAGTTGCCCTTGCGGCCTTCCTGGCCCATCACCAGGCTCCAGGTGCCGGTTTTGGGGTCCTGATACTTCGCCAGGGCCGGGGCCAGCCGCTGCAGGGCCTGCACCAGCGCAGGCCGCTGCGGGTGGTCGGCGGGGAAGTAGTCGAGCACGTCGACCAGCGCCATGGCGTACCAGCCGATGCCGCGGTCCCAGAAATTGGGGCTCTGGCCGGTGGTTTTGTTGGCCCAGGCCTGCGTGCGGCTTTCATCGTAGCCGTGGTAGAGCAGCCCCGTTTTGGCATCCACCAGGTGCTTCTCGACCAGCGCAAACTGCTTGGCCACGTCGTCGAGGCCGGCGGGTTGGTGGTAGAGACGGCTGTATTCGGCGTAGAAGGGCGCGGCCATGTAGAGGCCGTCGAGCCACATCTGGTTGGGGTAGATTTTCTTGTGCCAGAAGCCGCCCTCGTTGGTGCGCGGCTGGGTGTCGAGCTGCTTGCGCAGGGCCTGCGCGGCCAGGCGGTAGCGTTCCTGGTTAGGGCCCGATACCTGGGCCAGCAGCAGCAGGGCGTGGCCGGTGGTCAGGTTGTCGAGCAGGTACTCGTCGGGCCGGTAGGTGCGGATGCTGCCATCTTTCTGCACGTACTGGTCGAGGTCTTTCTGGATGTAGGTGAAATACTTCGCGTCGCCGCTGCGCTGCCACACGCGCTCCAGCGCCGTCAGCATCAGGCCCTGCTCGTAGTTCCAACGGGCCGTTTTGCGGCTACCGATGACAATGGAGTCCGGATGCCAGCTGATGAAGGCATCGGCCATTCGCTGCGAATACGGCGCGGGCGGGGCGGTTTGCGCCGGGGCTGCTTCAGTCAGCAGCACCAGCAACAGCAGCGGCAGGAAGAGTCGTTTCATAAATGCGTTGTTGATAACGAAACGTCATGCTGAGCTTGCCGAAGCATC
>JANXMN010000569.1 GCA_025354605.1 Hymenobacter sp. | reverse complement strand
AGCCGCCCGACCGCTAATCGTGTGCAAAACCGCAACGATTAGCGGTCGGGCGGCTGAAAAAGCCGCCCGACCGCGCCGGCCTATCTGGATAGGCTCTTAGTACTGGTTGCGAAGGGCAATGCAGAAATTGGCCGGCGGCTGTAGAGACGCGACCCTTCACGCTTTGGCATTCGCGCTATTCCCGCACCGTTCAATGCTGAGACGCAAAGGGTCGCGATGCTACAGCTTTCTCGAAAACTATAGGACTTACGCAAACGCCCGTTTTTTCAGCCCCGGAGGGGCGACCCGTTGGTAGTCATTTGCTGAAATCAACCGATAAAGCCCCGGAGGGGCGACCCAAATGGTGGCAACGATAATGGGTCGCCCCTCTGGGGCTTTGCCCGTCTTTAGCACTGTTTTACTACCGACGGGTCGCCCCTCCGGGGCTGAAAAAACGGACGCTTGCGTAAGTCCTAAACTATTTCGCGACGAGTATTACTGTTCACTGAAGAAGCGGCAGGCGCACGGTGAATATGCCGGCTTCGCTGCTTACCTGCACGGGCTGGGTGGTGAGGAGGCGGTAGCGGTCGATGATGTTGCGCAGGCCCACTTTGGTCGAGGGCTCAAAGCTGGATTTGGGCTGGAGGTTGTTGGCCACGCTCACGTAGCCGGCGGTGCCGGCTTCGGCGCGCAGCACCAGCCGCAGGGGGCTTTCGGGCGAAACGCGGTTGTGCTTGAGGGCGTTCTCGATGAGCATCTGCACGCTGAGGGGGGCCACGGTGCGCTGGGCGGCCCCGGCTTCGATGTGGCTTTCTACCAGCAGGTCGTTGCGGAAGCGGGTTTTGTTCAGGGCCACGTAGGCTTCGACGAAGGCCAGCTCTTCGGACAGGGTGACGGTGGTCTGGTCGCGGCTCAGCAGCACGTAGCGGTACACGTCGGCCAGCTGCTCGACGAACTGCTGGGCCTCGGCGTTGCTGTCGTCGATGATGGCGGCGAGGGTGTTGAGCGAGTTGAAGAGAAAGTGCGGGTCGAGCTGGCTTTTGAGGGCGGCCAGCTCGCCCTGAAGGCCGGCCCGCGCCAGCGCCTCGACACGCTGGATATTGGTTTTCCACTCCCCAAAAAAGTAGGCGCTTTCGTAGAGCGAGGTTACGAACAGCGTGGGAAATAAATTAAGTAGAAAGCTGTGCGAGAGCAGCTGGTGAGTGGGGCAAATGGAAAACGCAAACGCGGCCAGAAAAAACCAGTGCAGCGCCAGCGTAGCCACCAGCGTGAAGCCAACGCTGAGCAGCGTTTGAACGACCAGCCGGCGCGCGGTGTGCGCAAAGTGCGGAAACCAGCGTCTCGATAGGATAAAGAGCCCCCGGTTGCCTTCCCACAGCACGGTGGTAATGGCCAAGGCCACGCCGTAGTTGGCCAGCGCTTCGGCATTGAGGTAGGTGGGCAGCCCATTGAAGGGGAAGTGCATCAGCGCGGCCACCAGGGGAATACCCGCGAGGCGAATCCATTTGTCGTTCATGGGGATGGGCGGAGAGGAGGAAGATGGATGGCAAGCGGTTTCCGCAGGGTTTAGCAGCGCCGTTCAGCGCAATGCCAAGGTTTAATCGCAGCTGGCTGTTGGCATAAAGCTAACAGTTAATGGCGAATCAAGGAATTGGCCATCAGTAGCGAAGCAGTCGCGCCCTACGCGTCAACCTCACCTCCCGGCCCCCTCTCCAAAAAAGAGGGGGAGCCAGCCGAAAAAAGCACCATAGTTTGTGGCCTGGTACTTAAGTACTCGTGCATAAGTAATCGTATTCGTTCGAACGTCATGCTTATCTGGCGTCCGCTTGTCGA
>JANXMN010000077.1 GCA_025354605.1 Hymenobacter sp. | reverse complement strand
CTTGCCACCACTAATCACTGACGTTTTCAAAGGTTGAATTACTACCACACGCGAGATGCTTCGACTCCGCTGCGCTGCGCTCAGCATGACGTGCTTTTATCCAGTCTTACTCCTTAACTAACCAACGCTTCCCACTGAAATGGAACCCCAAAAAACCGTTCTAATCGTGGGAAGCGGCCTCGGCGGGCTCGTCTGCGGTGCCATTCTGAGCATGGAGGGCTACCGCGTGACCGTGCTGGAGCGCAACAAGCAGCACGGCGGCAACCTGCAGTCTTTCGCCCGCGACAAGCACCTGTTCGACTCCGGCGTGCACTACATCGGCGGGCTGGAGCCGGGCCAGAACATGTATCGCATTTTCCAGTACCTCGGCATCATGAATCGCCTGAAGCTGGAGAAGCTCGACGAGGCGGCCTTCGATAAAATCGTGCTGGCCAACGACCCGCGCACCTTCCGCTACGCCCAGGGCTACGAGAAATTCATCGACGGGCTGGTGGCCGACTTCCCCGCCGAGCGGCCGGCCATTGAAGCCTACTGCGCCGAAATCCAGCGCATCTGCAGCGAATTCCCGCTCTATAATCTGAACGAGCAGGCGCAGGGGCCGCCCACCGAAACCGAGTCGCTAAGCCGCGACACCCAGCAGTTCATCGCCTCGCTCACCGACAACGTGACGCTGCAGAACGTGCTCGGCGGCAACAACCCGCTCTACGCCGGCATCAAAAATAAAACCCCGCTCTACGTGCACGCGCTGGTGCTCAACAGCTACATCCAGAGCGCCTACCGCATTGTAGACGGCGGCGGGCAGATTGCCAAGTACCTCGCCAGCATCATCCGCCGCCACGGCGGGCAGCTGCACAACCGGGTGGAGGTGCGCCGCATCGTGGCCGAGGGCAAGCAGGCGCAGTACGTCGAAACCGCCGACGGCACGCAATACGCGGCCGACGTGTTCATCTCGAACGTGCACCCGGCCCAAACCTACGACATGCTCGAAACCGACCTCGTGCGCCCGGCCTTCCGCCGCCGCGTTGAGGCCCTCGAAAACTCCCTCTCGGCCTTCGTCATCAACATCACGCTCAAGCCCGAAGCCTTCGCCTACGAGCGCAGCAACTACTACTGCTACCTGAACGACGACGTGTGGACCAGCATGGACTACACCGATGCCACCTGGCCCCTCTCCTACTCGGTGTTCTTCTCGGGCACCTCCCGAACTAAAGGCTACGCCGAGGGCATCTCCATTCTGGCCTACATGAAGTACGAAGACGTGGAGCCCTGGAAAGACAGCTTCAACACGGCGAAAGAGCCGACCGGGCGCGGCGGCAGCTACGAGGAGTTCAAACGCCGCAAGGCCGAGACCCTGCTTGAAAAGGTGTACCTGCGCTTCCCGCAGCTCAAGGATGCCATCAAGAGCTACTATACTGCCACCCCGCTCACCTTCCGCGACTACATGGGCACGGCCGATGGCTCCATCTACGGCATCGCCAAAGACTACACCGACCCACTGCGCACCTTCATCTCGCACCGCACCAAGCTGTCGAACCTGCTGCTCACGGGCCAGAACGTGAACATGCACGGTGTACTGGGCGTGTCCATCAGCGCGTTGGTAACTTGCTCCGAATTGGTGGGCCTACCCTATTTATTAAAGAAAATCGACGATGCGCAAACTGCTTAAGTGGCTGGGAATGGGCGCTCTCACGGTCGGGCTGCTGCTCACGGGGGCCATTGGCTACCTGTATTGGGCGGCGGTGCACCACCACCCTACCCCGCCCGCCACGGCCCTGCTGAGCCAGCAGCCCCAACAGCTCGCCAAGAACTCCACCGTGCTCGGCCCCAACTGGCTGCGCCAGAGCCGCAGCGGCTGGTGGGAAATGCACCTCGAAGGCGGCCCCTTCGAACGCGGCGTAGCCAACGGCATGCTCTGCCGCGACCTGTGCGAGTATCAAGAAGAAGCGTTTGTCGGCCAATTGCGGCAGCTGGTGCCCTCGGCCTTCTACCGGCAGTTTCTGAAGTATCTGATTGCCGTATTTAACCGCCACCTCGACGGCAGCCTGACCGAGGAGCAGCGCCTGGAAATATATGGTGTGGCCCAGACGGCCAACCCCAAGTTCGACGAAATCGGCCCGGCCTACCCGCGCCTGATGAACTACCACGCCGCCCACGACATTGGCCACGCCCTGCAAAACCTGGCCCTGGTGGGCTGCTCGTCGTTTGCCACCTGGGGCGATAAGTCGGCCGACGGCCAGCTGCTCATCGGCCGCAACTTCGATTTCTACGCCGGCGACCGGTTTGCCGACAACAAGGTGGTCGATTTCGTGACGCCCGCCCAGGGCCACCGCTTCGTGACGGTGAGCTGGTGCGGCATGTCGGGCGTGGTGTCGGGCATGAACATGGCCGGGCTCACCATCACGCTGAACGCGGCCAAGTCGGAAATTCCCACCGGCTCGGCCACGCCCATTTCCTTGCTGGCCCGCGAGATTCTGCAGTACGCGGGCACCATCGCCGAGGCCGTGGCCATTGCCCGCAAGCGCCACACTTTCGTAGCCGAGTCGCTGCTCATCGGCTCGGCAGCCGACAACAAGGCCGTGGTCATCGAAAAAACCCCCGACGCGCTCGACGTGTACGACCCCGGCCAGCAGTCGCTCATCTGCACCAACCACTACCAGAGCGCCGGCTTGGCCAACACCGCCCTCAACCAGCAGAACATGCGCGAAAGCGCCTCGGTGTACCGCCAGCAGCGCATCGCCGAGCTGATGCAGCGGGCCGGCCCACTCAGCCCCACCAAAGCCGCCAACATCCTGCGCGACCAGCGCGGGCTCGGCGACCGGTTTATCGGCTACGGCAACGAGAAGGCCGTGAACCAGCTCATCTGCCACCATTCGGTGATTTTCCAGCCCGCCAAGCGCATTATCTGGCTGGCCGCCGCGCCCTGGCAGCTGGGCAAATACGTGGCCTACGACCTCAACAAGGTCTTCGCCCTGAAAACGCCGAGCAGCGACCACGAGCTGGTCGAAGTCGATTCCATCGCTGCCGACCCCTTCCTGCGCTCACCCGGCTACCAGGATTTCGTCGCCTTCCGCGCCCTCGCCGCCCGCCTCAAAAACCACGAGCCCGTCGACCCCATGGAGCTGATTCGGCTGAACCCGGAATATTATCACGCCTACGTGCTGGCCGGCGACGCGCTGTTCCGGGACCAGAAGTTCGATGCCGCCAGCAAGGTATACCGCATTGGTTTGACCAAGGAAATTGCTTCGAAGGGCGAAGAAATGCACCTGCGCAAGCAGCTGGCGAAGTGCGAGGAGCAGCTGAAAAGCTCGTGAGGGCAAACGGCGCGGACGGTGCGCCTCACGAGACCCCTCCAAGGCCGGCCCCCTCTCCAAGAAAGAATTGGGGGTGCATTCAACATTTCTTAACCGCGCAAGACCGGTGCCCTCTCTCCTTTTCGGAGAAGGGGTCAGGGGGTGAAGCGAACGCCAGAACGAGACACTCCACCACAAATTCCACTACCCATGATACTCGGCCTCGGCACTGACCTGATTGAAACGGCCCGCGTCGCGGAGAAGCTGAGCCGCGGCCGCAGCTTCCGCGACAAGGTGTTTGCCCCGGCTGAAATCGACTACTGCGACCAGATGGCCGACCCCGCCCAGCACTACGCCGCCCGCTTCGCCGCCAAAGAGGCCCTGCTGAAGGCCCTGGGCCTGGGCCTGGCCGCGAGTTTCGACCTACACGAAGCAGCAGTTACGCACGATGCCCACGGCGCGCCCCGCTTCGAGCTCCGCGGCGAACTGGCCCGCCTGGTGCAAAGCCGGGGCGTAACGCGCCTGCACCTGAGCATATCCCATATTCAAGCAACGGCCTCGGCCGTGGTCATTCTCGAAGCCTGATATGTCGCCGCTGGAACACGCCTCGCGAGAGGAAATTGACGCTTACCAAAATACTGCGCTGGAGCCGCTGCTGGCCTATTTGCAGGCCAATTCGCCCTTTTACCAGCGCCGGTTCGCGGCGCTGGATTTCGAGGTGGCCGACATTCGCACGGTGGCCGATTTGGCGCGGCTGCCCACCACCAGCAAGCAGGATTTGCAGGAGCACAACTGGGATTTTCTCTGCGTGCCGCGCCGCGAAGTGGCCGAATACTGCAGCACCTCGGGCACCCTGGGCCGCCCCGTCACCATCGCCCTCACGGCCGCCGACCTGGCCCGCCTGCACTACAACGAATACCTGTCCTTCGCCTGCGCCGACGGCCGACCCGACGACCTCTACCAGCTCATGCTCACGCTCGACCGGCAGTTTATGGCCGGCGTGGCCT
Source organism: Hymenobacter sp. (assembly GCA_025354605.1). Lineage (GTDB taxonomy): Bacteria > Bacteroidota > Bacteroidia > Cytophagales > Hymenobacteraceae > Hymenobacter. The sequence goes on along the minus strand of JANXMN010000077.1, from coordinate 1,070 downwards.
ACTACGGCGGCATCCGGCAAACCGGGGCCAGCGTGATTCGCATGGGGCCAGGCAACCTCGCCGCGCAGCTCGACACCATCCGCCAGCTCGAACCCACGGTGCTGGTAGCCGTGCCCTCGTTCGCGGTGGCGCTGGTGGCCCACGCCCGCACCACCGGCTTTGACTTGAACACCAGTTCCGTGCGCCGCATCGTCTGCATCGGCGAGAGCATCCGGGATGAGCAGCTACAGCCCAACGCCCTGGCCCGGCGCATCACCGACGGCTGGAATGTGCGGCTGTATTCCACCTACGCCTCCACCGAAAAGCAGACGGCCTTCACCGAGTGCGGGCACGGCCGGGGTGGCCACCACCAGCCCGAGTTGCTGATTTTTGAAATCGTGGACGAGCAGGGCCAACCGCTGCCCGCCGGACAGCTCGGCGAGCTCACCATCACCACGCTGGGGGTGGCTGGCATGCCCCTGCTGCGCTATCGCACCGGCGATATCTGCACCTACGACGACGCGCCCTGCGCCTGCGGGCGTACCACCCGGCGGCTCGGCCCCATCGTGGGGCGGCAGCAGCAGTTGCTTAAGTATAAGGGCACCAGCATCTATCCGCAGGCCGTTTTCAACGTTCTGCACACCGTGCCCGAAGTGATGGCCTACGTGGTGGAAGCAAGCTCGTCCGATTTAGAAACCGACGAACTGGAAATCAGCGTGGCGCTGCCAGCCGGGGCCGACGAGGCGGCCGTGCTGGCCCGCCTGCGGGCGGCGCTGCGGGCCGGCTTACGGGTGCTGCCGGCCCTGTGGGTGCAGCCGCTGCTGGACATTCTGGCTCGCCAGCAGGCCGGCGACCCGCGCAAGCCCGCCCGCTTTATTGACCGTCGGCGAACTCGGCCTCCATTCTAATCACCTTGGCCAGGGGCTTCAGCACGCGGTCGTGCTGGCGCACGAAGGGGTTGTTGAGGTCCCAGACGTAGCCGGCCAGCACCGAGCAAATCTGCTTTTTGATTTGCGGGTCGGGGTCGGGGGCGAAGATGATGTCCTGCAGCGAGCCGTCGTACCAGCCCATCACGTAGGAGCGGAACGTGT
>JANXMN010000493.1 GCA_025354605.1 Hymenobacter sp. | reverse complement strand
CGCAGCGGAGTCGAAGCATCTCGCGTGCATCAGTAACCTAATTGTTGGGGTGTCAGGATACAGTGGCGGCACGCGAGATGCTTCGACGCCACTTCGCTACGCTCAGTATGAAGTTATATTTATACTGACGTTCTACTGCTTCTTCGGCTGCAAGGGCCGCATCTCCGCTTCCACCACGTGAAAGTTGAAGGGGGTTTCCAGCGAATAAATAATAAAGCCGGCGATGTCAGCCGGGCTCATCATTGAGTCATTGGCCGTGGTGCCGGGGATGTCGTCGAAAAAGTTAGTCTGCGTCGAGCCGGGGCTGATGCAGGTGACTTTGATGCCGTCGTTTCGCACTTCCTTGAACAAGGCTTGCGAGAAGCCCCGCACCGCGAACTTGCTGGCGCAGTAGCCCGCCATGTTCTCGATGCCGGTGGTGCCGGCAATGCTGGCCACGTTGATAATATGGCCCAGCTGCTGGCGCTTCATGTGCGGCAGCACGGCCCGGGCGCAGTAAAAGGTGCCGTGCACGTTGGTGTCGAACATGCGTTTCCAGTCGTCGGTGCCGAAGCCGTCGACGGGGCCGGCCACGCCCAGGCCGGCGTTGTTCACCAGCACGTGCACGTCGGGCCCGAGCTCGCGCAGGGTGTTGGTGAGGGCTTCGGCCACGGCGTGCTCGTCGCGCACGTCGCATTCGAAAAACAGGAATCGCTCGTGTCGCAAATCGGCGGGGGCGGTGCGCCCCCAGCCGGCCACGGCCGCGCCTCGTGCCAGCAGGGCTTCGACGGTGGCCCGGCCTATTCCTTTGCCGGGGCCGGTAACAATGGCAGTTTTGCCGCTCAGGTCCATGTATCTTTGAAAAATAGTTGGAGGCACATGCGCAAAATGAATTTGCGGCCGCAAGGTAGCGGCCCGGGATGGTTTACGGGAATGCGCCGCTTCGGCCGCGCTGGTGTGGGCTTGCTGTTGGCGGCCGGCCTCAGCACCTGCGGCCCCGGCCACGGCACCGATTGCCTCAAGAGCACGGGCAGCAGCATCACCCAGCAGCGCCCCGTCGAGCCAGGCCTGCTCACTGTTACCACCCTCGACAACGTCGACCTGCACTTGGTGCAGGACTCCAAAACCTTCGCCGAAGTCCGCGCCGGCGAAAACCTCATCGAAGACATCCAGCTCACCCGAAAGGGTACCAGCTTGGAAATCAGCAACAGCAGCCGCTGCAACTGGGCCCGCAGCTACGACGCACCCCGCGAAGTGACGCTGCACTTGCCGCGCATCACCAACGTGTTTCTACGCGGCTATGGCAACATCAACACCGTGGGCACTTTTGCGCAGGATACTATTTTTTTCCACCTCGTCGGAGCCGGCGACTACGACCTCACCGTACAGGCCCGCCTGCTGTTTCTCGACCAGTACGAGCTGGGCGATATAACCGTGCGCGGCAGCGCTACCGACATAAACTTCACGCTCGGGGGCTCGGGCCGGCTTTTCGCCCAGGGCATCACCCCGAAGCATTGCTACTTCAACATGACCCGCGACAGCGAAGGCGATGCCCACGTGCGCGCCACCGATGCCGTGGGCGGCTACGTGAGAGGCACCGGTACGCTGTACTACGGCGGCCCGCCCGCCTCCACCGACATTCGCATCTCGGGCCGGGGCGGCAGCCGGCCCGAGTAGCCGACGACTTATAAATCGCCCAGCTGCGGCCGAATCAGCAGCTCCTCCACCACGGCGTGGGCCGACATCGAGTAGGCCGAAAATACCGCTTCCGCTACGTCGTCGGCCTGGACAAAACGCTCGCGGGGCAAGTCTACGCCGTCCCAACTGGCGGTAAGGGTGGGGCCAGGCAGCACGGCCGTCACGCGCACGCCGGCCGGCTTCAACTCCTCGCGCAGGTTTTTGGTGAAGCCCAGCAGCGCGTGCTTGGCAATGCCGTAGGAGCCGCCGTTCGGGTAAGGCGTGATGCTAGCCGTGGAGCAGATAGTGAAAATGTGTCCCCGCCTCTGGGTAATAAACTGCGGCAGCAGCGCCAGCGTCACGTCGTAGGCGCTGAGCAGGTTCACGGCCAGCATTCGGCGCAGCTGCGAGCCGTCGGCGGGCTCGTCCTGCAGGCGGCCGGGCAGGTAGGCGCCGGCGTTGTTCACCAGCACCTCAATCGGCAGTTGCAGGCCCAGTACGAAATCGGTGAAGCGGGCGCAGTCTTCCGCATGGCTCAGGTCGGCGGGCAGGGTGTACAGCACGGCGGCGGGCAGCTCAGCGCGCAATTCGAAGGTGAGCGTTGCCAGGTCGGTGGCTGAGCGGGCGCAGGTGGCGACCGGGTAGCCGGCCCGCAGGTAGCGCGTTACGACGGCGCGGCCAATACCTTTGCTGCCGCCGGTCATGACGATTAATTTTTCGTTGGTTTCCACTGTCAGTTTTTCTTTTTACGTATGGGGGCCAACCGGCCCGAACCCGGGCCGGATAACCCGCGGCCCCAAACTTCGGTTTTTATTTCCCAACCACTTCCTATGCTCACCACTCTAGGTTCATTCGTACTGTTTCTGCGCGGCATGGTTACGCGTACCGAGCGGTTTACCGTCCTCTGGAACCGTACCATCGACGAAGCCATCCTCATCGGGGTCGATTCCATCGTCATCGTCGCCATCGTGTCGGCCTTCATCGGGGCCGTTACCTGCGTGCAGATTGCCTACAACCTCACCAACCCGCTCATTCCGCAGTCGACCATCGGCTACATGGTTCGCGAGATGACCATTCTGGAGTTGGCCCCCACCATCACCAGCATCGTGCTGGCTGGCAAAGTCGGTTCCAGCATCGCGGGCGGTCTGGGCACCATGCGCATCACCGAGCAGATTTCGGCCCTCGAAGTCATGGGCATCAACTCCACGTCGTATCTCGTGCTGCCGCGCATTATGGCCGCGCTGCTCATGTTTCCGCTGCTGGTTGTCTTGGCCATGCTGCTCTCCATTCTGGGCGGCTACCTGGCCGGCACCCTCACCGGCGTGATGACGGCCCAGGATTACATCGAGGGTATTCGCACCGATTTTATTCCCTACAACATTGTCTTTGCCCTCATCAAGGCGGTGGTTTTTGCATTTCTCGTGGCGGGTATCTCCTCGTTTAAAGGATATTACACCACCGGAGGCGCGCTCGAAGTAGGCGCGGCCAGCACTGGTGCCGTTACTAACTCCATCATCGCCATCCTGATTGCCGATTTCGCCCTGGCGGCCTTACTGCTCTAGTCAATGGGTAAATGAGTGAATGGCTGAATGAGTGAATGATGCAATCATTATCCACTTCCGGCCCATTCACTCATTCAACCATTCACCCATTCATTCATTGTATTCATGATTGAAGTCTCCAATATTGAAAAGTCGTTCAACGGTACGCAGGTGCTTAAAGGCATTTCGTGCGTGTTCGAAACCGGCAAGTGCAACCTGCTGCTCGGCGGCTCGGGCACGGGCAAAAGTGTGCTCCTGCAGTGCATCGTGGGCCTGATGAAGCCCGACCTCGGCTCCATCACCTTTGACGACACAGTGTACACCAACAGCAAAATCGATATTCGCCAGGAAATCAGGCGCAAAATCGGAATGCTGTTCCAGGGCTCGGCTTTATTCGACTCACTCACCGTGGCCCAGAACGTGGAATTCCCGTTGCAGATGCTTACTCCCGAGATGACTCCCGAAGAGCGGCGCGACCGCGTCGAGTTCTGCCTCAAGCGCGTGGGCCTCGAAAATGCAGGTAATAAAATGCCCGCCGAAATCTCGGGCGGGATGAAAAAACGCGTCGGCATTGCCCGCGCTATTGCCCCGCAGTGTACCTACCTGTTCTGCGACGAGCCCAACTCCGGTCTCGACCCGCTCACCAGCATCAAAATCGACAACCTTATCCACGAAATCACCCACGAATACAATATCACTACCGTCATCGTGACCCACGACATGAACTCGGTGATTGAAATCGGTGAGCACATTATTTTTCTCCATCAAGGCCAGAAGCTCTGGGATGGTACCAAGGATGAAATCCTGAATGCCCAGGTCCCAGAGCTCAAAGACTTCATTTTCAGCAGCAGCCTCGTGCGTGCCGCCAAGCGCATCGACGAAGAAACCGAGGGTGGCATGGCTGCTTTTGCCGAAGACAGCGAGGCTGGCGGCGGCATTTAAATCGCGGACTATCACTGAAAGGCTGATTACCCGTGACTTCGTTGATTCTCTAAAAGGAAAAGGCCGCTTCTGGAAGCGGCCTTTTTTATGCTCGGGCAAACAGAAAAAAAGCGTCGGGAGCTCCGCGTAGATGCCATAAGCCAGGGATGCCGGGCGCAATCAGATACAAAAAATCAGCGAAATCACGGTTACTCCGCGGCAATCAGTAACCCCAGGTGCGCCAGGTGGTGCCGGCCGTGCCAGGCGTACAGGGCCAGTGCCTGGTCGAGCGTGAAGGTGCGCTTCGTGCCGGGATGGTAGAAGGTGCGCTGCCACTGCGCGTCGCTCAGGTGCTGTAGCAGCGATACCCAGCGGGTGTGCAAGGCCTCCAGCAGCGCCAGCGACACGGTAATGGGTGTAGCGGCTACGTCGGGCAGCTCGGCCCAGGCGTGCTCGTCGTAGGGGCTGATGGTGGGGTTGTCCTCCGTCAGGGCGAGGCGGAAGCGGGTGTAGCTGTTCAGGTGCGAGTCAGCTAGGTGGTGGATGACCTGGCGGCCCGTCCAGCCGCCGGGGCGGTAGGGGAGTTGCAGGCGCTCGCCGCCCACATTGCGCGCGGCGGCAGTGAGCTGGGCCGGCAGGTCGGCCAACTGTTGAATTAATTCGGTGCGCCCGACTGCGGATAGGGAGTCGTTGGGCAGTTGGGCGTGGCCGATTGGGAAGCTCAGGGAGATGTCGGAACCAGTCATAGCTTGAAGAAACAAGAAACGCCGCTCCCAACCGGAACAGCGTTTCAAATGAGGAGATTACAAAGTCGCCGAATCAAAAAAAGGAAATTTGAATCTGTTCCTATCCGTCAAATCTGCGGTTAGCCGTTGCGCTTATTAAGTTCGTCGCGAATTTTCGCCGCTTTTTCATAGTCCTCCCGGTTCAGCGCTTCAGACAACATTTTCGACAGCTCTTCCATCGACACCTGACCGCTGGGGTCGCGGACCTCGGGCTGGGTGCGAGCAGGACGGGGCGACTCGCTGTCGGCGGCATCGTCGTCGTCCTCATCGTCGTCCTCTTCGGCGTCGCTTTCCGCTTCGTCGAGGTCCGAAAGTATGATGCCGGCTTCGCTGAGCACGCTTTCCACCGTGTAAATGGGCACGCCGAAGCGCAGGCCGATGGCAATGGCATCGGAAGGCCGGGCGTCGATGTCGAACGTGGTGGCCCCGTCGGAACACACAATGCGCGAGTAGAACACGCCTTCTTTCAGGTCGGAAATCACTACTTCCAGAATCACGACGTGCACGTGCTCGGCAAACGACTTGAACAAGTCGTGGGTAAGCGGGCGGTTCGGGCTGATTTTCTCAATCTGAATGGCAATGCTCTGGGCTTCAAACATGCCGATAATAATGGGCAGGCGGCGGTTGCCACCCTTCTCGCCCAGAATCAGCGCGAAGGAGCCAGACTGCGACTGGCTGGACGAAAGCCCCAGGATTTCAAGCTGGATTTTTTTCAAGGGAATACGAGGTGCTAAGTGTCGGGGGAAGAGGGGGGAATATCCGGGGGCTACCGGAGCAGCAGGGTCCGGAAGATACACCCCGGCCAAACGTACGTGCAAATAAAGAAAAGTCCGGCCATCTGTCCGGCCACCCGGTTCTAAAACCGGCCTATCCGCAAAAAGATTAGGGACCCCGGCCCCGACTTTCGGGCGAAAGTCCGGGTCAAGGTCCCTACTGCGGCCGCCGCGCGGCAGCTTTGATTTAGCCCAGGGCCTTCACGGCCGCCGTTAGCTTGGGCAGCACGTCAAACACGTCGCCCACGATGCCGTAGTCGGCCGCTTTGAAGAACGGAGCTTCGGGGTCTTTGTTGATGACCACAATTACCTTCGAGCTGTTCACGCCGGCCAGGTGCTGAATAGCGCCCGAAATGCCGCAGGCGATGTACAGATTTGGCGATACGGTGATGCCCGTCTGGCCCACATGCTCGTGGTGAGGGCGCCAGTCGACGTCCGATACCGGCTTCGAGCAGGCAGTGGCCGCGCCCAGGGCTTTGGCCAGGTCCTCAATCAGGCCCCAGTTCTCGGGGCCTTTCATGCCGCGGCCGCCCGATACCACGCGGTCGGCCTCGGGCAGCAGAATGCCGCCGGCTTGGTCCTGCATCACCACTTGGGTGGGGGCATCGGCGAAGTCGGTATCGGAGAGCTGGGCTGAGAAGCTGGCAACTTCAGCGGTTTTGCCGGCGTCGTGTTTGGCTTCGGTCGAATTCTTTTTCACGGCGATGATTTTACGGTCGCCGCTCAGCATCACATCCGAAAATGCCTTGCCCGAGAACGCGCCGCGCTTCACCGTGAACTGGCCGCCGTCGGTTTTAGGTAGCTCCACCACATTGGTGGCCAGGCTGGCCTTCAGGCGCACCGACAGGCGCGAGCCCACGGCCGCACCAATGTTGCTGTTAGCCAGCACGATGATTTTGGCGCTTTCCTGCTCGGCCGCCGTGGCGATGAGCTTGGTGTAGGCGTTGTTCACGAAATCCTTGAGGCGGGGTTCGGCATCGTGCAGCACTTTCGTGATGCCCTGCTCGCCGAGCTTGGCCAGGTTAGCGGCGTTGGCCTCGCCCACGGCAATGGCCGTGGCGGTGGTACCCAGCATGGCGGCTACCTCAGCCCCGTACGAGGCTACTTCGAGCGACGACTTCTTTACCTCGCCGTCGGCGCACTCTACAACTACTAATACAGACATAACTCTTGAGAATTATGAATTATGAGTTATGAGTTATGAATTAGTAAATCAAGTGCCTGGAGCAGGAACCCAACTCATAACTCATAATTCATAATTCATAATTCGGTTTAGATGACTTTGGCTTCGTTGCGGAGCAGCTTGATGAGCTCGCCGGCATTTTCGGCATCGATTAGCTTCACCCCCTGCTTCTTGGGGGGCAGCGCGAACTCAGCCACGGTGGTGCGGGCGGGCTCGCCCACAGGAGCTACCACTTTCAGGGGCTTGGTGCGGGCCGTCATGATGCCGCGCATGTTGGGGATGCGGGGCTCGCACATGGGCTGCTGGCAGGAGGCCACGAAAGGCGTATTGACGCTCACAATCTCCTTACCGCCTTCGATTTCGCGTTCCAGGGTGGCGGTATTGCCGCTCATATCGAGCTTCATAGCCGGGGCCACCGTGGGAATGCCCAGCATCTCGCCCACCATGCCATGCACTTGGAAACCGTTATAGTCGATGCTCTCCTTGCCCATCAGAATCACGTCGTAAGCGCCTTCCTTGGCCACGGCGGCAATTTGCTCGGCCACGAAGTAGGCGTCCTGGGGCACGGCGTTCACGCGGATGGCGTCGTCGGCCCCAATTGCCAAGGCTTTGCGGATGTTGGGCTCGGTGTCCGCCTCGCCCACGTTCAGCACCGTCACGGTGCCGCTGCCGGCGGCTTCCTTCAACTCGATGGCGCGGGTGAGGGCGTACTCATCCCAAGGGTTAATCACGAACTGCACCCCGGCCTTGTTGAACTCCTTGTTATCGGGCGTAAAGGTGATTTTGGTGGTCGTGTCGGGCACGTTGGAGATACAAACCAGAAACTTCATCTAAGCGGGATTAGGGTGGCGAAATCTTGTGAAAAAGGCTGCATGCATAACAACCTTCGAGAGACGTACGAGGTTTAACGAAAATTCCCCAGACCTGCGGAACGGTGGAAAAGCCGCAATTTTGCCCCAAAGGTAACGAAAACTCCCCGCCGAATGAACACTCCGCCCACCCGATTACAACAGCTTCTGGCCTTTTACGCCGACGACCCCACCGACGCCTTTACCATCTATGCGCTGGCCACCGAATACCGCACCCCGGAACCCGAGCGCGCCTGGGAATTCTATCAGAAGCTACTGGCCGAGCACCCTGATTACGTGGGTACTTACTACCACGCCGGCAAGCTGCTGGAAGAGTTCGACCGCAAGGAAGAGGCTGAGCAAGTGTATCGCCAGGGCCTCGTGGCAGCCCGGAAAGCAGGCCAGCAGCACGCCGCCAGCGAGCTACGCCAGGCCCTGAACAGTTGCCTGGGCCTAGACTATGAGGACGAATAGGCGTCTTCCGAAAATAACAATGCCTGACATTCACCTGCGACACGACTATACACGCCACGCAGGGGATTGCTAAACTGGAGTAAGGTGCAGGGCTTGTCCTCGCCTGTCGTTGAACGGCTTATTTGGATTTCGTTCAATCAGGGGCGGAGACAAGCCCCGCATCCTACTTCGAGACGGGTATAATTGACCCCTGATATGTTTTGACCTAGCCCCGCTGGAGAAACTGGGAATCGAGGCGAGGGCAACAAGTAAATCAGTTGGTTATCAGCAGACCGGGGAAATCCGGGGCGGGCGCGAAAACGTAGCTAGAGACAATGGTGCCGAATGCTTGGATTGGAAAATCCGACGATTGGGCTTGTATAATGGCAAGTTCACCGTTAATTGCCACCAGTCTTTCCGGGACCGATGCAATTTTGCGCAGGTACAAAGCAATAAGTAGCCTATCTACTGGTCGTTTGCTCATCTGCCCGCCCATGAAAAACTTCCTTCACTCCACCCGAACGGCATTTTCGCGCGAGCTAGCGCGGCACTTAGCTGCGCGCCTGGGCGAAAGTGAGTCGGCGGTGAGAAAGGGCTTATTGGGGATGGTACCCGTGGTGCTGTGCCAGACAATTATCCGAACCGGCGAGGGCGAAGGGAAGGCCATTTTTACGCTAGTGATGGGGGTGCCGTCGGAAGCCTGGCAGCACGAGCCCACCGTAACGGAGCTGCTAGGCCTGCTCGGCAGCAGCGGGGAGGAAAACGGTAACTGGGCTATTGGCGAGCAGCTGCTCAAGCAGCTATTTGGCTCGCAGTTGTCGTCCCTGACTGCTTTTATGAGCAAGTACACGGGCCTGCGGCCTCGGTCGGCGGCTGTGCTGCTGCAACTGGTGGCGGCTATTATGACAACTGGGCTGGCGCGCCACGTAGCGCAGCAACAGTTAGGTTCACCCCAGCTGATTGCGGAGTTGGCCACGGCCAAAAACCTTGCTTATGGCTGGCTGCCTACCGATTTGAGCCACTGGCCGGGGTACCGAACCCGTACGGCGGTGCGAGCGCCGCACGCCGTGTGGGCTGCCGAGTTGGCGCGGCCCCACTGGCTGCTCATGCTGGCGGCGGGCTTCGTGATGCTGCTAACGCTTATGTGTTTGGGCGTGGGCACTGCACCAGCCAGCACTAGTATATCTCACGTCCGGACTTCAAGCCTGCGAATGCAGAATCCGGGGAGTGCCGATAGCCGGCAAAGCCGGGTAGCGTTACCTTGAGAATTGCGGGTGGTAAGTGGCAAAGAGAGGGTGGTTACTACCTTTAGGGCCGTTCAGCGGGCTGAGTTCGGCGTCGGGATAGAAAAGCCTTCCGTTCGCCCGGTGAATTTTTAATTCATTTTATCCTCACCCGAGGCCGGTCACCTTTGTCAGGTAATTCGCCAGATTCATGTTTCGCACCTCCTTTCTGCTGGTTTTGGCCCTAACGGCTACCAGCGCCCGGGCCCAGACTACCAGCCCAGTTACTGCGCCGGCCTCCAGCCCTAACGCTGCCCCAGTTTCGCCCAGTATCATGACCGATACTTTCCGAATCACACTTTCAGAGGCGGAGCAGCGGTTCTTTCAGAACAACCTGGCCGTGCTGGCCCAGCAATATAACGTGACGGTGGCCCAGGCCCAGGCCGTACAGGCCCGCCTAACTGATAACCCCAACGTGTACGTGGAGCAGGACCTGCTACGCCGGAAGCTGACCCGGCCTGAAGTGCCGGTCGGGACTGTGGGCACCGAAGCCATCGTGACGGTGCAGCAGCTGTTTTCGCTGGCCGGCCGCCGCAAGGCCGCAGGGGCGGTAGCCCAGCAAAGTGCCGTGGTGGAGCAGTATAATCTCCAAGACCTGCTGCGCAACCTGCGCTACCAGCTGCGCACTACGTTCTACGACCTGTATTTCAAGCAGCGCACGCTCTCGGCTTACGCCACCGAAATTTCCTCGCTGACACGTACCGTGGACCTGTATCAGACGCAGTTTGAGAAAGGCAATATTGCTTTGAAGGAAGTCATTCGACTGCGGGCCTTCCTGTTCACGCTGCAAACCGAGCGGCAGAATCTGCTCAACGACGTGGCCTCGGACCAGACAGACCTGCACGTGCTGCTACGTGATGCCACCGGCGCGCAATATGTACCTGTGGCCGACCTGGCCCGCACCCGCGACTTGACTCTGAAAAACTACTCCGAGCAGCAGCTAGTGGATACGGCCCTAGTACGCCGCACCGACCTGAACGCCCGCCGCGCTACCCTGGAGCAGCAGAACCGCAACCTGACGCTGCAGCAAAAACTGGCCACTCCTGACCTAGCCGTAGGCTACACTTACGACCGCGCCGGCTCTTACATCAACAACTACCAAGCTTTGACGCTGAGCATGCCCATTCCGCTGTTCAACCGCAACCAGGGCAACATCCAAGCGGCCAGGGCCCAGATTGCTGGGAGTAAAATTCTCGTCGACCAGCAGCAGCTGATTGTGCAGAGCGAGGTGCACCAAGCCTATCAGTTGGCGGTCCGCAACGACGAGCTGTTTCAGAACACCGACCGCGACACCGCGCCATTCGCGCGGCTGATGGTGGGCATCGAGCAGAGCTACGCCAAGCGTATTCTGAGCGTGGTGGAATACCTTGATTTTTTTGAGTCGTACAAAAATAACCTCGTGCAGCTCAATGCCCTAAGAGCCAACCGCGTGCGGGCGTTTGAGCAGTTGAATTTTGCCGTGGGCAAGCCGGTGTTCCGGGCTGACTAGCATGTGTCGGGCTTGCGATACGGGAATGTCATATCGGGCTTGCCGAGATATCTCGCTTGCGGTAGTAATCAAATTAAGTAGCAACGATTGAATCAGTTGTGGCGAGCGAGATGCTTCGGCAAGCTCAGCATGACGTTTTGAATAATAAAACCATAATGAACCGCCCCCTCCTTGCCGCGCTGGCCGCCGTTGCCTTTGCCGGTTGCTCCAAACCCGAAGTGAAAGAAGAAAAGAAGGAAGGCTTCCGCCTTTCAGATACCATGATGCAGCAGATTGTGCTGGATACGGTGCGCCTGCGTCCGATTCAGGATGAGCTGGTGCTGACGGGAGAAATTGCCAGCGACGGCGACAAAACCGTGAAAGTGTACCCGCTGGTGGGCGGCGTTGTGGAGCAACTGAAAGTGCAGCTCGGCGACAAGGTGACCAAGGGCCAGATATTGGCCGTTATTAAATCGGGTGAGATTGCTGATGTACAGAACCAGACGACGGCGGCCACTTCCGACCTCGACATTGCCCGGAAAAACCTGGCCGTGGCCGAGGACATGTTCAAGGCTGGCCTGAACTCGGAGCGTGACGTGGTGCTAGCCCGTGCCGAGGTGACCAAGGCCCGCGGTACCGTGGGCAAGAACGTGAAGCAGTTGAGCGTGTACGGCATCGGGGCCGACGGCATGTACGAGCTGCGCGCCCCGATTTCGGGCTTTATTACCGAGAAGAATGCTTCGGACCACGAGCAGTTCAACAACGACAACGTGCAGAACCTATTCACGGTGAGCGACCTTGATGACGTTTGGATTATGGCCAACGTGTTCGAGTCGGACATCTCGAAGGTGAAAGTGGGCTTCGCGGCCGACGTCACCACGCTGAGCTACCCGGACAAACACTTCCTGGGTAAGATTGACAAGGTGTTCAACGTGCTCGACCCTGACAGCAAGGTGATGAAGGTGCGGGTGCGCCTCGATAACCCGGGCTATCTACTCAAGCCCGAGATGTACGCCCAGGTGCGCGTCGAGAATACGGAAGGGGCCAAGGCCCTGGCCGTGCCCGCCAAATCGGTGGTATTCGACAAGGACCGCAACTTCGTGATGGTGTTCCGGGACCGCACCCACGTCGAAACCCGCCCCGTGACTATCAGCAAAACGGTGGGCGACTACAGCTACGTGACTTCCGGCCTGAAGCCCGGCGACGTGGTGATTGCCAAAGACCAGCTGCTCGTGTACGACGAGCTGAACGACTGATTATCAAATTATGAGTTATGAATTATGAGTTATGAATTGGCCGGATAAACCAGCCGACTCCTGCTCCTGATTCAGCCCCCAACCGCCCCTTTTACTGGTCGGACTTGCCGCGCCGTGCCCAACTCATAACTCATAATTCCCAACTCATAATTCGAAAGAAGTGAACAAGTTCATTCAGGGCATTATTGCCTTTTCGCTCAAGAACAAAGGGTTCATCTTCCTGCTCACGCTGGCCGTGATTATCATGGGCGTGGTGAGCTACCGGAACACGCCCATCGAGGCGTTCCCGGACGTAACGAATACGGAAATTACCATCATCACGCAGTGGCCCGGCCGCTCGGCCGAGGAGATGGAGAAGTTCGTGACCGTGCCCATCGAAATCGCGCTGAACCCGGTGCAGAAAAAGGCTTCGGTGCGCAGTACTACGCTGTTTGGGCTGTCGGTGGTGAAGGTGATTTTTGATGATGGCGTGGACGATGCTTTTGCCCGCCCGCAGGTGAACAACCTGCTGCGCGAGGTGGACCTGCCCGACGGCATCACGCCTGATGTGCAGCCGCCTTACGGCCCGACGGGCGAAATCTACCGCTACACGCTGGAAAGCAAAACCAAAACCGTGCGCGAGCTGAAAACGCTGCAGGACTGGGTGATTGAGCGCAACCTGAAGGCCGTACCCGGCGTGGCCGACGTGAACAGCTTCGGCGGGGAGGTGAAGGACTACGAAATTTCGGTGAACCCGAGCAAGCTGCAGGACTTCGGCCTGACCCCGCTCGACTTGTACAACGCCGTGCAGAAGTCGAACATCAACGTGGGCGGCGACGTGATAAACGAGGGCCAGCAGAACTACGTGGTGCGCGGTATTGGCCTGCTCAACAACATTTCCGACATCACCAACACGGTGATTAAGAACGTGAACGGGGTGCCGATTCTGGTGCGCGACGTGGCCAAAGTAACTGAAAGCGCCCTTCCGCGCCTGGGCCAGGTAGGCCGGGGCTACCAGGACGACAAGCTCGAAGGCATCGTGGTGATGCGCAAGGGCGAAAATCCGTCGGAAGTGATTGCCCGCCTGCACGACAAGGTGGACGAGCTGAATACCAAAATCTTGCCGCCCGACGTGAAGATGGTGACCTTCTACGACCGGCAGCAGCTGATTGACTTCTCGACCGAAACGGTGGTTCACAACCTGCTCGAAGGCATCGTGCTGGTAACGCTCATCGTGTTCCTGTTCATGGCCGATTGGCGGACGACGGTGATTGTGTCGGTGATTATCCCGTTGGCGTTGCTGTTTGCCTTTATCTGTCTGCGCCTGCGCGGTATGAGCGCCAACCTGCTGAGTATGGGCGCGATTGACTTCGGTATTATCATCGACGGGGCGGTGGTGATGGTGGAGGGGCTGTTCGTGGCCCTCGACCACCGGGCCCACGAGCTGGGCATGGAGCGCTTCAATAAGCTCTCGAAGCTGGGGCTGATTAAGAAGTCGGGCCGCGAGATGGGCAAAAGCATCTTCTTTGCCAAGGCCATTATTATCACGGCCCTGCTGCCCATTTTCTCCTTCGAGAAAGTGGAGGGCAAGGTGTTCAGTCCGCTGGCCTGGACGCTGGGCTTCGCCCTGCTGGGGGCGCTGATATTTACCCTCACGCTGGTGCCGGTGCTGGTGAGCATCTTGCTGAAGAAGGACGTGCGGGAGAAGGACAACTTCTTCGTGCGGGCCGTGCACAACGGGGCCAGCCGCTTCTTTCGCTTCACTTACGCCCGCAAAACGGCCACGCTGATTATTGCCTTCGTGGTGACGGCGCTGGGGCTGTACTCGTTCTCCTTCCTGGGGTCGGAGTTTCTGCCGGAGCTGAACGAGGGCTCGATTTACGTGCGGGCGCAGCTGCCGCTGAGCATCAGCCTACAGTCGAGTAACGAGCTGTGCAACCAGATGCGGCGGGTGTTTCTGAGCTTCCCCGAAGTGAGCGACGTGGTGAGCCAGACCGGCCGGCCCAACGACGGCACCGACCCCACGGGCTTCTACAACAATGAGTTTCTGGTGCAGCTTAAGCACACGCCCGCGATTGAGCAGGAGATGAAGTCGAAGGCCAACCGCGAGGCGCTGGTAGAGCACATGAAGGACAAGCTGGACAAGTTTACCGGGGTGGATTTTAACTTCTCGCAGCCCATTACCGACAACGTGGAGGAGGCCGCCTCGGGCGTGAAGGGCTCCATCGCGGTGAAGATTTACGGTACCGACTTGGCGGTGCTGGAAGGTAAGGCACGCGAAGTGTACGAGGTGCTGAAGACGGTGCGCGGCATCGACGACCTGGGCGTGCTGCGCAACATCGGCCAGCCCGAGTTTCACGTCGACCTCGATGAGCAGCGCATGGCCAGCTACGGGGTGAGCAAGTCGGATGCCGCGGCCGTGCTGGAAATGGCCGTGGGCGGCAAGGAAGCCACCCAACTTTATGAAGGCGAGCGCAAATTCCCCATTCGGGTGCGCTACGAGCCGCAGTTCCGCCAGACGCCTACCGAAATTTCGGGCCTGATGGTGCCCACGCAGGCCGGTAAAACCATCCCGCTCACCGAAATTGCCAACATCGGCGCCGTCACCGGGCCCAGCCTGATTTACCGCGACGACAACCGCCGTTTCGCCGCCGTCAAGTTCTCGATTCGCGGCCGCGACATGGGCTCGACCATCAAGGAGGCCCAGGACAAGGTGAACCGCCACGTGCAGCTGCCCAAGGGCTACGAGCAGAAGTGGACCGGTGACTTCGAGAACCAGCGCCGCGCCCAGCAGCGCCTGAGCCAGGTGGTGCCGGTGTCGCTGGCCCTCATCTTCTTCATCCTGTTTATCCTGTTCGGCAACCTGAAGGATGCCGGGCTAGTGCTGCTCAACGTGCCCTTTGCCATCATCGGCGGCATCGCGGCCCTACTCATTACGGGCACCAACTTCAGTATTTCGGCCGGCATCGGCTTCATTGCGCTGTTCGGTATCTGCATTCAAAACGGCGTGATTTTGATTTCGGTGTTCAAGCAGAACCTCGTGAAAAAGCATACGCTCGACCATTCCATCAACGAAGGGGTGATTTCGCGGGTGCGCCCCGTGGTGATGACGGCCCTCATGGCCACCATCGGCCTCATGCCCGCTGCCATCAGCACCGGCATCGGCTCGGAGACGTCCAAGCCGCTGGCCATTGTGGTGATTGGGGGCCTGATTACGGGTACCATCCTCACGCTCTTCGTGTTCCCGCTGGTGTTCGAGCGCTTCTACCGCTCGGAGCACACCCGGTACGTGCCGCTGCCCGGCGAAAAAGGCTACGTGGAGCCGGTGGCCGCACATTAAAGCAGCGGAGACGCTGCGAGTCCGCGTCTCAACCGCTAATGCGCGGACCCGCCGCGTCTACGCTACCTAAAAAAGCCCGCTGTCTTAACCAGGCAGCGGGCTTTTTTTGTGCCTTCCAAATTCATACATCCTTCACGACTTCATAAAATCCTCATCGTTTTCTCATCAACTTTTCACCAGATTCTCATCTAATGGCCGCATTCGAATTAATCCGGCCACTGTCGTAACCAGCCGCTACTATTTCTTCCGCCCCGCATTTGCATGAATAAGTTTATCTCCGGCATCGTTGCCTTTTCGCTGAAGAATCGGTTTTTCGTATTTTTCATGACGGCCCTGCTCGTGGCGGGCGGCACTTACAGCTACGTGCACACGCCCATTGAGGCGTTTCCGGACGTGACCAACACGCAGATGATTATCGTGAGCCTCTGGCCCGGCCGCTCGGCCGAGGAGGTGGAGCGGTTTGTGAGCACCCCCATTGAGGTGGCCATGAACTCGGTACAGATGAAGAGCAACATGCGCTCCATCAGCATGTTTGGCTTGTCGGTGCTCAAGATTGACTTTGAGGACAACGTGGAGGACTTCTTCGCCCGGCAGCAGGTAAACAACCTGCTGAGCGGCGTGAACCTGCCCACCGGCTGCGACTCGCACGTGCAGCCGCCCTACGGCCCGACGGGCGAGATTTTCCGCTACATGGTGCAGAGCCGCACCGGCCGCAGCACCAACGAACTGCTCGCCATTCAGGACTGGACGGTGGAGCGGCAGTTGAAGTCGGTGCCCGGTGTGGCCGACATCGCGGCCTTCGGTGGCACGCGCAAGGTGTACGAAATCAGCGTGAACCCCGCCATGCTGGCCAAGTAAGACATGACCCCGCTGGAAGTGTACGACGCCGTGCAGAAGAGCAACCTGAACGTGGGTGGCGACGTGATTGAAAAGAATTCGCAGAGCTACGTAGTGCGCGGCATCGGCCTGCTTACCAAGCCGGAGGACATCGGCAATATCATCGTCAAGGACATTCACAACGTGCCGATTTTGGTGCGCAACGTGGCCCAGGTGACGGAGAGCCACGCCCCCCGCGTGGGCCAGGCCGGCCTCGACAACCAGAGCGACGTGGTGGAGGGCATCGTGATAATGCGCAAGGGCGAAAACCCCGCCGAGGTACTGGGCCGCGTGAAAGACAAAATCGCCGAGCTCAACGAGAAGGTGCTGCCCAACGACGTGTATCTGAAGACGTTCTACGACCGCGACGTGCTGATGGACCACTGCACGCACACCGTGATTCACAACCTGATTGAAGGTATTGTGCTGGTGACGCTTATCGTGCTCATCTTCATGGCCGACTGGCGCACCACGCTCACGGTGGGCATCGTGGTGCCGCTGGCGCTGCTGTTTGCCTTCGTGTGCCTGCGGCTGAAGGGCATGAGTGCCAACCTGTTGAGCATGGGCGCCATCGACTTCGGCATCATCATCGACGGGGCCGTGGTGATGGTCGAAGGCATCTTCGTGGTGCTCGACCACAAGGCCCAGCAGGTGGGCATGGAGAAGTTCAACAAGCTGGCCAAGCTGGGCATGATTAAGAAAACCGGCGGTGAGTTGGGCAAGGCCATCTTCTTCTCGAAGCTGATTATCCTGACCTGCCTGCTGCCGATTTTCGCCTTCGAGAAGGTGGAGGGCAAGATGTTCAGCCCCCTGGCCTACACGCTGGGCTTCGCCCTGATTGGGGCGCTGATTCTGACCCTGACGCTGGTGCCGGTGCTCTCGGCCCTGCTGCTGAACAAGAACGTGAAGGAGAAGCACAACCCCATCGTGAGCTTCTTCGACCGCATCGTGACCAGTGCGTTTGGCTTCACCTACCGCCACAAGCTGCTGAGTTTCGGCGTGACGCTGGCCGTGGTGGTAGCGGGGCTGTACTCGTTCAAGTTCCTGGGCTCGGAATTTCTGCCCGAGCTGAACGAGGGCGCGCTGTGGGTGGAAACCAAGCTACCCATGTCGTCGAGCCTCACCGAAACCAACAAGATGGCGGCCAATTACCGCCGCATCCTGCGCTCGTTTCCGGAAGTGACGTCGGTGCTCTCGCAGACCGGCCGCTCGAACGACGGCACCGACCCCTCGGGCATCTACTACGTGCAGGCCCAGGTGAACCTCAAGCCCAAGGAGGAGTGGACGCGCAAAATCACGAAGGAGCAGCTTATTGACGAGATGGATAAGAAGCTGAAGGAATACCCCGGTATCATTTTCAACTACTCACAGCCCATCATCGACAACATGGAGGAGGCCGTGGCCGGCATTAACGCCGCGCTGGCAGTGAAGATTTTTGGCAACGACCTCAAGGAGTTGGACGGCAAGGCCAATGAGGTGATGAAGGTGCTTAGTACGGTGCGCGGCGTGAAGGACCTGGGCATTCTGCGCAACCTGGGCCAGCCCGAAATGAGCGTGCGCCTCGACCAAACCCGCATGGCCGCCTACGGCGTGCAGACGGCCGACGCCCAAACCGTGGTGGAAATGGCTGTGGGCGGCAAGGCCGCCACCCAGATGTACGAGGGCGAGCGCAAGTTCGACGTGACCGTGCGCTACCCTCAGCAGGACCGCGATACGGAGGAAAAAATCGGCGAGCTGCGCGTGCCCACAATTCGGGGCAGCAAGGTGGCCCTCAAGGAAATTGCCGACATCGGCACCAGCAACGGCCCGGCCTTCGTGTACCACGACAACGGCCAGCGCTTCATCGCGGTGAAATTCTCCATCCGCGACCGCGACATGGGTTCGACCATTGCCGAGGCCCAGAAGAAGATGGACCAGACCATCAAGCTCGACAAGGGTTACCGCATCGAGTGGGCCGGCGAGTTCGAGAACCAAGTGCGGGCCACCAAGCGGCTGGGGCAGATTGTGCCGGTGTCGCTGGTCATCATCTTCATCCTGCTGTTCATCACCTTCGGCAATGGCAAAGATGCCGCCCTGGTGCTGGCCAACGTGCCGTTTGCCCTCATCGGGGGCATCGCGGCACTGCACATCACGGGGGTGAACTTTTCGATTTCGGCCGGCATCGGCTTCATCGCGCTGCTGGGCATCTGTATTCAGAACGGCATCGTGCTCATCACCGTGTTCAAGGAAAACCTGCGCAAGAAGCTGAGCCTGACCGAGAGCCTGCGCCTGGGCGTGGCCTCGCGGGTGCGCCCCGTGGTGATGACGGCCCTAATGGCCATGATTGGCCTGTTTCCGGCGGCCCTGAGTACCGGCATCGGCTCGGAAACCCAGAAGCCCCTGGCTATTGTGGTTATCGGCGGGCTGGTGACGGCCACAGTGCTCACGCTGCTGATTTTCCCGCTCATCTTCGCCTTCTTCTACCGCGAAATGAACCAGAACGGCCCGGCCCCAAAAAAGCAGAAGAAGGAGCGGCCGGTACTGGTAGGGGCGTAGCACCGCAAAACCCGGTGGCTGCGCCGAGTGAAGTGCCGCCGTGCGCGGGCAACCCCGTGGTGCCGGGCTCTGGCCGAACCAACCCGCGAACGAGCCAACAGTTGCACGGAATCCGCACGAGGACCGGCCCAGATGGGCCGGTCCTCGTGGTTTTTGAGCGGCGGGGAAACAGGTGCCGGCAGCCAAGTGCCAGCTTCGCCCCGGCTGGCAGCACCCGCTGCGCTTCCTGCACCCGCGGGGCTGGCGCTGCTGGTCAACACTGTCGGGCCGAGCTACGGGCCGCGCCCAATCGGTGGGCGTTGGCACTGCTCCGCTGGCTTAGCGGCCCTGGGTTAGGGCTGAATAGGTCAAAATAAAGGTTGAATGATACAAATAGACAAGTGTTTGCACGGAATTCGAAAGAGGGCTGGCTTGCTTGGGCCGGTTCTTTGTGTTTCTGAACGACGCAGGAAAACCCTGCGCCGTCAACCACCTGCCTACTTACGATGCCATGAAACAATCGCTACGCGCTTTGCCCATTCTTGGATTGACGGTGCTGCTCGTTTTGCTGGGCCTTGCCCCGGTCCGCGCCCAGGGCGTGGGCATCGGCACCACCGCCCCCGACGCCTCGGCCGCCCTCGACGTGGTGAGCAGCACCAAGGGCGCTCTACTGCCCCGAGTGAGCGAGGCTACCCGCACCACGATGCCGGCCCCGGCCGCCGGGCTGCTGCTCTACCAAACCAACGGAGCCAAGCCCGGCTTCTGGTACAACGCCGGCGGCACCGGCGTGGGGGCCAGCCCGCCCGTGGGCTGGGTGCGCCTCACCGACTCGGCCGGCCTGAGCTTCGACCTTGCGACCGGCCTGCAAGTGGGGCCGGGGCCGGTGCAGAGCGGCGGGCCGTTTACGGTAGGCACTACCGCAGGGGGGCTCAACGTACCGTTTTCGGATGCGTTGGCTCAAAAAGTCGAAATCGTATATACCGCGGCTGAACTGCTGGCTACCGGGATGCACGCCGGACCGGTGCTGGCGCTCTCGTACTTTATCAATACGAAAAACTCCACCACGCCCTACAACGGCTTCACCATTCGGCTAGGCCCCACGGCGGCGGCCACCACCACTACCACCTACACGCCGGGCCTGACCTTGGTGTACCAGGGCAACGTGACCACCGCGCTGGGTAATAACACGTTCGTTTTCAACCAAAGCCCCTTCACCTGGGACGGCACCAGCAACCTGGTGGTGGAAACATGCTACACCAACGCCATCGCTGGCGCCAACGACTTTACGAACTACTTCGCCGATGCCGCCAACCAACTGCTGACTTCGGGGGCTTGCGCCAATGCCACCGGCGGGACGTACCCCGCGCGGCTGGTGGTAAGCTTTTCGCAGGCCCCGGCCAGCTATACCCTGCCCCCGCTGGCCGGCACCGGGGGCCAGGTGCTCACGATGCAGCCCAGCGGCGCGGCCATCTGGGACGACCCCGCCTGGCTACGCAACGGCCCCAACGCCTACCGGCCAGCCGGCCTGGGCGCGGTGAGCATCGGCTCGCTATCGGCCCGCACCCGCCTCAACATCACCCCCAGTCTGATAGAGCCCAAGATTACGCTCTGGGATGGCGGACTCTCCACGGCGCATTACGGCTTCGGCATCAGCGCGGCGCAGCTCAACTACCACGTGATTGACAACACCGCCAGCCACGTATTTTACGCCGGCGGCAAAAACGGCGACGGCACCGAACTGCTGCGCCTGACCGGGACGGGCTACCTGGGCGTGGGAACCGGTGCCCCCACCGCGCGCCTCGACGTGGTGGCCGAGGCCAGCAACGGCGGCGGCGTGGACGATATCGTGATGCGGGCCTACGGCCCCACCGCCGCCCCCGGCCTGGCCCTGCACCGCTACCGGGGCACGGTGGCGGCCCCGGCCAACATGCGCAAAAACGACTTCATGGGCGTCATGGGCATGGGCGGGCGCGTGAACGGGGCGCTAGGCGGCGGCTTTGTGCTCTCCAGCCTGTCGGGCAACTACCTGGGCAACGGCCTCACGCCGGCCAGCGACCTGTACTTCAACACCAGTGGCCTGGCCCAGGCCGTGCTCGACTCCACGGGCCGTTTCGGAATTGGCATTTACCCGAACTATGAGCTGGACGTGGCCGGTACCATCCACGCCGCTACCGACAAGGGCGTGGTGCTCGACGCCCAGGACCGGCCCATCATCACCCGCGGCTGGGACCCCTTCACGTCGGGCAACTACACCGGGCTGGGCCGCTGGGGGCTGTTCATGGAGTACTTCAACCTGACGATGGGCGTGCCCGAGCTGGCGAACCGCGACTTCCAGTGGGCCACCTACGACCTTACTTCCACTATCAACCGCCGCCTGATGCGCCTAAGCCAGGCCGGCAACCTGGGCGTGGGCACCGGCACCAACGCCCTCACCGAGCGGGTGCAGGTGGAAGGCGGCTCGGCCTACATCAACGGCGAAGCCAGCGGGGTACTCGTGGACGCCGGCGGCCAGAAGCGCACCGGCCTGCTGAAGTACAGCGGCGAGTACGCCGGCCTGTGGCGCGTGACCGGCGCCGACTTTAAGATTGGCCGCGTGGCCAACACCGCCGCCTTGCCCGGCACCCCCGCCCCCGCCGACCTGCTGCCCGACCTCTTCATCAGCAGCACGGGCACGGTGGGGTTGGGCGGCATCGTGAGCCCCCAGGCGGCGCTGGAAGTGCGTGGGTCGGGCGTGAGCAGCCAGATTGCCCGCGCCCGCATCCGCAGTACTAACGACCAGGCCGGCATTGGCCTGGTGGCCGCCACCGCCGGGGGCACCCCCAGCACCGAGGCGGTGATGTACCAGCCCCAGGCCACCAGCGACCTGCGCTTTTATGTGGGCGGCACCGACCGGGTCAGCATCCTCAGCACCGGGCAGGTGGGCATTGGCATCCAGCCCGCCACCACCGAAACCCTCGACGTGAACGGCCCGGCCCGCGCCACCGAAGTGCATACCCCCGGCACCGGGACCAACAACATGCTGGCCGTGGCCTACGGGCAGCTTTCGACCAACGCCGGGGCCAGCGTGTACTCGTCGTCGGGCAACTATACGGTCAGCAACATTGGCGTTGGGCAGGCCCGCCTCACGTTCACGGCCGCCTCAGGGCTGAGCGGGGTCAGCTTTACCACGCTGCCGGTCACGGTCACCATTTGGGGCAACGCGCCCGGCTTTGCCAGCTGGAACACGGCCGGGGGCAACGGCACCATCGACGTGTACACCTACAACGTGAGCGGCGTGGCCACCATCCGCGACTTCAACGTAGTGGTGTTCCGGCCGTAGGCCGGCGCGGGTGGCGCGGGCCCGACGACGCGGTGCCGTACTGTGCGCCAGCCACCGGCCCGCACCGCATCGGGTGTTCTTCACAACCCCCGCGCCCAAGTACTGGGCCACTACGGCAACCAGCCGCCCAACCGCCCCCGCCGTCACGCCGAGCGGCCCACACCGTCGCCTTCGGCTACCAAAACCCAACCTGGCGTTGCACCACGGCTGCATCGAAGACCTGAAACCGGCCCACATCGCCGGCCAGCGCGTGGCATTGGTGGTGGGCACCTGCGTGCTAAATCCGAGCATCGGCAAAGAAGCCACCTGCCGCAAGATATTCTGGCCTCTTTGGGCACCGTCCCCGGCCAGCCCTATCAGTTCGTGCAAGACGACCACCACACCATCAAAACCGGCCGGTTGATATTGGCCTACGGCAACACGGCCGCGATGGCGGGCGAGACGCGCTACGTGGCAGCGGCTGCTCAGCGCCTCCGCCCTTCGCGCAACTTGGCCCAGGCGGCGGTTGCTTCCGGCGCTGCCCCAGCCACTAACACCCCAGCCCCGTACAGCACCGTGAGCACGCCGCCCCGGAGCAAGAGCATTCCCCAGGCGTTGCCCGTGTCGGGCAGCACCCAGGCTACGAAACCCGCGCCAGCAGCCACCAGCAGAATGCGCGCAATGCGGCCATCGAAGGGGTGCATACCATAGCTGTGCCACACGAACCAGGTGCGGGCCGAATTGATGCCGACCAGGGCAATACAGTAAGCTAGGGCCGCGCCGGCCAGCCCGTAGGGCGGAATCAGCAGCCAGTTGAGCAGCACCACGAATGAAGCCAGCGCTATGTTGAAGCCCAGGTCGTAGCGGTATTTGGGGGAGGTGACGACGATGGTGCCGTTTACGCCGGTGATGCCGTCGAACAGGCGGCCGGCCAGTAGCAGCAGCACCGCGCCAGCCCCGGCCCGGTACTCGGGCCGGTGGATGAGGGCGAAAATGAAGTCCAGGTTCAGAGCGATGCCCAGGGCCAGGTAGCAGCCCAGGAGGGTATTTACCCGCGTAACGCGCTGGTAGAACTGGCCCATTTTGGTCATGTCTTCTTCCTTCCAGTACTCCGAAATCAGGGCGAAAGCGGTTTTGTTGAGCGCGCGGAAGGGCAGGGTGAGGGCCGTGCTGATGTTGGTGGCAATGACGTAGATGCCGCCCGCCGCCAAACTCAGCCGCGCGCCCACCATAATGCTGTCGACGTTGAGCAGCACCGTACCCGAGATGTTGCTCAGCAGGGCGAAGCCGCCGAAGCCCAGCATCTCACCCAGCGGCTTCACCCGCAGCGCCTCGCGGCTGGGCCGCAGGTGCAGCTCGCCAATGGCGGCCAGATAGCCGGCCAGCAGCAGCGCCACCAGGGCGTAGGCCCCGGCGTAGGCTACCACGAAGCCCGCGAAGCTGATGGCGTGGGCACTGTAGGCCAACGCTGCCCCCACAATGAGCAGCCGCAACAAAATCTCCTGGCAGAAGGAGGAGAAAGAGGTGTGGTACAGCGACTTTAGATAAGCATCGAGCAGGCCGCCCAGCAGCACGGCCCCGGCCAGGGCAACGGCCACGCCGTAGTGCGGGGCCAGCAGCGCCGCATCAGCCGGCTTGTACCAACCCAGCACCAGTGGCTGCCCCAGGGTCATCAGCACCGCTACCACCGCGAAGCCCAGCAGCGGCAGCCCCAGCATCAGGGGCAGGAAGCCCGCATGGTTGCGCCCCCGGTCGCGGAAGTAGGGGAAGTAGCGCTGCCCCGCGCTGGTGAACCCAAACGCGCTAAGCTGCGCGCCGATGCTGGCAAACGCCACCAGCAGGCTGGTAAGGCCAATCTGCCCGGCCGTGAGTAGGCGCGGCAGCACCAGAATGGTGTTGGCGAAGCCAATGGCCAGGCCGACGTAGGAAATCAGGGTGTTGCGGATGCCCTGGCGCTGAACGATGCCCAAACGGTGAATGAGTAAATGAGAGAGTGAGCGAACCCGGGACTTACCTCAGGCATTAACGAAACCAGCGGCTGGCTGAGGCTGAAGCAACGGCAGTTGAGCTGCTGCAAGTAGTCCGCGGCCGCAACCAGGTTCAAAGTTCGGCCAGAATCTGCTCTCCAGTAAGAAAGGCCGCCCCGCGTGCTCGCAGGTGGTCCATGATTTCGGCAAACTGACGCGGGCCGGTGACGGTATTGGCCGGGTCGAAATGGTCGTTGTGCCAGAGGATGGTGGCGACGCCGCCAAACTTTTCCACTTCCGCCAGCATGGGCCGCAGGGCCGGGAGGAGTTCGGCCGCGCTCAGCTGTAAATAATTGGGATGGTGCAGGGTAGCATCCATCACGTTGAGTGGGATTTCCAGAAAGCTATGCGCTTTGCCCGTGGCAAAGTTGAACAGATAAAAGGGATGGCAATACGAGTTTCGAAAGCCGAAATGCTCGGCAAAGCCCAGCGTGGAGTCGTAGCGCAGGCCCGTTTCAACCGCCGCTTCGAGCAGGGCCGGGGTCTGGCGGGGCTCGTAGCGCAGGTAATGGAAGCGGTTGCCGGCGGCGGGAAGCCCTAAGCGCGTTTCCTTTTCCAGCAAAAACGAGGGGAGGTGGGTGGCCGTGCCGATGCTGGCGTGCAACCCGATTTCGTGGCCCTGCTGCTGCAGCTGCCGCAGCCGCTGCCGGAGCGGCGGGGTGAGGCGGTAGTCGGCATTCGGGGTGCCTTCCGAGCCGCGGCGGTGCTCGGGCAGGATGAAAAACGTGGAGCGCGCACCGTAGGCGGCCACGGTGGCGGCCACGGCCTCCAGGTTGTCCCAGGCATCAGGCCGCGCCAGCCGCTGCCCCAGCCGCCGGCCGAAGCGCAGGAGCCGGCCGGCGCGCAGGTCGGCTTTGGCCGGGGCTTTCCAGGCGCTGCGCAGCTGGTCGATGTCGTGGGTGACGAAGGCGGCAAAGGGGGCGCTGGTGCCCCAGGTGCGGGGTTTTAGGGTTTGGCCGGTAACGTGCTCGACGGCCGCTTTCAGCACGTCGAAGTAGTAGTTCACCACCGGCAGCGCCCCGAAATCATACCGCTGCTGCACGCTGGCGGCGTAGGGAAAGCGGCCGTGCCGGTCGCGGGTATCATCGAAATATTCCTGCCAGCCGCTGAGGAGGTAAAAAGCCGCCGAAACCAGGTCGGCGTTGATACGCGCCCGGCCCGGCAGCAGCTCCAGCAGCGGTGCGGCGGGGGTGGGGTCGAAGAAAAACGGGACGCGCTGGCCGGCCCACTCGCGGTAGTTGGGAGCGGCCGGGTAGGGTTGCCGGGCCTGGAAAAAGTCGTCCGCTGCATCGACTACTTCGATGAGTTTGTGGCCGCCGGGGTAGCCAATCAGGTTCTCGGGTACCGCTTCGTAAGCCAGGGCAAAATGGGGCAGCACATAGCCCAGTCTCATATCGGCCGAAACCGGAATGGGATTGACCAGCGGCAGCGCAGATGAAGCAGCGGAGGTTGACATTAAATCAAATGTACTCGAAGGTCAGGTAGTTGGCGCTATTTCATTCAGCCAGTCGTTTAAGAGGCTGGCGGTACGCTCGCGGCTGCGGCCCTCGTCGGGGGTGCCCAGGGTGGCGTTGTAGTAGGCGGCGCGGCGGTACAGGTCGGTGGGCTTGTGGGCGGCCAGGCGGCGCAGCTCGGCAGCCAACGCGGCGGGCGTGTCGGCCCGGGCCACCAGGCCGCGGGCAGCGTAGCCGTAGTAGTCGTCGGTGAGTGGGTTGGCCGCGAAGCGGTAATAGATGCTGGCCACGTTGAGGAGCGTGGCTTCGAGGTGGGTGGAAGTATCGGCGGCCACCAGCGCATCCTGCCTCAGCAGGAAATCGAACACGTTTTCGGCCCGCGCATCCGACCATTGCAGGCCGGGCAGCCGCCGCTGCAGCGGCCCGAAGTCGCGGCCGTCGCTGGGGTGGGGGCGCAAGGTGAAAGTCAGGTCCGGCAGCTCCAGAAGCAGGTAGGCGAGCGTTTCGGTGAGGGCGGGCAGGGGGTCGTGGATGTTGCAGGCTAGGCCCACCCGGCGCACGGCGGCGGCCGTATTGCGTCGGCTCAGGTAGGCGTCGGCCTTGGGCATGCCCACCAGCGCTACCTGGCCCGCGATGGGGCCGCACTGCCGGTATTTGTCGAGCGCATCCTGGCCTTCGAGTAGGCTCAGGTCGAAGCCCAGGGGCGGGAAGTTGGTGCTCACGCTGGCGTGCTGCACGTAGGCCGTGGGCACGCCCTCGGCCCGGCAGGCCAGCAGCAGCGAGCGGGTGTCGTCGTTGTGGTCGTTGGAAAACACCACGGCCCGGGGCCGGTAGTGGCGCAAGGCCCGCCGGTACACCTCGTAGTAGCCGATGGCGTAGAACACGAAATCGAAAAAACGCAGCGCCCGCGGCCCCACCTGGCGCCACAGCCCCCACAGCGCCCCCGGAAACTGCCAGTAGTAAAGCAGCTTGCGCCGTAGTGAGAGTCTATTCACTACCGCGTTGTAGCGCCCGATGTTCTTGCCCTGTCCCGCTACCAGCACCGCGTCGGTCCGGGCTTCGGCCAGAAAAGCCAGGGCGTCGTAGTTGTTGGCACTCACCACGTACAACCACACGTTGCCCCGCAGGTCGGCCCGGTTGTTTATCGGCCGGGAAATATTGCCCACCAGTCGCAGCCCCGCGTAGCCCAGCACCCGTGCCAGCCGCTTCAGCGGGTTGGCCGGCGAAATATCGGCCAGCGCGGCCGGCGATAGGGCCGCAAAAATATCGGTGAACCGCAGCTGGAGGATGTCGCGCAGGCGCGACAGCAAAGGCAGTTTCCGGGCGGGCATTAGACTGCCTCCCACGTCAGCGGGGTGCCGGGCTTGAGGTCTTTCACGGCTTTGCGGCCCAGTACGGTTTCCCAATGCCGGGGCCAGAGGCCGTCGCCGGGACGGATGATTTTCAGGTTGTCGCTGGTGAATTCTTCGCCCGCCGCGATGGGTTTCGATACGTAGATGCTGCGCTTATACAGGCGGCTTTTCGCCTCGGCCTCCTGCACGCAGAGCTGCACGGTGCCCAGCGAGAGCTGGGCGCGCTCGGTTTCCTCCACCAGCAGTTTCAGCTCCTGCGGCTCCAGCGAAAAGGCCGAGTCGACGCCGCCCTCGGCCCGGCTTAGGGTGAAGTGCTTTTCGATGACGCAGGCTCCCAGGGCCACCGCGGCCACGCTCGTGCCCACACCCATGGTGTGGTCGCTCAGGCCCACGGGGCAGCCGAAGGTTTCGGCCAGCACCGGAATAGTGCGCAGGTTGGTGTTGGCGGGCGAGGCCGGGTAGGTGCTGGTGCATTTCAGCAGCACCAGCTCGCGGCAGCCGGCGGCGCGCAACACCCGCACGGCCTCGTCGACCTCGGCCAGGGTGGCTGCCCCGGTGCTGATGATGACCGGCTTACCCGTGGCGGCTACTTTGCGCAACAGGGGCCAGTGGGCGTTTTCAAATGAGGCAATCTTGTACGCCGGCACGTCCAACGACTCCAGAAAATCCACCGCCGTTTCATCAAAAGGGGTGCTGAAGGCCAACAGGCCGTGCTGCCGGGCGCGGGCAAACAGCTCGGCGTGCCAATCCCAGGGCGTATGGGCCTCCTGATACAGCTGGTAGAGGTTTTTGCCTTCCCACAGCGAGCGGCCCTCTTCGTCGATGGCGAAGCCGGTATCCATCGAAATGGTGTCGGCGGTATAGGTCTGCAGCTTGAGGGCATCCACGCCGGTCGCGGCGGCAGCATCGACCAGGGCCAGGGCGCGCTCCAGGCTCTGGTTGTGGTTGCCCGACATCTCGGCGATGATGAACGGCTTGTGCGCGGGGCCAACCCGGCGGCCGCCAATGGTGATTTCAGTCATGGAAAAGCGAAGCGAATGCGAAGGCGCAAAGGTACTGTAGCGTGGACTCTGCGAGTCCGCGTATTAGTTG
>JANXMN010000410.1 GCA_025354605.1 Hymenobacter sp. | reverse complement strand
TCTACCGCAATAGTAACTAATTACTTATTGCGGTAGAGATGCTTCGACAAGCTCAGCATGACGTTCTTTCGGTTATCAAAGACCCCAAGTCCCCAAGTTCCATGAAACACCTCGTTGTACTGACCGGGGCCGGCGTTTCGGCCGAGTCCGGCATCCGCACCTTCCGCGATACCAACGGGCTGTGGGAAGACCACCGCGTGGAGGATGTAGCCTCGCCCGAGGGCTTTGCCCGCAACCCGACCCTGGTGCTCGATTTCTACAACCAACGCCGCGCCCAGGCCCGCACCGTGCAGCCCAACGCCGCCCACCTGGCCTTGGCCAACTTCGAGAAGCAGCCCGGCTGGCGCGTGCGCATCATCACCCAGAACGTGGACGACCTGCACGAGCGCGCCGGCTCTTCCGACGTATTGCACCTGCACGGCATGCTGAACCAGATGCGCTCGGTGGGCGACGAAACTGCCGTGTATGACTGCCCAGGTGACATCAGCTTGGGCGACCTGGCCCCCGACGGCGAGCAGCTGCGCCCCCACATTGTGTGGTTTGGCGAAATGGTGCCGGCCATCGAGGAAGCGGCCGAAACGGTGGCTACCGCGGATGCGCTGCTCGTGGTGGGCACTTCGTTGCAGGTGTACCCGGCGGCGGGCCTGCTGCACTACGCGCCGGCCACCTGTCCGGTGTTCGTCATCGACCCACACCAGCCCGAGGCCGGCCGCCGTAGCGTGCGCTACGTGGTAGAGCCCGCCAGCACCGGCGTGCCCAAAGTGCTGCGCGAGCTGGCGAGCTGAGCAGGCCGGGGCCCGGCTAGTGCCCCAGCCATTGCCGGGCGTAGGCAGCGAAGTAGGTTTCCGCAAATTCGGCGGCTACCAGCCCGAGGTAGCCATCGGGGCGTACCAGGCACACGGTGCCGGGAGCTTCGCCAGCAGCCGCTACGGCCGACACGGGCAGCGACCAGCGCCCGGCCCAGGCGGCCACGGCGGGCGGCACCGGCCCCACGTGCACCAGGTGCCAGCCCGGTGGATGCAGCAGCTCGTAGCGGCCGGCCGCCCAAGGCAGGCGCTGGCCGCCGGCGGTGGTGGCGGTACGGCCCTGGCTCAGCGGCGAATGGGGATAAGCAATAGCAATCTGGGAGAGGGTACGGAACAGGTGCCGCCGGAACAAGGGCAGACGAAGCGCCAGCGGCAGCAGCCGGGGCGCTAGCTGGGTGCGCACAAAGCTGGCCCAGGACGAGGCCCGCGTGGCCCCGGTGAAGGCGCGGTCGGTGGTAGCCACCAGCTGGCGGGCGAAGGGCAGGCGCTCGGCTTCGTAGGTGGCGAGCAGGGCTTCGGCGGGGGCGGCGGGGCGCAGGGCGGCCGCCAGCTTCCAGCCCAGGTTCACGGCATCGCCCAGGCCGGTGTTCATGCCCTGGCCGCCGGCGGGGCTGTGGATGTGGCCGGCATCGCCCACCAGGAAGGCGCGGCCCTGCCGGAAATGGTCGGCCACGCGATGGTGCACGCGGTAAGTCGAAAACCAGCTCACCTCCTGCACCCGAATGCGCTCGGCGGCTTCGAGGGCGGGCTGCACGTCGGCAAACGTGGCCGTCTCGGGGTCGAGGCCGTCGGGCAGCAGGCCGATGATGCGCGTGCGGCCGCCCGGCATGGGAAAGAAGGCGCTGAAGGTGCGCGGCGCCAGGGAAATCTGCAGCTGCCGGCCGTTGTGCGCGTCGGGCGGCAGGCCCTCGGCCATGGTATCGGCCACGTAGAACATCTGCTCGTAGGTGCCCCCGGGAAAGCCAATTTGCAGGGCTTTGCGCACGGCCGAGCTGGCCCCGTCGCAGCCGGCCAGGTAGGCGACCCGCACCTGCGTGGCCTCGGCCCCCTCGGCCTGCAGGGTGGCCGTAACGCCGGTGGCATCCTGCACGAGGCCCACCAGCGGCCTGTTCCATTCCACCGCCACGCCGTAGCTGGCCAGCGCTTCGCGCAGCAGGCCCTCGGTCTGGTCCTGCGACAATATCAATAGAAAGGGAAACGGGCTGAGGCCCTCGCCGATGCGGCCCAGCGGCACGGTGGCCACCACTTGCCCATTGCGCCGCATGGCCCCGCCGCGCACAAGTTGGCCCCGCTCCACGAAGGCATCGGCCAGCCCGTGGCGGTCGAGCAGCTCCAGGGTGCGGGCGTGCACTACCACCGCCCGGCTCAGCGGCGAGGGGCCGGGGCGGGCATCGACGAGGCGCGGGGTGCGGCCGTGGCGGCACAACTCCAGGGCGAGCATGAGGCCGGACGGGCCGGCACCGACAATGAGAACGGGGAGGTCGGGGAGCATGGCAGTGCGAATTGCGCGCGGTGAAAGTAGCGGCTGGCGCGGCAACGCACCGCGCCCCGCCGATTAGCTTTGCGGCCCTCACTTCTCCCCTGCTTGGCCCATGGCTTCTGCATTCGCCCACGCCGCCCTGGGCGCTACGCTCGGCAAACTTTTCCTGCCCGAAAAACGGCACTGGCCCTATTGGCTGGCTGCCGCCGCCTGCGCGGCCCTGCCCGACGTGGACGCCCTGGGCTACCGCCTGGGCGTGCCCTACAACAGCCTCTGGGGCCACCGGGGCCTGACGCACTCGTTGCTGGCCGCCGCCATCGTGGCGGCGGGGGGGGTGCTGCTGAGCCGGCTGGTGCAGCGGGTGGGGCGGCCGGCGGCGGCGCGGCTGGGGCTGCTGCTGTTCCTGGCCACGGCCTCGCACGGCCTGCTCGATGCGATGACCACGGGCGGGCTAGGCGTGGCTTTTTTCAGCCCCTGGCACCTGGAGCGGTATTTCTTTCCCCTCCGCCCCATCAAAGTATCGCCCCTCAGCATCCGGGGGTTCTTTGGGAGCCGGGGGCTGCTGGTGCTGGCCAGCGAGGCGGGGTGGGTGGGGCTGCCCTGCCTGCTGTTGCTGCTGGGGCAGCAATGGGGGCGGCCGCGGCATTTCGTCGATGCCAGCAAGTAGTTAGTCGAGGCGGGCGCATACTTAAAGCGGTTTTCTGCGTACTCGCAGTCATACCGATTTCCTATGCGCCACCTTTTTCTTTCCGCGCTCTGCGCACTGGGCCTTGCTGCGGGGCCGCTTGCCGCCCAGAACACGCCCCCCGCCCACACCGTTTTCCTGCTGGGCAACACCGCCCAGGAAAATCTACCCCTCGCCCGCCTGAAGCTGCTGCGCGCCACCCTGGAACGCCATACCGGCCCTTTCACGGTGGTGCACCTGGGCGATATCGTGGGCAACACCGGCTTGGTGGCCTCGGCCGATACCACCCTGGCCCAGGCTGCCCGCACCCGCGCCGACGAGCTGATTGCCCTGGTGAAGGGCCTGCCGCAGGGCAAAATCTACTTCCTGCCCGGCGATAAGGACTGGGCCAACTCCGGCCCCGCTGGCCTCAAGGCCGTGCGCCGCCTCGAGAAGTACATCGAGAAGCAGCTGCCTGGCCAGAATGCCTTTGTTCCGACCAACGGCTGCCCCGGCCCCGAAGTGGTGGACGTGGCCCCGCTGGTGCGCCTGGTGGCTATCAATACGCCCTGGTTCACGCACCCTTTCGACCGCCCCGAAGCGCCCGACACCGACTGCAAGACCCTCACCAAGGAGGAGTTCCGCGAGCAGCTGCAGGATATTATCGACGAAACCAAGAACCGCAACGTGCTGCTGCTGGGCCACCACCCGGTGGTGAGCAACGGTGTGTATGGCGGCCATGAACCCCTCGCGCGCCACCTCAGCCCGCCCGTGCTCGGCACCATCTACGCCGCCTACCGCCAGAACGTGGGCACCCCGCGCGACCTGGCCAGCCCCGGCTACCAGGAACTGAGAAAGGAGCTGCTGAACACCCTGCAAAGCAACCCTGGCGTAGTATATGCCGCCGCCCACGACTACAGCCTGCAAATCGCCCCGTTCCAGGGCAACTACCACATTGTAAGCGGCAGCTTTGCCCGGAGTGAGCACGTGGGGGCCAAGGGCCCGTCGCTCTACAGCCAGCGGGAGGAAGGTTTCAC
The DNA here is from genome assembly GCA_025354605.1 of Hymenobacter sp. Classification (GTDB taxonomy): domain Bacteria; phylum Bacteroidota; class Bacteroidia; order Cytophagales; family Hymenobacteraceae; genus Hymenobacter. The sequence continues at coordinate 5,811 of JANXMN010000410.1, read as the reverse complement.
CACGCTCGAATACTTTGCCGACGGCACCGTGCAAACACACGTGGTGACGTTTAGCGCCGACGGGCAGGCCACCACCGATGCTTACTCGGCCACGCTGTTCCGCTCGGCCTGCGAATCGTCAGGCTCCTCCCTCTCCGCGGGTAATGCGAATCAAGCATTTGCGGGGGGCCGGGGGAGTGAGGTGCCGCCCGCCAATCCCTTCATCACCAACTGCCCCGGCACCACCAAAACGGTAGCCGAGGCCAAGCCCGATGCGCCGTTCCAGGCCACGACCACCGTGGTGCCCGGCCCGGAATACAAGCCCAGCGGCAGCAAGTCGTTTTTCATCGGCGACGTCTACCGCTCGTCGTGGCTGCAGCCCGTCGCGGTGAAAACCCTGGATTTGAACACGGAGAAAGGCGGCCTGCGCCCCACCGGCAAGGGCGGCGGACGGCAGACCACTTCGCTCAAGCTCATTGCGGCTGACAGTTCGGAGTACGTATTCCGCTCCGTGGACAAGGACGTGACCAAGATTCTGCCGCCCGAGCTGCGCAACTCCATTGCCTCGGATATTCTGCGCGACGTGACGGCCACGGCCAACCCGTACTCCAACCTGCCCATTAGCTATATGCTGGACCAGACGGACATTCTGCACGCCCGCCCGCGCCTGTTTCGCCTGCCCGACAACCAGCAGCTTGGCCCCTACCGCGCCGGCTACGCGGGCCTGCTCGGCACGCTCGAAGACTCGCCCCGCGACCCCAAGCCCAACCTGCCCGGCTTCGGCGGCTCCGACGAGGTGACGCGCAGCTTCGGCCTGTTCCGCAAGCTTTACAAAGACCACGACAACCGCGTGGACGCCCCGGCCCTGGCCCGCGCCCGCGCTTTCGACATGCTGGTGGCGGACTTCGGCAAGCACGAGGACAACTGGAAATGGGCCGGCTACAAGCAGCCTGGCGGCGGCACGCTATACCGCCCCATCCCGCGCGACCGCGACCAAAGCTTCACGCAGTGGAACGGCCTGCTCACCTACCTGGCCAACCGCGAGTGGGCCGTGCCCAGCATCGAAGGCTTCAACGACCAGTTTGAGGACATGAAGAGCCTGAACTGGCCCGCCCGCCACCTCGACCGCTTCCTGCTGCAAAGCCTGACCCGCGCCCAGTGGCAGGAAACGGCCAAGTACCTGCAAGGCAAAATCACCCCGGCCGTTATTGACGAAGCCACCGCCCAGCTGCCGGCCGAAATCCAGGACAAGTCGGGCCAGGAAATCAACCGCAAGCTGAAAGCCCGCATCCAGCAGTTGCCCAAGGCTATTGACGAATATTATCTGCTGCTGGCCCGCCGCGTCGACGTGGTGGGCTCGAACAAGGGCGAGGTATTCCAGGTGAGCCGGCTGCCCGGCGGCCAGGTGCGGGTGCAGCTGTTCGACCGCGCTGGCGACTCGGACGCAGCCAAAGGCCCGGCCCTGTTCGACCGCACCTTCGAGCCCAGGGAAACCGAGGAAGTGTGCCTCTACGGCCTGGGCGGCAAGGACGTGTTTGCGGTGAGCGGCGACGGCGGCAAGCACAGCCTGCTGGTGCGCGTGATTGGCGGCGACGGCAAGGATAAAATCGCCGACAACTCCACCGCTGCCGGCCTGCGCGCCCGCACCAAAGTCTACGACCTGCCCGATACCGACCTGCAGCTCGGGCCGGAGTCGGACAACCGCACCAGCACCGACCCGGCCGTGAACGAGTACGACCGGGAGCAATTCGAATTCAACTCCTACAAGCCCAGCATCGGCCTGTTCTACAACGCCAACGACGGCTTCGGGGCCAGCGCGGGCGTCACCTTCCTGCGCCAGGGCTTCCGCAAGCCGGGCTACAAGAACCTGTATGCGTTCGACGTGCAGGGCAGCCTCAACGGGCTGTTCCAGCTCACGGCCAGCACGCGGCACCGCTACGCCATCGGCAAAGTCGACGCGGGCGGCGAGGCGAGCTACGGCAACTATTTCCCGTTCTACCGCTTTTTCGGCCTGGGCAACAACACCGCCTTCGACCAGACCCGGTACGACGACAAGTTCTACAATGCCCGCTACCAGGGCTACACCCTGAACGGCTTCCTGGAGCGCAGCTTCTGGCAGCGCAGCGTGTTCCGCGTCGGGCCGGCCTTCGAGAGCTACGTGAGCGACTTCGCTGGCACTTCCTACCTCGGGTCGGTGGGCACCCTCCCGGCCGACCAGCGCCCCAACACCAGCGCCCAGCGCCTGCTGGGCCTGAACGCCGTGCTCGACCTCGACCTGCGCAACCGCCGCAGCTTTGCCCAGCGCGGCGTGCGCCTGCGCGTGCAGCACGACACCTACCAGCAGCTGAGCAGCACCAAAAGCACCTTCGGCCTGACGCAGGGCTTCGCCGAATACTACGGCACCGCCAAAATCGGCGTGCCGGTGACGCTGGTGCTCAAGGGCGGCGGGGCGAAAAACTACGGCCCCGATGCCGACATTCCCTTCTACAAATTCGCCAGCATTGGCCAGGCCGAGGGCCTGCGCGGCTACTACCGCAACCGCTTCAGCGGCGACGCCAGCCTGTACTACAACACCGAGCTGCGCTTGGCCCTGGGCCAGGTAAAAAACGGTTTCCTGCCCTTCTACTACGGCGTGTTTGGCTTCTTCGACCAGGGCCGGGTGTACTACCAGGATGCCTCGCCCGGCGGCTGGCACGCGGGCTACGGCGCGGGCTTCTACATCGCCCCGGTGGTGGAAACCCTGGCCTTCTCGGTGTCCTACCAGAAATCAGTCGAAAGCAGCCTGATTCAGTTTGGCCTGGGTTTCCGGATTGACAAGTAGCATCGCTAACCCCAGTTGCGGACTAGCCGCGTAGCGGCGCCAGGTTGGTAGTTTCAATGGCATGATGCGCGAAAAACCGCGTAGCGGTGAAAGAATTCCGGGCGTTTCTGTCGTCGCTACGCGACTTTATTGGCCAACTGCCCAGAGGCTACAACCCTTTCGCCGCTACGCGGCTAGTCCGCGACTTGGGTTAGCTATTGCCGCGCCGGGATTCTTCGGGTAGTCGCCCGGCGCGTGCGCCTTATGGAACTCCTATGAGGCGCACGCGCCGGGCGAATACCCAAGAACGTAACACCCTGCGGCCGCCCAGTTTGCTCAGCTCCACTCCGCCATTCGCCCCACCGCTTCCGACGCTTCGCCCCCACTCCCCGCCGCTTCGCCCCAAAAGCCCTTTTCTTCGCTTGGCCCGCCGGCCACCTTTGGTACCTCAACCAACCACCAAAGGCCATGCGCAAGCTCTTCCCCTTCTTTTTTCTTCTGATTGCCGCCTTCGCTTCAGCGCCGGCGGTCCGGGCCCAAACCGCCACCCAGACCGTGCGCGGCACCGTCCTCGACGGTGGGGCCAAAGCGCCCGTCATCGGGGCTACCGTGGTGGTGCTGGGCCTGGACCCCGCCCTCGGCACCACCACCGATGTGAACGGCCGCTTCCGCCTCGCTGGGGTGCCGGTGGGCCGCGTGAAGCTGCGCGTCAGCAGCCTCGGCTACGAAGACGTGCTGCTGAACGAGGTGGTCGTGAGCGCCGGCAAGGAAGTGGTGCTCGACTTGAGCCTGACCGAGCGCCTCACCAAGCTCGACGAGGTGCAGGTGGTGTACAAGCGCAGCGAAGACCGCACCGTGGCCAACAACGAAATGGCTACCGTCTCGGCCCGGCCCTTCTCGCCGCTCGATGCCAACCGCTACGCGGGGGCCCTCGGCGACCCGGCCCGCATGGCCCAGAACTTCGCCGGCGTGAGCAGCGCCAACGACACCCGCAACGACATCGTGGTGCGCGGCAACTCGCCGGCTTCCCTGCTCTGGCGCCTCGACGGCGTGAACATCCCCAACCCCAACCACTACGGCGCCCAGGGCACCACCGGCGGCCCGGTGAGCATGCTCAACAACAACCTGCTGGCCAAGTCCGACTTCCTCACCGGTGCCTTCCCCGGCGAGTACGCCAACGCCCTGGGCTCGGTGTTCGACCTGCGCCTGCGCAAGGGCAACGACGAGAAGCGCGAGTTTCTGGGCCAGGTGGGCTTCAACGGGCTGGAAGTGGGAATGGAAGGGCCGTTCAGCGCCCGGTCCAAGGCGTCGTACCTCGTCAACTACCGCTATTCGCTGTTTTCGCTGCTCAAAGCCGTGGGCTACCAGATTGCCGGCACCCCCAACTACCAGGATTTCACGGCCAAAGTAGACGTGCCGGTGGGAGCGCGCGGCACCTTTTCGGCCTGGGCGCTCGGCGGGCGCTCCACCATCACCTTCCTGGGCCGCGACGTGGACTCGACCAAGGCCGACGCCTACGGCGACGAAAACACCAACGGCCGCCCGCGCTTCGCCACCGGCATTGCCGCCGCCAGCTACGAGCACCGCTTCAGCGGCCGCACCGTGGCCCGGCTGGTGCTCTCGGCCTCGCGCACCACCCAGCGCTACGACGAAGACACCGTGCTCTACGCCAACGGCCGCCGCGTGCGGGCCGAAATCCCCCACTACCACTCCGACTTTACGCAGGACAAGCTCTCGGCCAACCTCTCGGCCAGCCACAAGCTCAGCGCCCGCGACCGGGTATCGGCCGGCCTCATCGTCGATTTGCTGCACTACAACTACCTCACCGCCGTCACCTATCCCAGCCCGCGCACCGAGCGCGATGCCGACGGCTCCACCGCCCTCACGCAGGTGTACGGGCAGTGGAAGCACCGCTTTTCCGACCAGCTCACCCTCAACGCCGGCCTCAGCGCCCTGCGCTTCGCCCTCAACGGCAGCACCGCCGTCGAGCCCCGCCTGGGGGTGCACTACCAGGCGTCGGCCGCCAGCAGCCTGAGCCTGGCCTACGGCCTGCACAGCACCTTGCAGCCCCTGCTCAGCTACTTCACCCAGAGCCGCCAGCCCACCGACGCCAACCCCTTGCCCAACCACGACCTGGGCTTCACCCGCGCCCACCACCTCGTGCTGGGCTACAACCGCCAGCTCACCGACAACGTGCGCCTGCGCGTGGAGGGCTACTACCAGTGGATTTTCGACGCTCCCGTGGAGCGCACGGCCAGCTACTACTCGGCCCTTACCGAGGGCGTCAGCTTCTCGCCGCCCACCAAAACCAACCTCGTGAACGCCGGCACCGGCCGCAACTACGGCGTCGAGCTCACCCTGGAGCGCGCCTTCGCCCAAGGCTACTACTTCCTGCTCACCTCCTCGCTGTTCGAGTCGAAGTACCAGGGCTCCGACGGCGTGAAGCGCAACACGCCCTTCAACACCCGCTACGTAGCCAACGCCCTGGTGGGCCGCGAGCTCACGCTGGGCCGCCGCGGCAACACCTTTACCGTCAGCCTGAAGGGCGCCGTCACCGGCGGCCGCTACAACACGCCCCTCGACCTCGAAGCCTCGCGCCAGGCTCGCCAGGCCGTCTACCGCTACGGCCAGGCGTTCAGTGAGCAGCAAACCCAGTACTTCCGGGCCGACGTCAAGCTGGGCTACAAAATCAACCGCGCCCGCCTCACCCACGAAATTGCCGTCGATTTGCAAAACGTCACCAACAACCAGAACATCTTCCAGCAGGCCTACAACGCCCGCACCAATTCCATCGGCACGGCCTACCAACAGGGGTTTCTGCCCGTGCCGTTCTACCGCCTCACGTTCTAAGTAGTCAGGCATAAATAAGCGTACAGTGAAAAGGCGGTCATGCTGAGCTTGTCGAAGCATCTCTCCCGCTTCGTTGAGCGGCCCTGGCGAAGCGGGAGAGGTGCTTCGACAGGCTCAGCATGACCTCCTTTTGCACTACGCTTACTTAGGCACGACTACTTAATTCATTCCAGGCCATTGAA
>JANXMN010000381.1 GCA_025354605.1 Hymenobacter sp. | reverse complement strand
ACGCCCATGTCGCGCAGCAGCTCGATGAGCTTGTTCACGTCGCGGATGTCGGGGATGTTGCTGATGGTGACGGGCTCCGGGGTCAGCAATACCGCGCACAGAATCTGGAGGGCTTCGTTCTTGGCGCCCTGGGGCGTGATTTCGCCGCGCAGGGCTTTGCCGCCGCGTACTTCAAATGCAGCCATATTATACGGTTCGTTTAACGGGTAAGAAGAACGTCATGCTGAGCTTGCCGAAGCATCTCGCGTGCATTAGTAATTAATTACTTACGCGGTAGAGATGCTTCGGCAAGCTCAGCATGACGTTCAACTGAAATAAATTACTGCGGCGGCTGCTGCGGCTCCTGGCTGCGGCCTTTCTTGCGCTTCTTACCGTTTTTGCCACCGAAGGCGCTGCCGTTGCCCCGGCCGTCGCGGTCGCGCTCCCGGTCGCGGCGGTCGCGCGGCTGGGTTGCTTGGGTAGGCTGGGGCACGATGAAGGCTTTGGCCGTCCCCGTCACCTGGGGCATCTCGAACAGGTTTTCGCTGTCGACCAGGGCCGGGTCGAGGCGCAACTGCCCGCCCGACAGCTCGCCCAAGTGGCGCAGAATGGTCACGTCCTTGGCGTTTTCCTTGTTGTGCTGGCGGTAGAGGAACTTCATCGTGCGGCCAATTTGGATGGTGGCTTGCTCGCGTTCCGTCGCATCTTCAATAGTAAGGGCCTTGGTTATCAAAGCTTCAATGCCTGCCCCGTAGACTCGTAGTTTGGGGGCCATGCGGGGGTAGGGTACGCGGGCCGGCTTTTCGGTGCGCACTGTGAGGCTACGCAGGGGCACCGGGGCTTCAAGGGTCACCTCTTCGCCGGCCATGGCGTGCAGATGGTTCCAGAGGCGGGTCTGAATTTCGGGCAAATCGCGCAGGGCGGGCTGCAAGCGCAGCATCAGCTGCACAATGGCGGCGGCGCGCTTGGTGCGCTCAGCCAAGTCCTCAATGTCTTTGAGGCCGAGGATGAGCTGATAGGTGCTTTGCCCGTATTCGCGCACCAGCAATTGCAGGTGGAAGGGCAGGGAAGTAATATCGGTCATAGAAACAGGGGAGGGGCCGCCGTGGGCGGGGCTCCGGCCAAAGATACGGCGGGCGAGGCGTGGTAGGTTATGATATAAGGCTGAGATAAAAGAACGTCATGCAGAGCGTAGCGAAGCATCTTGCGTGTGGCAGTAATCTAATCAGGCGGACGTCATGAATTAGTGACTGCGGGCGAGATGCTTCGCTGCGCTCTGCATGACGTTCTCTTGGGCCGTTCTATCAACCAATAACTCCTAATGCACCCTTAGCTTGGCGAAGCTCAGTAGCAGCACTTTCTCGCCCACTTCCTCGAACTGAATGGTGGCCTTGGTGGTGCCCTGCTGGGTTTCGAGCGCGCTCACCGCGCCAAAGCCAAACTTGGCGTGCTCCACGCGCTGGCCCACCTGCAGCTTCGAGGTGTCGGAAGGCGCGAAGTCGGCGGGGGCCACGTATTTGGTGGCCTGCACCTTGCGCGGCGGGGTCGGAATCAGGTTCGAGCGGCGCTCGAATACGTGCTGGAACGGCGAACCCTCGGCCGGGCCGGGGCCGGCGGCGAATTTGAAGTCAACGAAGCGCGGGTCAATCTCGTCCAGAAAGCGGCTTTTCTCGCAGCTGCGCAGGTTGCCCCACTGGTAGCGCGAAGTGGCGTAGCTCAGGGTCAGCTTCTTCTCGGCGCGGGTGATGGCCACGTAGAACAGGCGGCGCTCCTCCTCCAGGTCGGCCCGCGAGGTAATCATCATTTGGCTCGGAAACAGGTTTTCCTCCATGCCCACGATGTACACATTGCGGAATTCCAGGCCCTTGGCCGAGTGAATGGTCATCAGCGTCACGGCTTCGCCTTCCTGGGCGGCGTCCTTCAGGTCGGAGTCGGTGACGAGGGCAATGTCCTGCAAAAAGGCCCCCAGGCTCTTGTCCTCGCGCTCGGGGTCGTCCACGTATTCCTTGATGCCGTTGAGCAGCTCCTGCATGTTCTCGTAGCGCGAGAGGCCCTCGATGCTTTTGTCGGCGTACAGCTCCTCAAGCATGCCCGAGTTTTTGGCAATGAATTTGGCCGCCTCGAAGGCGTCCTCCTTGCTGGCCACCGCGATGTAGCTCTTGATTTTCTCGGCGAAGCCAACCACCGGGTTGCTTACCCGGGCGGGCATAAAATGGTCGGCGTGGGCCACCACTTCCCACAGGGTGTGGTTGGCCTCGTCGGCGGTGGTAATCAGCTTGCTGATGGTGGTGTCGCCGATGCCGCGCTTGGGGTAGTTGATGACGCGCCGGATGGCCTGCTCGTCGTTCTGGTTCACCGACAGCCGCAGGTAGGCCACCAAATCCTTGATTTCCTTGCGCTGGTAGAACGACAGGCCCCCGACGATTTTATACTTGATGTTGAGCTTGCGCAGGGCTTCTTCCATGGCCCGGCTCTGGGCGTTGGTGCGGTAGAGAATGGCGAAGTTGTCGTAGCTCAGCTGCCCGTTCATCTTGTCCTCAAAAATCGAGTGGGCCACCAGCTTGCCTTCCTCGTTGTCGGAGGCCGCTTTCAGCACCTCAATCAGGGTGCCCTCCTCGTTTTCCGAGAACACGTCCTTGCGCAGCTGAGCCTGGTTGTTCTTAATCACCGAGTTGGCGGCCCACACAATGTTCTTGGTCGAGCGGTAGTTCTGCTCCAGCTTGAACACCTGCAGCTCGGGGTAGTCCTTCTCGAAGTTGAGAATGTTGGTGATGTCGGCCCCCCGGAAGGCGTAGATGCTCTGCGCGTCGTCGCCCACCACGCAGATGTTGCGCTCCTTGGCCGCCAGCTTGCGCGTGATGAGATATTGCGAATAGTTGGTGTCCTGGTACTCGTCCACCATCACGTACTTGAACATGTTCTGGTACTTGTTCAGCACGTCGGCGTGGTCGCGAAACAGCACGTTGGTGTTGAAGAGCAGGTCGTCGAAATCCATCGCCCCGGCCTTTACGCAGCGCTGGAAATACTGCTGGTAAATGACCCCGATTTTGGGCCGCAGCGCCGCCTCGTCGTCGGCCTTGATGGCCGCGTCGTTCAGGTACTGGTTGTGCGAAATCAGCTTGTTTTTGGCGGCCGAGATGCGGCCTAGCACCAGGCTGGGTTTGTAGAGCTTGTCATCCAGCTCCAGCTCCTTCACAATCTGCCCCACCAGGGTTCTGGAATCCTGCGAGTCGTAGATGGTGAAGCTGCGCGGGAAGCCGATTTTGTCGGCCTCCGAGCGCAGGATTTTGGCAAACACCGAGTGGAAGGTGCCCATCCACAGGCTCCGGGCGTTGGGGCCGACCACTTTTTCCACCCGCGCGCGCATCTCCTTGGCGGCCTTGTTGGTGAAGGTGAGGGCCAGGATGTTGAACGGGTCGACGCCCTTTTCGAGCAGGTGGGCGATGCGGTAGGTGAGCACCCGGGTTTTGCCCGAGCCGGCCCCGGCAATAATCATGCAGGGGCCTTCGGTGTTCATCACCGCCGCGCCCTGCGACGGATTCAATAGGGAGAGGTAATCAATTGCCATCAGCGAAATAAGCCGCTCTGGGGGCGGGTTAACAAAGATACGGAGCCCCAATGCAAAGCTTGCCGCCCATCATCAGGGCTTATCTTTGCATTGGTTGCTCGTAGGGTGCGGGGCTTGCCCTCGCCTGCCGTTTGCGCCACTATTATAAGTCGTTCAACGACGGGCGGGGGCAAGCCCCGCACCCTACCCATAATGATTATCATCCAGGAAACTGTCATCTCCGACGACATCGCCGACCACTTCTTCGTTTGCAACCTCGAAGCCTGCAAGGGGGCGTGCTGCGTGGAGGGCGACCTCGGCGCGCCGCTCGAAGCGCCCGAACTGAAGATTCTGGAGCAGGAATACGCCAACATCAAGCCTTTCCTCACCGAGGCCGGGCAGGCGGCCATCGCGGCTCAGGGCCTTTACATCAAAGACTGGGAGGGCGACTTCAGCACCACCACCATCGACGACAAGGAGTGCGCTTATGCGCTTTATGATGAGCGCGGCATCCTCAAGTGCGGCATTGAGCAGGCTTATCTGGCCGGGGCCACTACCTTCAAAAAGCCCATCAGCTGCCACCTCTACCCGATTCGCATCACGAAGTACGAAGGCTTCGAGGCCCTGAACTACGACCGCTGGAACATCTGCAACCCCGCCTGCTCGTTTGGCGAAAAGCTGGGCGTGCGCATCTACCAGTTTCTCAAAGAGCCGCTAATTCGCAAGTACGGCGAGGGCTGGTACGGCGAGCTGGTGCGGGAGATTGAGCAGCCAACGGCGGGGAAGAAGTAGGAGAGAGGTAAAAAAAAGAACGTCATGCCGAGCGTAGCCGAGGCATCTCGCGTGCTATGCGTAGACCCATCGATTGGATTACT
>JANXMN010000379.1 GCA_025354605.1 Hymenobacter sp. | reverse complement strand
GGGGGCAAGCCCCGCCCCTACCTGGTTCTGCCACCAAAATCCCCACTAAAGCTTGCGGCAAGCGGCCCAAACTGCTCCAGCAATTTCAGCTTCCGCCCCGACGTAACTTCGCTGCGAAAGCTGCTACGGTTTCGGGTGATGGCAGCCGCTTGCAGTTAAACCCAACCTCTTCCGCCCATGCGCCTCCGCTTCTTCCTGCTACTCTTGCTGCTGCCGTTGTGCGGGCCGGTATTCGGGCAAGCCGCCCCACCCGCGCCGGATGATTTGGTGGTGACGGCGGAGATTGTGGGGTACTCGAAGTGGGCTTACGCAGGCAAAAAGTATGATATGCTTCATGCAAAAATGGTGGTTCGAAATACAACCAACCATCCACGTGAAATAAGTATGATGAGTTGCGACTGGCCGGAGTCGTGGGTTGCCAGTGGAGCACGCGGTTTTTTTGAGCCAACCTATCAACCCAGTTGTGATAAAAATACCCCTGCCATCGTCACAATTCCTGCAGGCGAAGCTGTGGTTTTCAAATGCCCATTGTTTGGGATAAACGCTTACGCAGGAAATCCCGAAGACTTGAACGGGGTGATATCATTCAAACTAGGGTTTATTGATTTGACATCTCAAGATGTTTGGGATGGATTTTATGGTATACCGCAAAAGGAGAGAATACAAGCCAAAATTCAGAAGGCTCGGGCTGTATACTGGAGTAATGTAATTACCAATAAAATCGATATAAATGCAGTCGAAAAATTACTAGGCGATGACCGATACCTGAGCTATTCACTGGCGTGGAACGGGAAGTAAGCAAGTACAACCTCGACACCCCCGCCCCAGCCGTACCTTCGTAGCCCTACCGCAGCCGCCCGGCCGAAACCTTCCGGCCCCGCTCCGCTGTTAGTCAGTTTATGCCCAAAAAAGACGCTCTGCAGGTGTCGGCCCCCGCCGACAACGCCATTGACCACCTCGACCCGCGCGATTTCATCCTCATCAAAAACGCCCGGGTTCACAACCTCAAAAACCTCAGCGTGGCCCTGCCGCGCAACCAGTTCATCGTCGTCACGGGCCTCTCGGGCTCGGGCAAATCCAGCCTCGCCTTTGATACGCTGTACGCGGAAGGCCAGCGCATGTATGTGGAAAGCCTCAGCAGCTACGCCCGCCAGTTTCTGGGCCGCATGGACAAGCCCGACGTGGACTACATCCGGGGCATTTCGCCGGCCATTGCCATCGAGCAGAAAGTCAGCATCAAGAACAACCGCTCGACGGTGGGCACCAGCACCGAGATTTACGACTACCTCAAGCTGCTGTTTGCGCGGGTGGGCCGCACGTATTCGCCCGTGAGCGGCGAGCAGGTGCGCAAGGACAACGTGGCCGACGTGGTCGACTTTCTGGCCACCCAGCCCGACGGCACCCGCGCCATGATTCTGGCCCCTCTGCACCGCGCCGACCACACCCGCACCATGAACAAGGAGCTAGACCTGCTGCTGCAAAAAGGCTACAGCCGCGTGGTGGTGAACGGCGAAACCGCTCAGATTGAAGACCTGATAGGCGAGGGCCAGCCCGAGGTAAAAGGCGAAGTCCACATCATGATTGACCGCGCTGTGCTGCGCCCCGACGACGAAGACCTGCTCTTCCGCCTGTCCGACTCGGTGCAAACGGCCTTTTTCGAAGGCCACGGCACCTGTGTTGTTCAATTAGTAATGAACAATGAGCAACCGCAGGAAGGCATTGGCCAATTAACAGGTGCTCGCGGCGGGAAAAACCAAGCACCAAGCACCAAGCACCAGGACCCGAGACCCGAGACCCGCACCTTTTCCGACAAATTCGAGCTCGACGGCATCGTGTTCGAAGAGCCCAGCGTCAACTTCTTTTCCTTCAACAACCCTTACGGCGCGTGCCAGACCTGCGAGGGCTTCGGCTCGGTGCTGGGAATTGACGATGACCTGGTGATTCCGGACAAGAGCCTGACCGTGTACGAAGGCGCGATTGCGCCCTGGCGCACCGAGAAGCAGGGCGAGTGGCTGAAACCGCTGCTGAAAAACGGCATCCGCTTCGACTTCCCCATTCACCGGCCCTACAACGAACTCAGCGCGGCCGAGCAGCGCCTGCTCTGGACCGGTAACAAGCACTTCCAGGGCCTCGATTCTTACTTCAAGTGGGTGAGCGAGCAGACCCACAAAATCCAGTACCGCGTGCTGCAAAGCCGCTACCGGGGCCGCACCACCTGCCCCGACTGCCGCGGCACCCGCCTGCGCAAGGACGCGCAGTACGTGCGAATTGATGGCCGCAGCATTGCCGACATCGTGCTGCTGCCCATCTCCGACGCGCTGACGTTTTTCCAAAACATGAGTTTGAGCGAGCACGACGCCAAAGTGGCCGAACGCCTCGTGACGGAAATCACCAACCGCCTCGGCTACCTCAACCGCGTGGGACTGGGCTACCTGACGCTGAAC
>JANXMN010000372.1 GCA_025354605.1 Hymenobacter sp. | reverse complement strand
TGGGGCAAGGGTGCGCCCGCCAGCTTGGCGGCCACTAGTTCCTTCATGCGGCGAAGCGACTCACGGGCAAATTTGCGCTGCAGCGTGCGGCCGAACAGCTTGAAGCCCACCCAATAAAACGGGTTGCGAATCTGGCCGGCTTGCGACACGGCGTGGATGCGAAACTGCACGGCGCCGGTATTCAGGTTTTTGTGGATAGTGAAGTCAATCTGGCCTTTTTCGAAGTGGCCCTGCAGGGTGCGGTAGCCGTAGCCCCACACCCGCTCTGGGCCGGCGGGCGTGGCGCGGGCCGCTTCGTCGGTCACCTCACTCACCCGCACGCCGAAGTAGAAGTTGAACACCAGAAAATGGGCGCGCAGCAGCATAATGCGCTTTTCGAGCGGCACGGCGGGGTCGAAGTAGCCGGTAATGAGGTCGGGCGGCGGAAAGGCATAGCGGCGTAGCACGTCCTGGGCGGCAGCGAAGGAGCCAGCCGCTTCGGGCGGGCCGGGGGCTTCGGCGGGCAGGTCGGTGGCGTAGTCGTCGAGGCGCCAGCCGGTGGCACTGGTGTACTCGCTCTGGCGCGCGAAATCGTAGTTGACCTCGGTGTTGGCGTAGGCCTCGATTTGGGCGCGGTACTGCTCCCAGGCCGGCTGCTGGGCCGTGCTGGGCAGAGGTCGGACTGGGGGCGAGTTAGGCGTGGCGCTCGTGCTCATTGGGGCCTTTTTCGGTTTGGGTAATGGTTTCCACTACTACGTTGCCCAAGGCCTGGCCGCCGCTGGCCGCGGCCGCACGCCGACAAAATTCAACCCAGGTAGCCTCCTGCACGCGCTTGCCCACGCCAATGGTGTTGTAGGCAAACGCCACCAGCCCGTCGCGGGAGCGCGCCCGGGAGCGAATTTCAAACCGCAGCACCTCGGGCGACTCATCCAGATAATGCGCTTCGAACCGTATACGGCCAGCCTCAGGGTGCCCTTCGAGGGTGATGAACTCAAAATGCGTGGCGCTGGCTTCGGTCACGCGCACGCTGCCGTTCCAGGGGCCCAGAATGGTGATGTGGAATTCTTCGCCCACCCGCAGGCCGTGGGCAGAGCCGGTTTTCTTGTTGAAATCGGCCAGCAGCTCGGGAGCGAAAGCCGCTACATCAGCCTGTATTTCGCCCATCAGTTGGGCTGGGGTACGACGCGGGCGCGCCACATCGATGAAGTAGCGGCGTTCGAACCACGGCCCGGAGCCTGTGGCAGCGGGCTGTTCGGAATGTTCCACAGTGAAATTATGAATTATGAGTTATGAATTATGAGTTGGACACCAACCGCACAGCCTGCGTATACGCTTTTCGAGCGTTTCAAGGCCAGACCAGGGCCGCCCCGCAAATTCATAACTCATAATTCATAACTCATAATTTCAAGAATGGCCTACTACCGCCCGCCCGGCCCGCCGCCCGACCCCATCCTCGTGCAAAGCCTCACCCAGCAGCAGCAGGAAATGCGGCTGCGCGTGCGCCACGCGCCCCTGCCCGCCGAGCCCCGCCTGATTGCCGGCTGCGACTCGTCGTTTCCCACCCCCGACACCATTTTGTCGGTGTTTGTGGTGCTGAAATTCCCCTCGCTGGAACTGGTGGAGAAAGTGTACAACCACGGCCCGGTCGACATGCCCTACGTGCCCGGCTTCCTCTCCTTCCGCGAAGCGCCCAACGTCATTCACGCCTTCGCCAAGCTCCAAAACAAGCCCGATGTCATTATGGTCGACGGGCACGGCATTGCCCACCCGCGCCGCATGGGCATTGCCGCCCACCTAGGGGTGCTGCTCGACATGCCCACTTTTGGCGTGGCCAAGCAGAAGCTGACGGGCATTTTCACGGAGCCCGGCATTGCGCGCGGCAACATCGAGCCGCTGCTCGACAGCAAATCCGGCGAGCTTATCGGCGAGGTTATTCGCAGCAAGGACAAGGTGCTGCCGCTTTTCGTGAGTCCCGGCCACCGCTGCGACCAAGCCACGGCCACCCGCCTCACCCTGGCCTGCCTGAAGGGCTATAAGCTGCCCGAGCCCACGCGCCTGGCTGATTACTGGGCCGAAGAGTTCAAAAAAGAGACATAACACGTACTTCATTGACTCAGGCGATTACGAATAAATAAAAAGTCAACGTAGTGCTAGACAAATTGAGATGGAGCAGAGTGTTTTTTTCTGGCGCATAGATATTAGAATCATCGCTTGAATTAACCTAATTTAAACTAGTTGCGTATATACCAAACCACAAACTTACACCTTGAAGCAAGCACAAGATGAAAAACTTCCTACTGAAGGTATTAACGTTAGCAGTCTTAGTTACTGCCACCAATTCATGCACAAAAAAGGACACGGATACCGTACGACCAAATCCAACGATTTCGCCAGCGCCCTCCTCTGAATTAGGCATTGGCTCCCTTAAAATGAAAGAGACGCACGTTGGAGACGTGAACTCATCAATTGCTAGCGAAGAAAGCGTTGCTGGTTTCTGTGATTTTCCTGTATTGGCGCAGGATAACAATTGGTCTTCGACATCGCCTAATTCTAGTTCTTTATATCAAAGAGGAAATAAATATTATATTGCTGGTCAGAAAGTTTACTTAAAGTATAATACTATACTAACCACGGGGTGTGATTCACATTCTTATTTTGATATCGTATTATACAAAGCAAATGTTATCGTGAGTATACTAAAAGCTCAAGCCCCTGTCCAGACTTACTACGAAATTACCCTTCCGAATAATCTTGCGACAAGTAGAGATTATAAAATTGGTTTTGCATACCAAGGTTCATATGGACCTGCACCTGACCCTATTACAATCTATGCGGATGGTTATTCGTTTGATACTCCAACATCCAGCCTTGTTATCTCACCGAATGGGATTTACACACAGCAAAACTCTTCTCCCGTAACTGTCCAATGGGACACAAACGTGTTTCAGCCAAGTGAGCCATTAAGCATTTACCTCTATGGGGACGGGAGCTATAACAAAGGACAAAGGACGTTGATAGCCTCTAACGTTTTAAATTCACAAGGCTCAGTGACATTCAGCCCACCATACAATGCCACTCAAGATTCAGGGCCTTCCTTACGCTGGAGAATTAGAGTTCAGAAGTCTAGCGATGATACGCAAGGGGGGAATTCTACAGATAATTTCGGCTACTAAAGCCGGCTTTTAAGTCTCAATGGATTAAGTGTCCAGGCTAGGCCAGTTCCGAGTTCACTGTCCCTGGCAGAACCACAGCTACAGTGCCCCAACGACCCTTGGCAACGGGCTCAACCTGCCGGGCGGCATCTACCTGCTCCAGCACAACGACACCAAAGCCACTACCCGCGTCACCAAGCTCTAAGCAGCGCACGCGGTACGCATCATGAAGTGGGGGAATTGCCGGTGGCCTGTTGCAAGGCGGCCAGCGATTCCCCCACTGTCTTTGGTAGCCCCAGCAGTTGCGCTACGGCCCGGTACACGGTAGCCGGGCCGCCCGCAAGGCCGAGTACGCCGCCGTCGCCGTTAGTTTTAGAGAGCTTCCGGCCGGCCGCATCCGTCAGCAGCGGGTGGTGGTAAAACTGAATCCGTGAGGCGTTGAACGCGGCCGTTTCTGAGAGCTGCCCGGCCAGCCAGAGCTGGGCGGCGGTGCTGGGCAGCAGGTCGAGCCCGCGCACGATGAGCGTGGTGCCGAGGCGCAAGTCATCCACCACCGAGGCTACCTGGTAGGCGGCCACCGCGTCCTTTTTGCGGATAATAAAGTCTGGCATGAGTGCACCGAGGGGGACGCGGGTTTCGCCCTGCCAGGCATCGGCGAAGCTGATTTCAGTGCCGGGGGCCACCCGCGCCCGCCAGGCCGCGCCGGGCGTTTCGAGCGGAACATCAGCTTCGGGGCCGCCAGTGCGGGTGCGCTGGCTGGCCTGCACCAGGCCCGGCACCAGCGCCAGGCGGCGCAGCACGGCATTGTAGGCGGGCAGATGCAGCAGTTGCGAATGGTGGCGCAGGAAGTCGTCGGGGCCGCTGGGGCCGTGGTCGTAGTCGATTCCCAGCCAGTCGATGACGCGGAAGATGTTATCGAGGTAGGCCGAGCGCAGGCGGGCGCGGTCCAGGTCGTCGATGCGCAGGTGCAGCCGGCCACCGGCCCAGCGCGTGAGCAGCCAAGTGAGCACGAAGTTCACGGCATTGCCCAGGTGCAGGTAGCCACTGGGCGTGGGCGCGAGGCGGGCCACAACGGGCGAGGAGACGGAAGCCGGAGCGACAGAAGGTAGCAGCATTGGTGGCGCAAGTATAGCGGGGGCGGTCGGGCCGCGCGCCGGGGCGTTTCGTTTCCGGCGCTGTTTCAGTATATTTAAGTTCTTGAGCCAGCCAACCTCACAGGGTTACTGTGGGTCGGCGGCTATTTTTCCTTTCCTCAACCCTTTCCATTATGCGTCTCCCCCCTATTTGCGGGCTGGCCTTGAGCCTACTGCTCGGCGGCTGCCTTTCCAACGGCAGCAAGTCGAACAACCCCCAACCCAGCGCGCTGCCGCAGTACCGGCCCGTGCTGATGTCGCGCACCCAGCTCGAAAGTGCCGTGAGCGCGCTGCCGCCCCGGGCCTTGCAGGTGCCCGGCAAAATTTTCGCCGGCAACCGCTACCTGTTTGTGAATGAGCAATACCAGGGCATTCATGTATTCGACAACGCCGACCCCGCCCATCCGGCGGCCGTGGCGTTTCTGCGCATTCCGGGCAACCTCGACTTGGCCGTGCGCGGCACCCTGCTCTACGCCGACAATGGCCCCGACCTGGTGACGCTCGACATCAGCGACCCTACCCGCGTGCAGGTGCTCAGCCGCAGCCGCAATGCCCTGCCCGAAGTGCAGCCGCCCCTGCGCAACATGGTACTGGCCGAACAATACCAACCCGCCAACCGGCCGGCCGGCGCGGTAGTAGTGGGCTGGGAAAAAGTAAAGCCCTAAGCGCCATGAAGACGATTCACTACCTGCGTCTGAGCGTCCTGCTGGGCCTCACCTTCGTGCTGAGCAGCGGTGGCTGCGGCGACTCGGCCTCCCCTTCCGTCTCCAATTCGACCAGCTCCGGCAGCTCGGCGGGCGGCGATGGGCAGGCCGGCTCGCTGGCCCGCTTCGCGGTGATGGGCAACACCCTCTACGCCGTAGACGATACCAAGCTGCGCACCTTCGACCTGAGCTCGCCCCAGACGCCGGTGCCCGGCCCCACCGTAACAATCGGTACGGGCATCGAAACCATTTTCCCGCAGGCCCCCTACCTGTTTGTCGGTGGCCAACAGGGCATGACCATCTTCACCACCAATACCCCCAGCGGCACGCCGCAGCGGGTGGGCAGCTACTCGCACGTGGCCAGCTGCGACCCCGTGGTGGTGGCCGGCCGCTATGCCTACGTCACACTACGCAACGATGGCCCCTGCGCCCGCGGCCTCAACGAGCTCGACGTGGTGGACCTGGCCAACCTCAGCCAGCCGGTGCTGGCCAAGGCCTTCCCGCTTACTAAGCCCTATGGCCTGGGCACCGACAGCTCGCTGGTATTTGTGTGCGACCAGGGCATCAAGGTGTTCGATGCGCGTACGGCTCCCAATCTGCGGCAGGTTGAGGCGTTCCCGCTGGCGGCTACCGACGTGATTGCCCGGCGGGGCGTGCTGCTCGTGACCGGTTCCGACGGCCTGTACCAGTACCGCTACTCGGCCGCCACGGCCACCGCCGGCGCGGCCCTGCAGCAGCTGAGCCGCATTCCCGTAACACCACCCCAGCTGTGAGCCGGCGGCACCCGTTCCGGGACTGGCCCGCGCTGCTGGCGGTGCTATTGATAGTGGCAGTGGCCAAACCGGCTAATGCCCAACCGGCCACCGCGCCCGTTTCGGCGCAACCGCCCGCCGCGCCCGCCCCGGCCCGGCTGGCCCTAAAAGTGGCCGTGGGCCGCCTGTTCGCACAGACGTACGAGCTGGAAGCCGAATACGCCCTGAACCCGCGCCTGAGCCTGACGCTGGCCCCGCGCCTGCTGGCCGGGCCGGTGCCGGAATTCGTGTCGTCGCTGGCCAGCACGGCTGGCGACGAGGCCCACGGCCAAGCCCTGGGCCTGGGCGGGCGCTATTACCTGAAATCGCAGCCCGGCGACGGCAACGGACTGGCCGGCGTGTACGTGGGCCTGAAAGCCGAATACCAGCGTCTGCGCCCGCTCTACCGCATCGAAATGTGGGGCGAAGACCCCGGGTCGGATGGTCTGAGCTACTATACCTACCGTCCGCGCAGCTTCACCGAAACAATTAACCGCTTCGGCGGCGTGGCTCAGCTGGGCTATCAGGCCCAGCTGGTGCACCCGCGCCTGCGCATCGACGTGTGGGTGAGTACCAGCTACCTGCACAGCCGCTCCAGCGCCGGCGAGGCCAGCCGCTACAATTCCGGCATTTTCGACTACGCTTATTCCGGGTTTTCGCCCCTGCTGGGCCTGACCCTGGGGTACGTGGTGAAGTAGCAGTCGCTAGTAATTCCAGGCGGCGCGTTGCAGCACGACGCGGTAGCCGTCGGGGTCTTCGTAGGTGTGGCCCAGCTCATCCCAATACGGGTTGTAGGCGGGTACGGGCGCGAAGCCGGCCGCCGCCATGCGCTGCACGGCAGCCTGCCACGCGGCCGTAGCAGGCAGGTAAAACACCAGCAGGTTATCTTCCGAGGGGGCGCGGCCGACTACGTGGCCGGGCTGGTGGGTGAATTCCAGGTGGTAAGGGGCCTGCGGGTGGCCCAGCATCAGGCCGCTGAAGCCGTCGTGGTCGCTGAAAGCGGAGAGCTGCTCCAGGCCCAGGCCGTCGCAGTAGAAGCGGAACAGGGCGGGCAGGTTGTCGGTGGGCCGGGCCACGCGCAGGGTCGGGAAGGTCATCGCAAGCGTGAAAGCGGCAAAGGTAGCGGAGCCGCCAAGGCAGGAAAAGTAGACGGGTGGCCCGCGCTACGGACGAGCACGGGGCGCGGTTGGAGGCGCGTGAGCAGCCAGGTGAGCACGAAGTTCAAGGCATTGCCCGCGTGCCGGTAGCCGCTGGGCGTGGGTACGAGGCGGGCCACAACGGCCGGAGTTTCGGATGTAAGCGTCGTTATCAGGCCAGTAGCAGTTCCATCTCTGCACATCGGCCCGCATGTAAGGTGAGGGGTTTGACTGGGCCAAATCCTGAAAGCCAAGCTTGCGGTACAGCGCCAGTGCTGGCGTCAGCTTTGAATTACTTTCCAAGTACACGCGGTGGCCGCCCAGGTCGCGCACCCGCTGCATTGCCGCCTGGCCCAGCAGGTAGCCAACCTGCTGCCCCTGCGCGGCTGGCGACACGGCCATCTTGGCCAGCTCGTAGCTGCTCCCGTCAGCCATCTTAATCAGGGCGCAGGTGCCCACCACCTGCCCGCTCAGCTCGGCAAACAAAATGCAGCCGCCCAGTTGCAGAATGTATTCTTCAGGATGGTCGAGGGCTTTCAGGTCGGCAGGCTCCAGCGTGAAATATTGGAAAATCCACTCCTCATTCAACTGCCGGAAGATGGGCTGGTCGCCGGGTTGGAAGTCGCGCAGAATGGGAACAGACATGGTAATACGTGCGCAGTAAGTTCGACAAGAGGAACAAAGGTAAACTTTACATCCAGCAACCCGGATTAAACCGGAGTGGTGGCCGCAGGTCTATCTTGCTACGTCCCATTTTAATAACTGCTGTTACGCAGTGGCTGCC
>JANXMN010000358.1 GCA_025354605.1 Hymenobacter sp. | reverse complement strand
CGATTGGATTACTGTTGCGGTAAAGATGCTTCGACAAGCTCAGCATGACTGTGCAGGTTTCATCTAACTATGCCGCGCACACAAACTGAAACGTGCCGCGCGTGCGCTGCTCCAGCAGCAGCTGCTTGCCCTGTGTGAGCTGCGCGATGCTGGCCGCCGTGTAGTTCTTGATGGTGAACAGCATCAGCCCCGTGTTGTAGTGCAGCAAAAACTGCTCGCGCAGCAAATCGAGCAGCAGGTGCACCCGCCGCTCCGAAAAGTCGACGCACACCGAAAAGCTGATGGCCGAGTTCTGCATCACGTTTATCTTGAGCTTGGCCTGTGCCAGCGCCGCGAAAATCACTGCCATGTTCTCCTCCGAGATAAACGAAAAATCTTTGCTGGCGAAGGACAGCAGGCACTGGTCAGTCTTGCGAATAAAGGCCGGGGCCAGCGCCGGGTGCTGGCAGTCGTGGATAATCGTGCCCGCCGCCGCCGGGTCCAGAAACGACTTCACGCGCAACGGGATGTTGCGGTCGGCCAGCGGCTTCAGCGTTTTGGGGTGAATGACCGACGCGCCGTAATACGCCATCTCAATGGTTTCGCGGTAGCTGATTTCGGGGTAGCGCACCGTGTCCGGGAATATCTTGGGGTCGGCGTTGAGCAGCCCGGCCACGTCCTTCCAGATGGTCACCGACTCGGCCCGCAGGCAGTAGGCCAGAATGGCGGCCGTGTAGTCGGAGCCCTCACGGCCGAGGGTGGTGGTGCGCTCGTAATCGTCAACATAGGTAGTTCCCACAAAGCCTTCCGTTACCAGAATACGCCCCTGCCAATTAGTGAGCAGACTCTCCAAAGCGTGTTTGGATTCCTGCTCCGTTTCTGCCCAATCAACCCGGCCTTCCCGCCAAGTGGCATCCGTGGCAACCAGTGCTCTTTTGTAGAGAACTTGTTTAGGGAAAAGGTCCGCCAATGCCGATGTCACAAGGTACGCCGAATGGGTTTCGCCGTAACTTACTATCTGGTCATAGCCTTCGTCGTAGTTATCAGAGGGCGAAACCTTGCCCAACGCATGTTCCAAATCCTGAAAAGCGTTGGATAATCCCAAATAAAAGTCTTCATCCAATTGCTGAGACTGAGCCTTTAATTCGGTGGCGGCTTGCTGATGATACGCCGCCAGCGCTGCTAACTGAACTGAGTAATCTCGTCCATTAAACGCCAAGTCGTAAATCTCCTCCAGCGCATTCGTGGTTTTGCCCATCGCCGACACCACAATCACCAGCGGCCCCTGCGGCCCAAAGTCCCGCACGATGCGGCAGAGATTGAGAATCGCCGCCGCATCCTTCACCGACGCCCCGCCGAATTTGTACACCTCAAGTCCCGGTATTTTCTCCATAGGCCCCAAAAGTAGCGCCGCCGCCCGCAAATGCTCTTTTTTCAGGCAATAGGATACGACTTCCGGGGGCTCGGATGCGACTTCCGGGCGCTCGGATGCGACTTCCGGACACTCGGATACGATTTCCGGACGCTCGGATGCGACTTCCGGGCACTCGGATGCGACTTCCGGGCGCTCGGATGCGACTTCCGGGCGCTCGGACGCGACTTCCGGATACCCAAAAAGCAGTTCCGGGCATCCCAGTCAACTTTTCCAGGCAAACGTTAGCCTTATCGTAGGTGCTATTCGCTTTCTCCCCCAAAACCGGGTAAATTTGCGGCCCGCTGTTCCCCCATCAATTCCCTCTATGGACCACAACAAACTGGCCCTGCCCGTCGGCACCACCCTTGACCGCTTCATCATGCGCAAGCAGGAAGATTTTCCCTACGCCACCGGGGAGCTTTCGCAATTGCTGCGCGACATCGCCCTGGCCGCCAAGATAGTTAACCGCGAAATTAACCGCTCCGGCCTCATCGACATCGCCGGGGCCTACGGCAGCCAGAACGTGCAGGGCGAAGACCAGCAGAAGCTCGACGTCATCGCCAACATCCGCTTCATTCGCGCCCTGCGCAACGGCGGCGAAGTCTGCACCATCATCTCCGAAGAAGACGACGAGATGATTCAGACCGGCAACAACCAGGGCAAGTACGTGGTGGCCATCGACCCGCTCGACGGCTCGTCGAACATCGACGTGAACGTGAGCATCGGCACCATTTTCAGCATCTATCGCCGCGTGTCGCCCACCGGCCGCGAGGGCACCGCCGCCGACTGCCTGCAGCCCGGCACCCACCAGGTGGCTGCCGGCTACGTCATCTACGGCTCCAGCACCATGATGGTGTACACGACCGGCAACGGCGTCAACGGCTTCACCTACGAGCATTCGCTGGGCGAATTCTTCCTCTCGCACCCCGACATCCAAACCCCCAAAACCGGCACCGTCTACTCCATCAACGAGGGCAGTTCCGACTCGTTCTCGCCCGGTGTGGCCGCTTTCGTGCGCCAGTGTAAAGCGCAGAGCTTCTCGGCCCGCTACATCGGCTCTTTAGTGGCCGATTTTCACCGCAACCTGCTCAAGGGCGGCATCTACATCTACCCCGCCACCGCCAAAAATCCCAACGGCAAGCTGCGCCTCATGTACGAGTGCAACCCCTTGGCCTTCATCGTGGAACAGGC
>JANXMN010000342.1 GCA_025354605.1 Hymenobacter sp. | reverse complement strand
GCTGCGCTGCATTCAGAATGACAAAACGAAACGCGGCAGGGCTTAAATAATCTGCTTGGTATTCTTCACCATGTCATAGAGCAGCTCGCGGGCGCGGTGCAGTTGGGCTTTCACGGTGCCGAGCGGGGCTTTGATTTCGGTGGCAATTTCCTCGTAGCTGAGCTCGTCGAAGTAGCGCAGCGAAACGAGGCGCTGGTACTTGTCGGGCAGGCGCGACACCACGTGGCGCATAATTTCAATTTTCTGATTGCGCACGGCGTGCTCGGCCGGGTTCAGGTCGTTGTCGCGGAAATCGATGGTGATTTCGTCGCCGTTGTCGACCTTGATGGCCGAGTCAATCGACATGGTTTTGATTTTATTCTTGCGAATAAAGTCGATGCAGTTGTTGGTGGCGATGCGGAACAACCAGGTGCTAAACGCATACTCCGGGTTGAACTTGTGCAGGTTGCGGAAGGCTTTGGCAAAGGCCTCAATGGTGAGGTCCTCGGCGTCGTCCTGGTTGCGCACCATCTTCAGCACCACATGGTACACGGGCTTCTTGTAAATCTGCATCAGTTCGGCGTAGGCCTTCTCGTCGCCGTGGTCCACGGCGGCGCGAATCAGCTTGAAGTCGTGCTTGGCTTTAGCTGAAAACTGCTTTTGAATATCCTGATTGTTTATTTCCATCGAAGGGTGCGGTTGAGGGAGAGCGAAATTCCCAGAGCCAGGTATTGAACAAAGTAAACCACGTCGAGCACTGGCAGGAGCCCGACGTTTACGGGCTGGTCGAGGCGGCGGCCCAGGCGATTGTACACGGCGCTTACGAACAAAGTTCGCAGAAACCATACCACTGCCAAAGGTACCCAATTGTTTGGCGAAAAAACTAGCACAACGGTGGCCAAATAGAACAGCGTATTGGCTAGCACGAAGGCACCAATCCGTAATCGGTCGGCCAACCGATAGGCGCGGCCGGCCGACAAATGCCGCCGCTTCTGCCGCCACCAGGCACGCCAGGTTTCGGCGGGCTCGCTCAGGGTATGGGCCCCGGGGTCAGCCACCACGGCCACGCGCTGGCCCTGGCGCACCGCGTCCTGCACCAGCAGGTCGTCGTCGCCCGAGAGCTGGCGGATGTGCGAGGCGAAGCCCTTGGTAGCCGTGAAGCAGGTCCGGGTGTAGGCCAGGTTGCGGCCCACGCCCATGTAGGGCCGGCCGCGCCAGGCAAAGCTCAGGTACTGGGCGGCCGTGATGAGCGTCTCGTAGCGAATAAGCTGGTTGAGGAAGCCGGGCACTTCAGCGTAGGCCGAGAAACCGAGCACCACGTCGGCCCCAGTATTGTGCGCGAAGCCGCGCTGCATCAGGCGCAGCCACTGGTTGGTGGCCGGAATGCAGTCGGCATCGGTGAAGAGCAGGCGCGGGTAGCGGGCGGCCTTGATGCCCAGGGTGAGGGCGTACTTCTTGGGCGCGAAGCCGTCGGGGGTGCGGGCAATGGTGACCAGGCGCACGGTGCCGGGGTAGTACTGGGCCAGTTGCTGGGCGTAGAGGTAGGTGTCGTCGTGGCTGCGGTCGTCGATGAGCACGATTTCGAAGGCGGCGGGATAGTCCTGCTTGAGCAGCAAAGGCAGCAGGCGGCGCAGGTTATCTAGTTCATTGCGGGCGCAGACGACAATGGAAACCGGCTCCGCATCGGGGCCGGGCTCGGCGGCGGCGGCCTCGGGGGCGCGGCGGGCGAAAGGCCAGAAATAATACGCCGCGTAGAACAGCTGCACCAGCACGCTGGCTGCCAGCAGCCAGAAAAATGGAGACGTGGGAACGGGTACGCGCAGCAAGGGAAGCAGAGGAATGAGCCAGCAAAAGTACGGGGCGCGAAGCGAGCGGGTATCTTTGCGGGAAGCAAGGGCAGCAGGCCGTCATGCTCACCTGTCGTCCGCGTAGCCGAAGCATCTCGCTCGGCACAGTAACTCAATCGTGAAAACGGTTTTAGTTACTGTTGCACGCGAGTTGCTTCGGCTGCGCGGACGACAGATGAGCATGACGTTCCTTTTGCGCCCTGCTTTGACCCCGCTTTTCCCTGCATGACCTTCGACCTCCTCGCCCAAGACCCCGCCACCAAGGCCCGCGCCGGCCGCCTCGAAACGGCCCACGGCACCATTGAAACGCCCATTTTTATGCCCGTGGGCACGGCCGGCACCGTGAAGGCCGTGAGCCAGGCCACGCTGAAAAACGACGTGCAGGCCCAGATTATCCTCGGCAATACTTACCACCTGTACCTGCGCCCGGGCCTCGATATTCTGAAGGCCGCCGGCGGGCTACACCAGTTCAACGGCTGGGACCGACCCATTCTCACCGATTCGGGCGGCTACCAGGTATATTCGCTGAGCAACACCCGCAAGATTAAGGAAGAGGGCGTGAAGTTCCGCTCGCACGTGGACGGCAGCCAGCATTTATTCTCTCCCGAGGGCGTGATGGACATACAGCGGATAATTGGGGCCGACATTATTATGGCCTTCGACGAGTGCACGCCCTGGCCCTGCGAGTACGAATACGCGGCCCGCTCGCTGGACATGACCCACCGTTGGCTGAAGCGCTGCATCGCGCAGTTCGACAGCACCGAGGGCCTCTACGGCTACGAGCAGGCGCTATTCCCAATTGTGCAGGGCAGCACCTTTAAGGACTTGCGCATTAAATCGGCCGAGTTCGTGGCCGAGCAGGGCCGGGCCGGCAATGCCATTGGCGGGCTGAGCGTGGGCGAGCCGGCCGAGCTGATGTACGAGATGACCGAGCTGGTCTGTGACATTCTGCCGAAGGACAAGCCGCGCTACCAGATGGGCGTGGGCACGCCGGCCAACATCCTCGAAAACATTGCGCTGGGCGTGGACATGTTCGACTGCGTGATGCCTACCCGCAACGCCCGCAACGGCATGCTCTTCACCACCCAGGGCATCATGAACGTGACCAACCTGCGCTGGGCCACCGACTTCACGCCCATCGACCCGGTGCTGCCGGGGGCGGCCAGCTCGTTCTACTCGCGGGCCTACGTGCGGCACCTGTTTCAGTGCCAGGAGATGCTGGGGCCGCAGATTGCCTCGGCCCATAACCTGGCTTTCTACCTATGGCTGGTGGGCGAGGCGCGCAAGGAAATCATCGCCGGCACGTTTGGCCCCTGGAAGGAGCGCATGGTGAAGCAATTAATGACCAGACTGTAATTATGAATTATGAGTTATGAATTATGAGTTGGCGTTACATAAGTTGCCGCCCTCTCCTCCAATTCATAACTCGTAATTCATAACTCATAATTCTAAAAATGAATATTCTCGACAAATACATTATTAAGAAATTCCTGACCGCGTTTTTTTTCTCGGTGGTGATTTTGGTGACGGTGATTTGCGTGATTGATTTCACGGAAAAAAACGACGACTTTATCCAGCATAATTTGCCGATGTCGAAAATTATTTTCGGCTACTACATTTATCTGTTTCCGTATTTTGCCAACCTGCTCTCGCCGATTACCATTTTTATCGCGGTCGTATTTGTGACGGCGCAGTTGGCGGCGCGCACCGAGATTGTGGCCATTCTGGCCAGTGGCGTGAGTTTTAAGCGGCTGATGATGCCTTACGCCATAGGCGGCGCGGTGGTGGGGCTGCTGATTTTCGGGCTGATTGGCTGGGTGCTGCCGCTGGGCAATAAGTCGCGGGTGGCCTTCGAGCGGGCGTATATCAAGCTGCCGTACCGGTTTCAGGGGCACAACGTGCACATCAAAATCGGGCCGCAGCACTACGTGTACATGGAGAGCTACGACAACGTGAATAACATTGGCTTCCACTTCGCGCTCGAAACCATCGATGGTACCGTGCTTCGGCGGCGCCTCACGGCCGACGCCATCAACTGGGACTCGACCAAGCACATGTGGCATTTGTCGCCGCAGCTGGTGCGCACGTTTCGCGGCGAGCGGGATGAGACGCTGAAAACCGTGCCCGCCCGCGATACCACCCTCAACCTGCAGCCGGCCGACTTCGCCAGCACCTTCAAGCTGGCCGAAACCATGACTCTGCCGGAGCTCAACCGCTACATCCGCACCAAAATTGAGCGCGGGGCCGACGACACCCAGATTTACCTCAGCGAGAAATATGAGCGGTACTCCTACCCCTTCGCTATCATCATTCTCACGCTGATTGGAGTGATTCTGAGCGCCAGAAAATCGCGGGCCGGCGTGGGCGGACAGATTGCGCTGGGCTTCGTGCTGGCCTTCATCTTCATCATCTTCGTGATGCTGAGCCGCAACCTCGCGCAGGTGGGCAGCCTCTCGCCGCTGGTGGCCGCCTGGGTGCCCAGCACGGTATTTTCGGTGATTGGGCTGGCCCTGTACCGCTTCGTGCCGAAGTAGACGCGAGCAATCGTAGCACGCAGCCTTTGCTGCGTTGCCGGCCGCGCCGTTTACCTACCATCGTTCAACGAAACGCAGCAAAGGCTGCGTGCTACGCACTATGCTCCGCGACTACTTCAAGCTTCACTTTATTGTGCTCCTGTGGGGCTTCACGGCCATTCTGGGCAAGCTGCTGACGGTGCCGCCGGTGGAGCTGGTGTTCTGGCGCACGCTGCTGGCCAGCACGGGGCTGGCGGCGCTGCTTGCGGCGCGGGGGCTGGCCTGGCGCATTGCGCCGGGGCAGGTGCTGCGGCTGCTGGGAGTGGGCGCGCTGGTGGCCGCGCACTGGATAACCTTCTTTCTGGCGGCGCGGCTGTCGTCGGTGAGCGTGTGCCTGGCGGGCCTGGCCACGCTGGCTTTGTGGACTTCGCTGCTGGAGCCGCTGCTGCTATGGCGGCGGGTGCGCGGCTACGAGGTGGGCCTGGGGCTGATTACGATGATTGGCCTGTATCTGGTGAGTCAAGCGGAGCTCGACCAGCTGCTGGGGCTGGGCGTGGCGGTGGTATCGGCGGGGCTGTCGGCGCTGTTTAGCGTGCTCAATGCGAAGCTGATTAAAAC
>JANXMN010000339.1 GCA_025354605.1 Hymenobacter sp. | reverse complement strand
TGTTCGGCGACATCGTGAAGGTGACGCCCAGCAGCAAGGTGGTCGGCGACATGGCCCTGTTCATGGTCAGCAACGGCCTCACGCCACAGGATGTGCTGGATAAGGGCGAAACTTTGAACTTCCCCGAATCGGTGCGCGAGCTGTTCCGGGGCGACATCGGCCAGCCCGAGGGCGGCTGGCCTGCCGAGCTGCAAAAGCTCATCCTGAAAAACGAAGCCCCCTTCACCGACCGCCCCAACGAACATCTCGCCCCCATCGCCTTCGAGAAAGAGTGGCCGAAATTCGAAGAGAAGTACCCCGGCGCGAAATTCACCGACCTGCTCTCTTCGCTGCTCTACCCCAAGGTGTTCGATGAGTACTGGGCCTTCCGCCAGAAGTTCGGCAACGTGAGCAAGATGCCCACGTCGGTGTTTTTCTACGGCCTGAAGCCGGGCGAGGAAACTATCATCGAAATCGCGCCCGGCAAGTCGGTCATCGTGCGGCTGGAGTCAGTGGGCACCATCAACGAGGAAGGTTGCCGCACCATCTTCTTCACGTTGAACGGCCAGACCCGCAACGTGCAGGTGCGCGACCAGGCGGTGGAAGTCACCAAAATCAGCAATGCCAAAGCCGACAAGGCCAACCCCAATCAGATGGGCGCGCCCCTGCAGGGCATGCTCAGCAAAGTGCTGGTGAAGGCTGGCCAGGCGGCACCCAAAAACACCCCGCTCTTCGTCATCGAGGCCATGAAGATGGAAACCACCATTACCGCTCCCCAGGATTTAACCGTGGCCGAAATCGTGCTGCCCGAAGGCTCGCGCGTGAGTGCGGATGACCTGGTGCTGACGCTGGGGTAGCTAAGCGTGCGGGTTGACCTGTAGCCAGCTTTGAATGAGGCCGATTAAATCGTAAAAGGTTAAATCGGCCTCATCTTGTTCGTATCCTCCTTCGGCAAGTTCGGGTAGAACTTCACGAAAATCCTTATAGCGAATTGCAATGAGCTTGCCTCCGGTCAGGCGTTTACCTGCTGCTAAAAGGTCTTCCCTTTTTGTATTGAGCCAATCCCGAACTCCCACAATAGTGCTTTTAATAGCTAGTTCTTTCTTCGCCTCCGACGCGGTCTGACTCCAACTATGGGCTTTGATATCCTGACCCGCTAAATCGGAGATGAATTTTCGATAGCGAAATCGGCCCGTGTCAAAAATCACATACTTCTTGCGTTTCTGCGCCGTACCTCCGAAGCGGTGAGCGCCAATAAACATCCCTAATTCCAGCGGCATATTAAACCGAGGCAGCGCTTCGCTGCTACCATTCGCTTCAGTAAAAAGTGTCGTTTCAGTTCGTGAGATATCGTGAATGCCATAACAGCATTGTTCGATAATATTCATTATTTTCTGAATACGCACATCGCCGGAATCGTCCGCTTCCAGCGCGCAACGCGGTACGAAGCCGCAATCGGCTACCGTAAAGACAATGGCCAAAAATAACGGCCGGAATTCGGGGTCGAAGGGGCAGTTGATGAAAACGTTGCGGTAGTAATCGGGAGCAAGCGCCATTGGGCTGAACGGCGCAGCTACGCGGCACGGCGACTCATGACCGCTTGCACAGCTTTTTTCGCTTTAGCCAGTGTTTCTTTCGGAATATTAGGATTGATTTTTACGGTAACTTTCTCAACTCTTACCCCTTTAAAAGGCGTTCCGTCCTTTTTCGCGGCCTCAAACCGTCCGGTACCTGCATCCCGCTTCACAAATTGCCCCGTGCTGGGATTGAACGTCTGCGTCTTTCCCCTTACGGCACCAATCCGGTGCCCATTTCCAGTGTTCGTAGCCATAATAAGTTAAAGGTAACGGAAAATCCGTTTGGTTCAATCGGGCTATTCTGGCACCTGCCGACGCGTCAGGAAACCTGCTGACTAAGCGCTGCCTTTAGCAAGTAGAGCCCTGGTCCCCCAATAACTAAGGCCCGCCGGATGCATCTGGCGGGCCTTGTTGGTTCTTGAGCAGCGGTGCTTACCGGCCCACCTTAAAGGTCAACCCGCCGCCCACGGTGGCGGTGCCGGCGGCCACGCCGCCCAGCACTTTGCCGGCCGTAACATCAACCCGCACGCCCGCCACCGGGCGATAGTAGAGGCCGGCGGTGGTGCCGGTGTTGAGGGTGCCGCGGCCGTAGCCGTAGCCCTCCACGAAGAAGCCGGTTTTGGCGCTGATGGGGCCATTCAGGGCCAGCGTGCCGAGGAACTGGCCACGCTCCAGGTCTTCCATTTTCATGCTGGGCTGGCTGAAGCCGAAATTGCCTTCGAGGCCGAACCGCTCACCCAATTGCTCACTGATGAGCAGGCGGGCGGCAGGGGCCCAGCCCGTTTGGCGCAGGCTGGCGCTGCCGGTGGTGGGCACGGCGGATTCAGCCAAAATGGCCACCTGGGTGCGGGTGTCGAAGTTGGGCGAGAGCATGAGCTTGGCGCCCACGGTGGCCGGGGCCCAGCCGCT
Organism: Hymenobacter sp.; assembly: GCA_025354605.1. Classification (GTDB taxonomy): domain Bacteria; phylum Bacteroidota; class Bacteroidia; order Cytophagales; family Hymenobacteraceae; genus Hymenobacter. Next base: position 2,762 of record JANXMN010000339.1, on the reverse strand, counting down.
GGCAACCACGGTGCCGGTTTCGGAGGCGATAACGGGGCCGTTGTGGAAGTAGGGCTGGCTCACGCGCAGCTCCATGCTGTTGAGAAAGCCGATGCGCAGGGTGGCGGCGCTGCGGCTAAGGGCCACGCTGGGGCCGCCGGTCTGGCGCTGGAAACCCGTTTCGAGCTGGAATTGCCCGGCTTGCAGCACCTGGGCGGTAATGGTGAGGCCGGGACGGTCGGCTCGGATGTATCGCACAAAGGGCGCGTCCGCGTTGGGGTTGTTGTCGGTTGGCGTGTTCTGGGCCAGGGTGAGGCCGGGGCTGCCCAACAGGGCGGCGGCCAGCAGAGTGGTCTTTCGCATGGTCACAAGACCGCCGGCGCTACGGCATCGTTCCGGTTGGGGTTGCGATTGCCCGAATTTTACACGCCAAAATGAAATTTTGAAGGCTGCAAATAAGCGGGGCAAATCCCTGAAAACAGGCACCTATTTCGTCCGTCAGGCCGTACAAGCCGCATGTATTCCCCACTGAATTATATGGTCCGGCTGCTGCTTGTGCTGCTGACCACCCGCGCCGTGGCCCAGCAGACTTTTCCCCTTTATTCCGGCACCATTCCCAACTCGCAGCCCAGCGCCGTGCAGGAAACCAGCGTGACGGAATCGGGCAACCGGGTGCGCGTTTCCAACGTGGTGCAGCCCAGCCTTACGGCCTTTTTGCCGGCGGCGGGCACGGCCAACGGCACGGCCGTCATTATCTGTCCCGGCGGGGGCTACGCCCGCCTCTCCATCGACAGCGAGGGCTATGACGTGGCCAAGCGGCTGAACGAAATGGGCGTGACGGCCTTCGTGCTGAAATACCGCCTGCCCAACGAGCAGAGCCAGGTCGACAAAACCACCGCCCCGCTCTACGATGCCCAGCAGGCCCTGCGCCTGGTGCGCCAGCAGGCGGCCAAATATCAGCTGAACCCTGAGCGCATTGGGCTGCTCGGGTTTTCGGCGGGTGGCCACTTGGCGGCCTGGGCCGGTACCGGCTTTGCCCATCCGGTGGGCGACAAGCCGGGGCCGGAGTCGGTGCGGCCCGCGTTTCTGGTGCTGCTGTACCCGGTTATCAGCTTCAGCGACTCGCTGCGGCACGTCGGCTCGCGCGACAATCTGCTGGGCAAAAGCCCTTCGGCCGAGCAGATTCGGCAGTACTCCAACGAGCTGCACGTCACGGCGCAGACGCCCCCCACCTTCCTGGTGCACGCCGAAGATGACCCGGCAGTGCCCGTAACCAACAGCCTCGTTTTTTACCAGGCTTGCCTGCGCCACGGCGTGCCCGTCGAGATGCATCTTTACCCCAAAGGCGGCCACGGCTTCGGGCTGAACAACGCGACGACAACCGACCGCTGGACTGACCGCTTGCGCAACTGGCTCGATGCTAATGGCTGGCTTACCAAGTAAATGAGAAAACTGCTACCCGTTGGTATTGTGGCGGTGGCCCTGGCCGGATGCGACCAGAAGGCTTACCTCACCGAGCGGCGCAATTCGCCCGTGGCCGTAGCGACCGCGCCCGCACCGGTCGCGTCCATTGCCGCGGCCGTACCCAGCGTGCCCCCGAAACCGCCGGTGTACCGCCCCGGCTGGGCCCCGCCCGCCCGCCTCGATACGGCGGTGGTGTTCAACGGGCAGCCCTACCGCCTGCGCCTTGAAGCCGAAACCGATTCCACCGAACGTCTCAAAACGGCCTACCAGCCCTATCCGGGCCACACGGAGGTGGCGCGGGGCTACCAGGGCCACTTTATCTTCACGCTGCACGACCACGACGGGCAGGCGCTGTTTCGCCGGCGCCTGCGTAAGACTGATTTCTACAAGGCCGCCGGGCAGGATATCGTGACGGAAAGCGAGGCTTACCGCCCCGAGCTGCTGGCCTATAGCCCGGCCTTCGGCGCCATGGTTTTCACCCTCGATTTCATGGTGCCCGACAGCGACGTGGGGGCCCAGGTCATCCTGATGCTGGATTTGAACGGCCGCGTGCTGCGCATCAGCGACGGGCGCGACCCCGGCGGTGGCCCCGATGCCGACCCCGCCCTCACGCCCGATGGCCGCGCCCTGCTCACCGGCTCCGAGCTGCTGCGCCCCGGCCTGCCGCCCCTGCGCCTGCGCCGCGCCGATGCCGACCTGGCCGGGGCCTTCCTGCTTAGCGATACGGCCGTGGTGGCCATTTACGCCCCCGGCCGCTCGCATCTCATTCAAAGCCCCGGCGAGCCCGATACCTACGGCCGCACCCCCACGCGCCAGCAGCTGAGTGCGCCGAATGTGCTGGTACGCCACATCCGCACCGGCCGGGTGCTCACCCGCTTCCGCTACGGCGGCTACTACGAGGAGCTGGGCTTCACGATTCCGCGCGCCTACGTGGCCGGCATCCACTACCTGCTCGATGAGCAGCGCGGCCTGCGCTTGCTGCCGGCCGCCGCCCCGGCCCGCACCACCGAGCTGCGCTTCGCGGCGATGCCGCGCTACGTGGCCCCGCAGCGCCGTAGCGAAGTGCGGTTTGAGCTGCAAAGCGCCGGCAGCGGCTTCGCCTTCTACGTCGATACCACCAGCCAGCAGCCCCGCATTCGCTACCAGCGCCTGGAAGATTAGCCCCGTAGCGTGGATGCTGCGAGTCCGGGTGTGGCAGGAATCAGGGGGGAATGAAAAGTACTCAAGCAAAAGTAACCGTAGCGAAAAGGCCGTCATGCTGAGCTTGTCGAAGCATCTCTACCGCCATAGTAAATGAATTACTTGCGCGGTAGAGATGC
>JANXMN010000325.1 GCA_025354605.1 Hymenobacter sp. | reverse complement strand
CGTAGCCTTCCTCGTACACGGCCGCCACCCCGCCCGCCTCCACGTGCTCGCGAATACGGGGGTTGTTTTCGTCCATGCTGAACAGGGCCACGCGGCAGTCCACGGTGCGGGCCATGGCGAACACCAGGTCGTCGTCGGCATTGAGCACGGCCCAGCCGTTTTTGCGCACCGTGCGGGGCAGCACGCCCTTCACGGCGGCCATCTCCTCCACGGTGTGAATGTCGCGCAGGCCCAGGTGGTCGGCGGCCACGTTGGTCACCACCGCGATATCGCAGGTATGGAAGCCCAGGCCTGAGCGCAGCATGCCGCCGCGCGCGGTTTCGAGCACGGCGTAGTTGATGGTCGGGTCGCGCAGCACGAACTCGGCGCTCTGCCCGCCGGTGCAGTCGCCCTTCTGCAGCTGCACGCCCTGGATGTAGATGCCGTCGGTGGTGGTGAAGCCCACTTTGTAGCCCTGGCTGGCCACCATGTGCGCGATGAGGCGCGTGGTGGTCGTCTTCCCGTTGGTACCCGTCACGGCGATAATCGGAATGCGGGCCGTGCTGCCGGGCGGAAAGAGCATGTCAACTACCGGGGCGGCCACGTTGCGCGGCAGGCCCTCGGTGGGCGCGATGTGCATGCGGAAACCGGGGGCGGCGTTCACCTCAATCACGGCGCCGCGGCTCTCGTTCAGGGGCACGGCAATGTCGGTGGCCATCAAATCAATGCCGCAGATGTCGAGCCCCACGATGCCGGCCACGCGCTCGGCCAGCAGCACGTTGTAGGGGTGCATCTGGTCGGTTACGTCGGTGGCGGTGCCGCCGGTGCTGATGTTGGCCGTGCTCTTCAGGTACAGGGTTTCGCCGGCCGGCAACACCGATTTCAGTGTCTGCTTACGGCCCTTTAAGATGTCGAGCGTGTGCTTGTCGGCCTTGATGCTGGTGAGCACCTTTTCGTGGCCGATGCCCCGGCGCGGGTCCTCATTCACCTTGTTGATGAGCTGCTGAATACTACTCTTGCCATCGCCCACCACGGCGGCGGGCGTGCGCTTGGCGGCGGCAATCAGCTTGCCGTTCACCACCAGCAGGCGGAAGTCGAAGCCCTCGATAAACTGCTCCACAATCACGGCCCGCGAGTACACCTGGGCGGCTTTCAGGCCCTCGGCGGCATCCTTCCAGCTCATGATGCGGATGGTGGCCCCCTTGCCGTGGTTGCCATCGAGCGGCTTGGTCACGATGGGGAAGCCCAGCTCGTCGATGGCGTCCCGCAGGCCGGCTTCCGAGTACACAGTGCTGCCGCGCGGCACAGGCACGCCGCCGTCGTGCAGCATGGCCTTGGTGCGGTTCTTATTACCGGCCACTTCCACCCCCGCGTGCGAGGTCAGGTTGGTGGTGGTGGCCCAGATGCGGCGCTGGTTCTCGCCGTAGCCCAGCTGAATAATGCTGGTGTTCTTGAGCTGGATGTAGGGAATGTTGCGCGAGGCCGCCTCGGCCACGATACTGTAGGTGCTCGGCCCGAAAAATTCGTCTTCGCGGATTTCGTGCAGCTCCGCAATAATGGGCTTCAGGTCGACTTTCTCCTTCTTGCACACGGCCTCCACGATGTCCACGGCGGCTTCCACGGCGCGGCGGCCGGCGCGCTCTTCTTGGTAGGCCACCACCACGTATTCCACCCCGGCTTCGTGCGCCGGGTAGCTCTTGCCCCAGAACGTGGGCATGGCCGCCTGCCGCTGCAGCTCCAGCGCCACGTGCTGGATAACGTGGCCCAGCGGCTCGCCGTCCACGAGGGCTTCGGCGGTGAGGGGCTGGTGCTTGGCCGCCTGCTTGCCGCTCATGCCGCTGGGCTGCCCCTGCCCGATGTTGGGGAACAGCTTCATCAGCCGCCCGGCAAAGCCCGGCACGGTGTTCGACCACTGCCCGGCAAATTCCTGCAAATCCACTTTGGCAACAATCAGCTTGAACTGTTTAACAGACCAATAGCTCGGCCCGCGCATGGTGCGGAGGTCAACAATCTTCATAAGGTGTGGGGTGGTAAAGAACGGAGGATGCCCGAAGTACGGCCAACGGCCCAGCTTGGCTACGAAATGTAGGCATAACGCGGCCAAAACATATTGCCCGGCCCGTTGGACATGAAAAAAGCCCCATCGGCCGGGTGGGCTGAAGGGGCTTTTCGAAGCATTGCTGCTGAGGTGACGGGCGGATTCGAACCGCCGTAGGAGGTTTTGCAGACCTCTACCTAGCCACTCGGTCACGTCACCGGGAGTGGTCTTTGGGGAGGGCAAAGGTAGGCAGCGGGTTTGGCGTGGGCAAGGCCGGGGCACAAAAAAAGCCCCGGCACATGCGCCGGGGCTCCTTTCTGCAACGAGGCGAAGCGGTTAGGCTTTGGCTTCGTCGTCTTTTTTGTCGGCAGCGTCGTCGCCGGCAACCAGGCTCTTGGCCTTGTCCACCAGGTCACCAGCTACTTCCGAAGCCTTGGTGAAGGCTTCCGAGTGCGTCACGGCATCCACGGCATCAGCAGCGGCATGCTTCACCTTATCGAAAGCATCCGAACCGGTTACAGCATCCACAGCGTCCGAGGCAGCGTGCTTCACTTTGTCGAAGGTTTCGTTGTGCGAAACAGCTTCGGCAGCGTCGGCGGCCACTTCTTTCACTTTGTCGAACGCGGCCGAAGCCGCGCTGGTGATGCTGGCCAGCAAGCCACCTTCTTCAGCGGCCGGAGCAGCTTCAGCAGCGGGAGCATCAGCAGCCTTGGCGGCTTTCGGTGCCTTAGCCTTAGGAGCTTCTTCAGCGGCAGGAACTTCGGCAGCCTCAGCAGCAGGGGCTTCAGCAGCGGTGGCTTCAGCCTTCTCCGCCTTGGGAGCAGCAGCGGGCTTGGCGGCGGCGGCGAGCTTCTGCTCACCAGCCTTACGCTCGTTGCCCATCATCTGGTCACGCAGGGCGCTCAGAGCGTCGAGGTCGCCAAGAGTCGACTTCTCTTCGGTCTTCTTCAGGTCGCTGATTTTGCCTTCGCCCTGGGGTTCGCCCGCCTTCGCGTTGGTTTTCTTCTTGAACTTGTTGTTGCGGCTGTCGTCTTCAGCGGCGGCTTCCTTGTTGAACACGGCCGTGTGCGAGAGCACGATGCGGCGGTCGTCCTTCGAGAACTCCGTCACGCGGAAGTCGAGCTGCTCGCCGTTCTCGGCGTTCGAGCCGTCTTCCTTCACCAGCGACTTGGGGTAAGCGAAGCCCTCGATGCCATAAGGCAATTCGAGTACCGCGCCACGCTCAGTCTTCTCGGTGATGGTCGCCTTGTGTACCGAGCCAGGGGTGAACACCGTCTGGAAGGTATCCCAGGGGTTTTCTTCCAGCTGCTTGTGGCCCAGGGCCAGGCGACGAGCGCCCAGGTCCAGCTCCAGCACGACGACGTCGAGCTTATCGCCCACCTTCACCATTTCGGAAGGATGCTTAATTTTCTTGGTCCACGACAGGTCCGATACGTGCACGAGGCCGTCAACACCTTCTTCCAGCTCGACGAACAGACCGAAGTTGGTGAGGTTACGCACGGTGCCGCTGTGCTTGCTGCCCACGGCGTACTTGTCGGCGAAGTCACCACGGGTCCACGGGTCTTCGGTCAATTGCTTGATGCCGAGGCTCATCTTGCGGTCTTCGCGGTCGAGCGTCAGAATCTGCGCTTCTACCGTGTCGCCCTGCTTGATGAAGTCCTGCGGGTTGCGCAGGTGCTGGCTCCAGCTCATTTCCGAAACGTGGATGAGGCCTTCCACACCGGGTACCACTTCCATGAAAGCACCGTAGTCGGCCACGTTCACGATGCGGCCCGATACTTTGGAGCCCGGCTGCAGGTCGGCCGGCAGCGAATCCCACGGGTGGGGCGTCAGTTGCTTCAGACCGAGGCTGATGCGCTTCTTGGCTTCATCAAAGTCGAGTACTACGATGTTCAGCTTCTGGTCCAGGGTCAGCACTTCGCTCGGGTGAGCGATGCGGCCCCACGAGATGTCGGTGATGTGCAGCAGACCGTCGACACCGCCGAGGTCGATGAACACGCCGAAATTGGTCATGTTCTTGATGTTGCCTTCCAGAATCTGGCCTTTCTCCAGGTTGTTCAGGATGGCCTCACGCTGCTTCTCGAGGTCTTTCTCGATGAGTACTTTGTGCGAAACCACGACGTTGTCGAAAGCGGAGTTGATTTTCACCACTTTCACTTCCATGCGACGGCCCACATAAATGTCGAAGTCGCGGATGGGCTTCACGTCGATTTGCGAGCCGGGCAGGAAGGCTTCCACGCCGTCGAGCTCCATGATGAGGCCGCCTTTGGTGCGACGCTTCACCACGCCTTCGAGGATAGTATCCAACTCGAGGGCATCGTAAATCGACTTCCAGGCCTGCTTGATTTTAGCTTTCTTACGGCTCAGGATGAGCTGGCCGTTGATGTCTTCCTGGTCTTCGATGAACACCTCCACCTCGTCACCGATTTTCAAATCGGGCAGGTCGCGGAATTCGGTAATCGACACGAGGCCATCCGATTTGAAGCCGATGTTCAGGATAACGTCGCGGTCGGTGATGCCCACCACGATGCCCTTTACCACTTCTTCTTCCTGCACGGTCGTCAGCGTGTCGCCGTACATTTTCTCCATCTCGGCGCGCTGGTCGGCCGAGTAGTTTCCACCAAAACCGGTAGCGCCGACATTATCCCAGTCGAAATCGTCAATCAAATCTGCCATAAATAGCTGTTGGGCACCTCTTGGATAAACGTAGCGGCCGATGCCCGGACCCTTACGCGGTTCTTGTTAAACACCTTGCCGTTGTGCAGCAAAGCCCGCCACCCTGGCGGGGCGGCAAAGGTACGGGTTATGAGGCGGCTTTGCTAGTAATGATTCTTCTTGCCTTTTGCGCAACGTATTTCAAAGCAGCCTTATAAAGCAATATATTCCAGAAACGCCTCAGCCGAAACCACCCGTACGCTGGGAAAGCCAGCAGAACCGAGCCCATCAAAATGCCGGTCGTTGCTGATGAGATAATCAGCATTTCCTGCCAGGTAGGCATCAACAAATTTTTGGTCGTCGGGGTCAATGAAAGGCAAACGCCAGTTGTAGCGCACTTCGTGGCGGCTAATATTTCGCAAGTTGCCCAAGGCTTCAAGCACGTTGTGTGCTACAACTGGCCCGTTGCGCTGAGCTACTATTTCTTCATATTCCAGTAGAATTCCCGTGCTTACCACCAACGTCAGTCGCTGATGAAGCAGCGCATCGAAGATTGGGCGAAAGACAGACCGGCGGCCAATGCTAACCAGTAACACATTGGTATCGAGCACTACCCTCATGCGGCACGGCGGCCGTGGGCGGTGCGTAGGTGCTGGCGCACCCAGTCGTGCATGGTTTCAGCGCTCCAGCCGTTTTTAGCCCATTGCTCATCTACCAAATCGGCCGCACGCTCGGCATAATACAGGCCGATAAGGTGACGGATATCAGCTGCTTCTTCCGGCGGCACCGGCCGTTGCAGCAGTGACTGCAAATCCGCGGGTCCTGGCAAAGATGCAGCCTGATACTTAGCGATATCAATATTAATCAGCACCAACCGCTGAATCTCGTCTTGGCTTAGTTCGACGGAATCGGGGAGCAGAATAGTTACAGTTTTCATTGAGAAGCGTGCTTGTAATCAAATTTACGAAAAAGCAACTATAAACCGTCTCTACCGCGTAAGGACAAGGAGAAGGTAAATTCACCTAAAAACCTCTTTCACAAATGGCTCATATCAAAGCAGGCAACGACAAGGCCGGGCATCCGGTTAATATTTTCTACGAGGACTGGGGGCAGGGTGCGCCGGTGGTGCTCATCCACGGCTGGCCGCTCGACCATACTATGTGGGAGCACCAGGCGGTGGCACTGGCCCAAGCGGGCTACCGCGTGATTGCCTACGACCGGCGCGGGTTCGGCCGCTCGTCGCGCCCCTGGGGCGGCTACGACTACGACACCCTGGCCGCCGACCTCAACGCTCTGCTCACCGAGTTGAACCTAACCGGCGTGACGCTGGTGGGCTTCTCGATGGGCGGCGGCGAAATTGCCCGCTACATTGGCAACTACGGGCAGGAGCGTATCGCCCGCGTGGCCTTCGTGAGCGCCGTGACGCCCTACATGCTCCAAACCAGCGACAACCCCGACGGCGTGCCGCAAAAGGTGTTCGACGGCATGCACGAAGGCATTAAGAAGGACCGGTTTGCCTTCCTCGAAAACTTCGGCAAGGACTTCTACGGCCAAAGCCTCATCAGCCATCCCGTGAGCCAGGCAGTACTGAACTGGAACCAGACAGTGACTTCGCTAGCCGCGCCCAACGCCACCGACGACTGCGTGACCTCGTTCTCGGGCACCGACTTCCGCGATGACCTGAAGAAAATCACCGTGCCCACGCTCGTCATTCATGGCGACAAGGACCAGACGGTGCCCTACCCGGTGAGCGGCGAGCGCACCGCCAAAATGGTAGCCGGTGCCGAGCTAAAAGTGTACGAGGGTGCTCCCCACGGCCTATTTTTCACCGAGAAGGATAAGCTAAACAAGGACTTGCTGGCTTTTGTAAGCGGCAAGTAACAGGTTGCTTTTCGAACAAGGAAAAGGCCCCGACGCGGTTGCGTCGGGGCCTTTTGTTGCTATTGGCGAACAAAATACAGACGCCCGTTTGCGTCTTATCAGTAGCGCCGTCAAGCGTATCGCTCAATGGTGAGACGCTACGCAGCGCGGCCCATCTGACGCAGAAAGAGGACGTGCGAAACAACGGCCGAGCGGGTATGCTTGTAATTGTTATAAGTCACGTCGAACTCGGCGCATACCTGCTGCACGATTTTGCTGATGGCAGGGTAGTGCACGTGCGAAATTTTCGGGAACAGGTGATGCTCAATCTGGAAGTTGAGGCCGCCTACTAGCCAGCTCACCACTTTATTGTCGGTGGCGAAGTTAGCGGTGGTGCGCACCTGGTGAATGGCCCATTCGTCTTCGAGCTTGCTCGTGACGGCGCAGGGCACGGGGAAGGCGGCATCCTCCACGGTGTGCGCCAACTGGAATACCATGCTCAGCACCAAACCGGCGATGGCCGTGCTCAGCATGAAGCCCGCCAGCCAGGGCAGGAAACCCACCATATAGATAGGCAACACCACGTACAGCAGCAGATTCAGCACCTTGAAGCCCCAGAAGCTCACGTGCTCGCCAGTGTTCATCGGCTTGAGGTCAATGGCCCCAATCTGGCGCGAGAAATACTTCTGGTAGTCCATCGCAAAAATCCAGGATGTGTAAAGCATGCAGTACAGCGCCCAGAAATAAAAGTGTTGGTAGCGGTGCAGCGCGTGCTTAGGCTGTTCGGGGGTCATGCGCATCCAGGGCTGGATATTAATATCGTCATCGTGGCCCTCGATGTTGGTGTAGGTATGGTGAATGAGGTTGTGCTTGGAGTTCCACATGTAGGGGCTGCCGCCGAGCACGCCCAGCGTGTAGGCGGCCAGCCGATTCACCCAGGCAAAGCGCGAAAAGCTGCCATGGGCACCGTCGTGCATCACGTTAAAACCAATGGCCGCGATGACGCAGCCCAGCAGGGCACTTTCGAGCAGCGCCCAAAGTGCGGGCGGCGTAAAAAACACTAGGTGCACGTACAGGGCTGTCATTAGGCCCACCAGCAGCAGCGCCTTGAACAACAGGCCCGCATCACCCGTCATTGGCCGGCCGGTTTCCTCGAAGTAATGATTAATCCGAGTTTTGAGTTCGGTATGAAAGGAGCGGGTTGCAGCGAAGCGTGGGAGAGCCATAAGCAGGTGCGATTGAGTTTTAAGGAACAAATGTACCTCTCCCCAACGGCGTGCCCTCCAACTAAGTTTAAAAATCCTGTTGCTCTCAGTTTAAATACGCGTGCCAGTTCTGGTCAATGGTGCCCGCCGAGAGGCGCAGGAAACCGGCCAGTGTAGGCTTCTTAGGCTGCTGACGAATGGTTAAACCGGCCTCGTTGGGGGTGTGGTGGCCCTTGGCGTGGTTGCATCGGGCGCAGGCTGTCAGCAGATTGGTCCAGCTCGACTCACCGCCGCGCGAGCGGGGCAGCACGTGGTCCAGGGTTAAGTTTTTGGGCGAGCCGCAGTACTGGCACTCAAAATGGTCGCGCTTGAAGATGTTGTGGCGGCTCAGGGCAATGCCTTTGTAGGGCACGCGCACGTAGCGCTGCAAGCGGATGATGCTGGGCTTGGGGTAGGCATGCGAAATCGTACGCAGCGTGCCGTGCTCCGACTTCGCCACCATTTCCGCCTTATCAAGAAACAGGAGTACAAACGCTTTCTGCACGCTGCACAGGGTGATGGCGGTATAGTCGCCATTCAGCACTAACACTTTTTGGTCCATACACGCTTTTGGGTTCGGATAACCCGCCGAAAGCTAGCGGTTTC
>JANXMN010000310.1 GCA_025354605.1 Hymenobacter sp. | reverse complement strand
ATTTTCGGCTGAATTTTATGTTTAGAGGCTGGTCGCTTTCAGAGGAAGGATTGCCGCGTTTCGCTGCGCTCCACTCGCAATGACAAGTGGCTACAGCGCCGGCAGCACCGTGCCGCTCACCTCGCCAAACCCAATCCGCACGCCGTCTTTTTCGGCGTAGCCGCGCATGGTCACGGTGTCGCCGTCGAGCAGGAATTTGCGCTCCGAGCCGTCGGGCAGGGGCAGGGGGCGGGTGCCGCGCCAGGCCAGTTCCAGCATCGAGCCCAGCGAGTCGGGTGTGGTGCCCGAAATGGTACCCGAGGCGTAGAGGTCGCCGGCTTCCAGGTTGCAGCCGTTGGAGGTGTGGTGGGTGAGCTGCTGGGCCATGCTCCAGTACATGAGGCCGAAGTTGGCGCGGCTGATAACGGCTTCGGGCCCGCTGGCCGGCGTCAGCGCCACTTCCAGGTGCACGTCGAAATTGTGGGGGCCGCGCTGGGCCAGGTAGGGCAGGGGCGCGGGCTCCTGCACGGGGCCGGGCACCCGGAACGGCTCCAGGGCATCGAGCGTGACCACCCAGGGGGCCACGCTGCTGCCGAAGTTCTTGCCCAGAAATGGCCCCAGCGGCACGTATTCCCAGCTTTGCAGGTCGCGTGCACTCCAGTCGTTGAACAGGCACAGGCCGAAAATATGACTTTCGGCGTCGGCAATGCCCACGGGCGTACCCAGCGCGCTGCCGCTGCCCACCACGAAGGCCATTTCCAGCTCGAAATCGAGCTGGCGGCTGGGCCCGAAGGTGGGCTCGGTTTCGTCGGGGGCTTTGCGCTGGCCGCTGGGGCGGCGAATGGGTGTGCCCGACGCCACGATGCTGCTGCTGCGGCCGTGGTAGCCAATGGGCAGCCAGCGCCAGTTGGGCAGCAGGGCGTTGGCCGGGTCGCGGAACATGATGCCCACGTTGGTGGCGTGCTCGATGCTGCTGTAGAAATCGGTGTAGTTGGCCGGCTTAACGGGTCGCAGCATCCGCACGTCGGTTTGGCGGAGCAGGCAGTCGCGCACGGCCTCCTCGTGGTCGCGCAGGCGGGGCTCGTCGTGGCGCAGCAGCTCGCTCACGCGCTGGCGCACGGCCCGCCAGGCCGGCCGGCCCAGGCGCAGTAAGGCATTCAGCGAGCGGCGGCGAAACACCCGGGGCTGCGCCTCGCCCAGCTCGGCCAGGTCGGAGAAAAAGCCCAGTTGGCTGGCGGCGTACAAATCGAGCACGTAGCCGCCGATGGCCACGCCCAGGCGCGGCCCCCGCTCGTCGGTTTCAAACACGCCAAAAGGCAGGTTCTGAATCGGAAAATCGGAGTCGGGGCGAATGTCAATCCAGGAGCGAAGGGTGGGCGAGTTCAGCGCGTTGGGCATCGGAGTAATTGCGTTTAAGGAGCGGGAGGGAATGGAGGTTTAATAGCACGTCATGCTGAGCGCGGCCGAAGCACCTGGCTTGTAATAGTATCCAAACCGATTGGTTTACTATTGCACGCGAGATGCTTCGGCTGCGCTCAGCATGACGTTCAAACGAACATGGTCAGCCGTTAAAATAAAAAAGCTTACCGGGCCTCAACAGCCGTTATTTCGGGCACGGCTTTCTTCACAGTGTCTTCCAGGCCGGCGCGGGTCATCGGCGACATGGGGCAGGCCCCGCAGGCCCCTTCCCATTCGAGCTGGAGCACGCCTTCAGGCGTGATATTGGCCACGCGCACGTTGCCGCCGTCGGTGGCCAGGTAGGGGCGCAGGCTGTCGAGGGCCGCCTCGATGCGGGGCATCAGCGGGTGCTCAAAGGTGGGAGTAGGGGTCAGGTTTTCCACTTGATTTAAGGATTCATCTGGACGACCGCCGTTTTCGGGGCCACGTTGTTGCGGATACTTACCTGCCGGGCCACGGCCTCGGCCAAGTTGCCGAACAGCTTGCCAACCACCGATTCGGGGGCGAGCACGGCGGGCTGGCCCTCGTCCCCGTTTTCGCGAATGCTCTGCACCAGCGGCAGTTGGCCCAGCAGGGGCACGTCGTGCTGAGCGGCCAGGCGCTGCCCGCCGTTTTCGCCGAAAATAAAGTACTTGTTGTCGGGCAGCTCGGCCGGGGTAAACCAGGCCATGTTCTCCACCACACCCAGCACGGGCACATTTATCTGAGGCTGGCGGAACATCTGCAAGCCTTTCTGCGCGTCGGCCAGGGCCACTTTCTGCGGCGTGGTCACGATAACGGCCCCGGTCACGGGCACCGTCTGCACCAGCGTGAGATGAATGTCGGAAGTGCCGGGCGGCAGGTCGAGCAGCAGGTAGTCGAGCTCGCCCCAATCCACTTCGGTGATGAACTGCTTGAGGGCTGACGAGGCCATCGGCCCGCGCCACACGATGGCCGACTCGGCTGGGGCCAGGAAGCCGATGCTCATCAGCTTCACGCCGTACTTTTCGATGGGCTGAATCAGGTTCTTGCCGTTCGGCCCCTGGAATACGTGCGGCGCCTCGTTCTCAACACCAAACATGACGGGCATGCTAGGTCCAGAAATGTCGGCATCAACCAAACCTACCTTGGCCCCGGTGGCGGCCAGCGCCACCGCCAGGTTGGCGGCAACGGTGCTTTTGCCCACGCCGCCCTTGCCCGAGGCAATGGCGATGATGTTTTTTACGCCGGGCAGCAGGTCGCCGCGATTGTTGCGGAGCGTCGTCACGCGCGAGGTCATCGTGATAACCACGCTCGCCTCCTTGTCCACCATTGTGTGGATGGCGCGCTCGCAGGCATCGTGAATGAGCTGCTTGAGCGGGCAGGCTGGAGTGGTAAGCACCACGGTAAAGGCCACGGTGCGGCCGTCAATCTCGATGTTCTCAATCATGTTGAGCGTGACGAGGTCCTGGCCCAGGTCGGGCTCTTCCACGTAGCTCAAGGCTTTGAGAACGGCTTCTTTGGTAATGTTCATGGGGGTGGGATGGGGGCACCCAGACGGGCACTGCAAAGATAACCGGTCGGGGGCGAGGCCAAGCAGCCCCTCACTAAGGCAAACAACTGCCAGCCGGCAAGGGATTTGAGAATATTTTGCTTTATTTACTGATGCGACCCCTGGTCCTCCTTTCTTCTCCTCATTTCCTGCCAAATGCGCCTTATGAAACGTACCAATACGCCCCTCCCGCAGTACGAACAGCCCGAAGTCGAAGCCGAATCCGACGACGACTCCGAAAGTCTGGTGGTGTTCACCTGGGCGGTGCCGCGCGTGGCCAAAGTGCCCGTGCCGCGCCAGCACACGGCCCTGAAATCAACGGTCGTGCCGGCGGCCGCCATCAGTAGCACCGTACCGGCAGCTATTGTTACCGAGCTGCGCGTGAACAATACGGCGCTCGGGGCGGGCTGGTGCTACACCGCCACCCTGGCGGCTCCCTCGGGCCGCGCGTAGCCAGCGTAAGATTAGCGGCAGGCGGTGAAGCGATAGCCGTTAATAACTGAGGGAAAAGCTGCCGTTGGAAACCGTTACGCGGTCGGTGCACTGGTTTACCGAGCCATTGCGGTCGTAGGCAGTGTAGCCAAAAGTGCCGTTTACCGTGCGAGCATTCGCGTCGGCGGCCGTTACGGTAACGGTACCTTGTAAACCGTTGTAATATTCGGTGGTAAACGAGCCATTCGGCACGCCGCCACTCGTACGCAGATACGTTGCCCAGGGGCTGTTCATCACGTTTTCGAGCCGGTATAGTTTAGGGCCGTCAAAGTAGGGCATGTTCAGGCCCACAATGTTGGCCTGGGTGCCGCTTTGGGCCGTGGCCAGTGTCTGTAAGCTGGTCACTACGCCGTTGGTGAGCGTGGCCGTGCCCCCAATCGTGGTGCTGGTATAAATGGTGCCGCCTACGTTCCAGGAAACGCTGCCTCGGAGGGCGAAAGAGGTAGGTGCCGTTGAATTCACCACAATGGTTCCCAGCGAAGCCCGACCGCCGTTGGTAACCGTTACGGTGCGCGGAGCGGGGGCCACGTTGTTAGTATAGGAATTAACCTGAAACGACACGTTATAGGTGCCATCGGCAACGAAAGGGAATTTGAAATACCCCATCACATCGGGTTGGATATTCTGGAGCACACTGGAATTACCCGACGCGCTTAGGCTAATGCTGCTTAGGGAGCCAACCGGGCTTATCGTTCCATCCACACTCCCCGTAGCAGTGGGGCCGGGCGTGGGCTGCGGGTCGGGCTCTTTCTTGGTACAGGCAACGGCGGCCGGAAGTAGCAGCAGCAGCAGAAAATGGCGAAATTTCGGAAAGAATAGGAACATGCAGGACCTGAAGAAATTGGGGTGAAAACGGAGTAAATATAGCCCCTGGTAAATGCCGCCCCTTCGTTTCGGGGTAACGGCCAAGTTTGCGGAACGCAGTTGGGGGACGTTTTGAATGGGCAAAAAAATCCCGGCCACTGCTGGCCGGGATTTTCAGAATCGGCTAATGCTGTGGGAAATCAATTGATTTCCGGGCCAGGCTATTGCAGGGGCAAGTTGGTGAAAACGCCGTTGGTCAGCGTGCCCGTGCCCGAGCCCAGAATGGCAGGACCCGATGCTGTGAACGTGCCCGAAGCGCGGCGCGTGCTCGTGTTCAGGCTGGTTACCACAATCGAGCCGCTGTTGGCAGAGTAGGCGTTGGACCCGGAGGTAAAGGTACCCGTGCTGACAGGGAAAGTGCCGGGGCCGGTGACATTGGCCGCCGATAGCGATGCCGAGCCCGAAATACCGCTGCCGCCCACCGAAAGCACGTTGTTGCTATACGTACCAATCAGCAGAAATGCCGTCGAGGACGTGCCGTTGATGGTGTAGGATACCGTGCCGGTGGAACTATTGGCCGTTACGGTGGTATTGGCCAGCGTGGTGGTCGTACCAGCCGTTACGGTTGCCGACTGTGAGGCCGGTGCGGCGAATCCCGTAGCGGGGGTATAGGTAACAGTGTAGGTGCCAACAGCCAGGTTAGCAAGGGTGTAGGCTCCGGCGCTGGTAGGGGAGTCAGCGACATAGAACGGAAAGAAAGCGTCATGGAATTAAATGATTTGAAAAAATGAATGAAAAATGAACCACAAAGAAAATTGGCTCCCCCCATTTTCAATCAACAAGCCAGCAATTAATTTTAAGCATAACACTGGCGCTACCTTCCTAACGAGTGCTGCTAAACCGTAGAACATCGACAACTACGCGGGGCGATTCGGGCTGCTGAAATAACAGAGCGCTATCCCGACTGGAAACAGGAAATTAGCAGCTAAGTATATCGATATAAAATGAAGCCCTTGGTGCACGAGGGGCGGCTTTGCTCGATTCTTTATTCACGTATCAACGCTGTTTGCAGAACAGCCGAAAATAAATGCCCCCAACTTAATAAAAGCAGTGGGCACCAGTCCGTTGAGCCAGTCCGAATGAAACCTTAGGTTTTCTGCTTCTTCTTTTTAGCCGCCGGGAAGAGGATGTTGTTCAAAATAAGCCGGTAGCCGGGCGAGTTGGGGTGCAGAGACAGGTCGGTCGGTTCTTCGCCCACCAGGTGCTGATAGTCTTCGGGGTCGTGGCCGCCATAAAACGTCCAGGTGCCCTTGCCCAGCGTGCCGTGCACGTAGCGGGCCTCGCCGGTCTGCTTGGTTTCGCCCATCACCACCACGTCGGGCTTGATGAGACTTTTGCGGAAGGCCGTGGTCTGGCCCATGAAGCCGTGGATAGTTTTGTCGTGGTTCTGGCAGAGCATGGTGGGCACCGGGTCGTACTTGGCCGAGTAGGTGAAGAGCGAGAAGTAGTCGTTCTGCTCGCCCAGGCCGCGCTCCCGCGGGTCCATGTCGATGTTGGAATATTCGTACTCGTAGGGGTCGCGCCGCAGTTGGAAGTTCTGAAAGGCCAGGCAGCGGTTGTAGTTGAGCTTGCTCTGCGCATTTGGGTCCGAAGGGTCGCCGTCGTACATACTTTCCACCATATCAACGCCCAGGCCGGCCAGGGCGATGTCGTAGCTGTCGGTGGCCGAGCACATGGCGAACAGGAAGCCGCCCCCGGCAATGAACTCCTGCATTTTGGTGGCCACGGTGCCCTTCATCTGGCTCACTTTGGCAAAGCCGTTGCGCTTGGCGGCGGCCTCGGCATCGCGCACTTGCTGTTGGTACCAGGGATAGTTGCGGTAGGTGGCGTAGAACTTGCCGTACTCGCCGGTGAAGTCTTCGTGGTGCAGGTGTAGCCAGTCGTACTTCGGTAGCTCGCCGTGCAGCACTTCGTCGTCGTAGAGCTGGGTGTAGGGGATTTCGGCGTAGGTGAGCACCATTGTCACGGCATCGTCCCAGGGCTGTTTGCCCTTGGGCGTGTACACCGCGATTTTGGGCACCTTCTCCAACTTCATCACGTCCATATTGGCGTTGGGGTCGGCAATTTCCTGGAGGATGCCCGTATACTGGGCTTCGCTGATAACCTGGTAGCTCACGCCGCGCACGGCCAGCTCGTTTTCGGCCCCGGTCACGGTTTCGAACGCGAAAGCCCCACCCCGGTAGTTCAGCAGCCAATCGACGGGCACTTCGCGCTGCAGCAGCCAGAATGCAACCCCATAGGCCTTCAGGCACTCTTTCTGGGTGTTGTCCATTGGGATGAGGACGTGGTTGGCGCGGGCGGCCAGTGGGGCCAGCAGCCAGCCTCCGGCCACCAGCCCAATCAACAAAAGACGCTTCAATAACATCGTTTTTAGCATAAAGAGACGCACCGCCCCAACGAGGTTGCGGCGCGGGTGGTTCAAGTTAGGACGCGGCGGCCGAACTTTGGCCATCCTGGGGCGGGCTTCCGTCCGTCGTCAGTTGTCGCCCACCACCTCTGCGGCTAAACACCAGACTCCTTTTCGCTGCTTTTATGAGCCCCTTTGAAAACGTCCGCGAAGCTTTCCGCTCGATTAGGGCCAACCTGCTGCGTACCATTCTCACCGCCCTGATTCTGAGCATTGGCCTGCTGGCGCTGGTGGGCATCCTTACGGGCATCGATGCGATGAAGAATTCCGTGACCGATAGCCTGGCCAGCCTGGGGTCCAACTCGTTCGAGCTGCACGCCAAAGGCTACACCAACCGTTTCCAGCGCGGGGGCGTGCAGGCCAAGCGCTACCCGCCCATCGATTTTCTGCAGGCCAAGCACTACAAGTCCGCCATGGGCAGCCAGGCCGAGGTGGGCCTGTCGGCCTTTATTGCCGGGGCGGTGGAGGTGAAAGCCAACGGCATCAAAACCAACCCCAACATGCAGGTAATGGCCGGCGACGAGAACTATCTGAAAATACAGGGCTACAACCTGGCCGAAGGCCGCATTTTCTCGCAGGCTGAACTGAACAGCGGAGCCAATGTGCTGATTGTGGGCGATGAAATCCGGGCCAAGCTGTTTCCCCGCATCTCGCCTGTGGGCCGGTACGTGAATGCAATGGGCCGCCGCTTCCTGGTGGTGGGATTGCTCGAAAAAAGCGGTAGCTCCGGGGGCGGGGGCGGTGCCGACCGCATTGCCCTGGTGCCCCTCGAAACCGGCAACCAGCTGCCCCGCCAGCGCGCGCTCACCTACGATGTGAAAACTGCCACCGACCAGGCTGGCACCCTGCCCTTTCTGATGGGCCAGGCCACGGGAGTGATGCGCGCCGTGCGCCACGACCGCCTAGGCCAGGAAGACAGCTTTCTAGTCGAAAGCAGCGAGTCGCTGGCCAATACGCTCGACTCCGTGTCGGGCAAAATGCGCATCGGCGGGGGCATCATGGCCTTTATCACGCTGCTCGGAGCCAGCATCGCTCTCATGAACATTATGCTAGTATCGGTGACGGAGCGCACCCGCGAAATCGGCATCCGGAAAGCGCTGGGCGCCACGGCCCGGCAAATCCGGACGCAGTTTCTGATGGAAGCCATCGTCATCTGCATTATGGGAGGACTGCTGGGCATCCTGCTGGGCGTGCTGGTGGGCAACCTGGTGGCCAAGTTCGTGGGGGCCGGCGGTTTTCTGGTGCCCTGGTTGTGGATGACTGTCGGCCTGCTAATTTGCGTCGGAGTCGGGCTCGCCTCGGGATACTACCCGGCCAGCAAAGCCGCCGCCCTCGACCCCATCGACTCGCTCCGCTACGAATAATTACGCCCCCGGGCCGTCCTGCTGCCATGAATCGTGCTTTCTTAATCCGGCGTTTGCTTGTGCCCGGGCTGCTGCTGTGGGGTGGCGTGGACGCCGGCCCGGCCCGGGCGCAGGCCCTGGCCGCTACTGGCAAGGCTCAGCTTTTTGCCGTGGTGGGGGCGGGTAAGGCGGCCCAGTTCAGCCTGCCACAGGTGCGCCTGGCCGATGAAGCCGTGGCCGCGCGCATCAACCACGAAATTGCCACCGTGGTAATAAGCTATGCCACCACGCCCGTCGATTCGACGGCTTCGCTGGCCAAGCAGCTGCGATTAGCCGCCGCGCAGCCCTGCTGCCTGGGCGGCACGCGCTTCCAGACCATGCTCAACCAGGGCAATTTACTGTCGCTGAAGCTCACCCTGGTGTTCAGCGGCAACATGTACTACGAACGCACCCGCTACCTGGTATTCGACCTCAATACCGGCCGGCAGCTGCCGCTGAGTGCGCTCGTGGCCGATTCGCCCGCGCAGCTCCAGCAGCGGCTCGAAATGGCCATCAACCGTCGGGTAGCTGAGTTTTTGGCCGACACGACCAAGCGCGCCCCTGCCACGCTGGCCTCGGTTGCGGAACTCTACCATTGGCAGGCCACCAAGCGCCGCGTCGGCTTCGGCCCCACAAATGCCCCCAACGCCGCGCCCCCGGCCGACCTGCGCGAGTTTGCCCTTAGTCCGCACGCGTTGCTGCTGCTCTACAGGGTCGGGGTGCCTTCCTCCACGCTGGCCGACACGCCCGACGAAGTATACCGCATTCCCTACTCCCGACTGCAAGCCGCGGGCCTGCTGTCGGAGCTCGTAAAGGCCTCGGCCCCGCCGGCGGGCACCCGGTAGCAAGGGCAGCAACTAGGGCATCGGGAAAGCCGTGGCTGCTCATTGGCTGAAATTTTAACGAGTCCGATAATGCGGTGGGCAATCGACCAGCGGGTAAAGCAGTGGAATCATGGGTTAGGTTTCAGCAATGAGCAACCAGGAATCAGTGACTTTCTAAACCCGGTGATACATTTGCGCAAGTTCTCATTTGTGTAAATGCTATGTCCGCCGCAGTTCCCGTTGCCGCCGCACCGTCCATCGACCTGCGTTTTGCTCAGCTCATTCAGCAGTTTGGCTTAACAAAAAACAGCTTTGCTATATCGTTGGGCAAAACTGCCAGCGTGGTGCAACACCTCATCGATGGCCGCAACAAGCCTGGTTTCGATTTGCTGTGCCGGGTATTCGACGTTTACCCAAATGTTTCCAGAGACTGGCTGCTGCTCGGCCGCGGCCCCATGCTGGTAGGCAGCGGTGCCAGCGCCCGGCCTGCGTCGGCAGCCGAAAACCCGCCCCCCGAACTTCCTCTCGACCCGATTGATTTGAGTGACGTTGAGCCGCGTGCGCCACGCCGGGCCAGCATCGGCTTGGCTGGCAGCCGCCTGAACCCGGCCGACATTGCCGCCACGCTGGCCCTGGCTACGGCGTCTGCCGAGCCTGACTTATCCAGTAGTGCTGGCACCGGCACGGCAGAAAGCAGTTCCAACGATGCCGCTGACGAACTGACCCAGCTTGGGCGGGAAGAAGGAGTTCTGACGACTGCATCCATAGCAGCGGAATCTCCGGCTCCGGCCTCCTCCGCTGCGGTCGAAACTGCCGCTGCTCCCCCACCGTTGCAACCTGCTGCTGCTGCCGGCCCCCCACCTGCCTATGCTCCGGCTGTTGCGTTTGCGGCCATGCCTGCGCCAGCGGCTCCGCACCCGGAAGTGCCGGTTGGCCCGCCGGCCAGCCCTCCGCCTGGCCCCGAAGTTTACCTCACGGCAGCGCTGCAGGCCCAGCAGCTTCAGCACCAATTGGCAATGGCCGAGCTGCGCAACCAGCATTTGCTGGAGCAGCAGCAGATGCTCCGCGAAATGCTGGCCATGGCCCGCCAGGCCATGGTTTAGGCCAGAATCCCTGCTTCTTCGGCTTCCATCAGCCCCAGCGCATTCACTTCCGTCAGGCGCAGGGTTTTGCGCTCGCCCACCAGCAGCGGGTCGTACTTCACGGCCACCCGAATGTAGTTGGGCGTGAAGCCTTCCATGCGGCCGTCGGACACGTCGTCCTCAAACAGCACTTCAGTTTCGAGGCCGCGGTGCTCCTCGTAGAAAAAGCGCTTTTTCTTTTCCGACAGGCTGCGCAACTGAGTGGTGCGCTCGTGGCGCACGCGGTCGGGCACGCGCCCGGGCAGGGTGGGCGCGAGGGTATCGGGCCGCTCCGAGTACGGAAACACGTGCAGGTAGCTGATGGGCAACTCGTTCAGGAAATGATAGGTGTCGAGGAAGTCGGCCTCGGTTTCGCCCGGAAAGCCTACAATCACATCTACCCCAATGCAAGCGTGCGGCATCAGTGCCTTGATGCGGGCTACGCGGCTGGCGTACAAATCCCGGCGGTAGCGGCGGCGCATCAGGCCCAGAATCTTGTCGGAACCACTTTGCAGCGGAATATGGAAGTGCGGCATAAAGCGCGCCGAAGCTGCCACCGTGTCGAGCACGCCGTCGGTGAGCAGATTGGGCTCGCAGCTGCTGATGCGGAAGCGCCGAATGCCCGTCACCTCATCGAGGGCCTGCACCAGCTGGGTGAAGTCTTCCCGACGCTCGCGCTCCGGTCCCTGCAGGCCAAAATCGCCCAGATTTACGCCCGTAAGCACTATTTCCTGCACGCCGGTACTAGCCAATGCTTCGGCCCGCGCCACCACGCTGGCGATACTGCCCGAGCGGCTGCCGCCCCGCGCCAGGGGAATGGTGCAGAACGAGCAGGAGTAGTCGCAGCCGTCCTGCACCTTCATAAACGTGCGGGTGCGGTCGCCGAACGAGTGAGCCGCCACAAACTCGGTGACCTCACTGATGGGGGAAGCATAGACCGCGCCCGGCTGCCCGGCGGCGGGCTTCCGGAAATCAGCCAGAATATCCACCAGTTGAAACTTTTCGGCCGCGCCCAGCACGGCGCTGACGCCGGGAATAGTGGCTATTTCCTGGGGCTTGAGCTGGGCGTAGCAACCTACAATGGCTACAAACGCCCCGGGGTTGTGTTTCAGGGCCTGCTGTACCACCTTGCGGCACTTGCGGTCGGCGTGGTCGGTAACAGAGCAGGTATTGATAACGTACAGGTCGGCCCCGGCTTCGAAGGGCACTTTGGTAAAGCCCTTTTCCTCAAATTGCCGGCCAATGGCCGACGTTTCAGAGAAGTTGAGCTTGCAGCCGAGCGTATAGAAAGCAACAGATTGAGGAGTGAGCATGGCAAGGGCAAAGATACGGCAGCCCGCGCGGGGCCGCTGCGACTACCGCCGGGCGAAATCGGCCATGGTCAGCTGCTCCATCGCCTGGCCGAGCCGCACCTGCGCATCCGTGACGCCGGGATTACGGTCGACGACTACCTGGCTCACATTATCGTAGGTGAAAGCGCCCAGCGGTGCGACGCTCCCGAAGCCATTGTTGTAGCAGTAGTAGGCGAAGGAGCGGGGGTGCGGCACCAGCAGGTTGCGGCTCCACCCAAAGCCGGTGGCGGGCAGGTGCAGTTGGGCCAGCAGCGTAGCCGCCACATCGGTTTGCGAGGCGATGGTGTGCACTACTTGCCCGCGTGCTTCGGGCCGGAGCGCCCCGCCGGCCAGCACCAGCGGAATGCTGAACTTAGACGGGTTGCGTTCGGGCGTGTTTCCGGGTAGGGCGTGGCCGTGGTCGGCCACCAGCACCAGCAGCGTGTGCGCGTACCAAGGCTGCCGCCGCGCTCCCCGCAGAAAGCGGCCCAGCTCGGCATCCGTGTAATACATGGAATTGCGAAACAGGCTGGTTTCGTCGGTACCCAGGAAATGCGGGGGCATGGGCACGTCGAACGGCTCATGGCTGCTGAGGGTAAATGCCGTGACGAAAAAGGGGGTAGCCTGCCGTTGCAGGTCGGCCTGCAGGCGGTCGAACAATTCGCCGTCGTGGGCTCCCCATTTTGAGTTTTGACTGGCCTGCGGAAAGTCGTCCCGCTCCGTGAGATGCTCGTAGCCGGCCGTTTGCAGGTAGCTTTTCATGTTGGCAAAGGCCAACTCGCCCCCGTAATAGTAGCCCGAGTGGTAGCCCACCGCCGCCAATGCGCGGCACAGGTGGGGCAGGTGCTCCGTTTTGTGGGGGAACTTGATGATGCTGGTAGTCGACTGGTTGGGGTAGCCCGATAGCAGCGAAACCAGGCCCTTCTGGCTGCGGTCGCCGGCCGCGTACAAATGGTCGAAGAGCACACCTGTGTGCGCGAGGCTATCGAGGCAGGGCGTTACTCCCGGCTCGCCGCCCACGCTTCCGACCAGCTTGGCGGTGAAGCTCTCCAGGATAATAAACAGGACATTGGGCCGGGGCTCGCGCAGGATTTCAATGGTCGAATCCGGGGCTCCGGGCTGCCCCACGGCCCCGGGATACAAGCTGCCCACCAGCCGCCGGGCCGTGCTGTCGGCCATAAAAACGGGGGGCGGGGTTTCTTCGCTGCGCCGCGCCAAGGCGCTCAACAGGTTCCAGGGCGCATTTAGGGCGGCGTGGTTGGCGAACGGGATGCGCGAG
>JANXMN010000307.1 GCA_025354605.1 Hymenobacter sp. | reverse complement strand
GGTTTTTTGTTTGGGGGCAACTCCCGCGCCCTATAGCTGGGCCGCTTCGGCGGGGGTGAGGCCGTAGCGGGCGGCCACGAGGGCATCGATGTCAGCTTCGAGGGTGGCGGTGGGCTCGCCGGTGGCTTTGGCGGCGAGGACTTGTTCGACTAAGGCAATTATTGGGGCTTGCTCAGCGGGGGTGGCGGTGGGGATAAAGTAGGGTTTGAGATGAAAATAACGGCCCCGCTCATGGAAAGGAGCGGGGCCGTTTGGGTTGGTGAACGATGTCAGGCAATACGTCAACTTACCATCGTGACAGTGGGCATTTCGTCGTAAAGTTGGCCTTGTAACAGCCGGCCAGTAGCTTTTTTATTGGGTCCTCCCCATTGTTTAAAGAAGAAGGCGACGCCTGCCTGGGCGCACTGCTGCTGAATATCCAGTACCCATGCTTCTTTCATGGGGCGGGCACCGGGGCCGGACTCGCCTCCCACAATTACCCAGTGGATGCCTTCTAGATTAAGGTTGGGCAATGGTCCAAGCAAGGGTTCTAAGGAGAGAAAGCGAACTTGGGCGGGAGTATGACGGAGACAGTCGATACGGTCAGCTACTTTCTGGTTTTCTACCGAAACGCCCATCCACACGTTGGCGGACCACTGCAACGCGTGGCTATCCTGAGCCAACCGGTTGCCGCGTTTGGTCAGGACCTGAAAGGTATGACGGGAACAATCGTTCATGACTTCAAATACGCGCTGAATGAAGGGCAACGGTACATCGGGATGAAACAGGTCGCTCATAGAATTGACGAAGACCGTACGCGGGGCTTTCCAGGCGTAGGGACGGGTTAATTCCTCTTCGTGAGTGGCAACTTTGAACCCAGCGGCGTACTTGGGCACACCCATAGCCACAAGGCGCTTAGTCATGGTTTCGGCGTAGCAGTGTTTGCAGCCAGCGGAAATCTTGGTACAGCCCGTGGTGGGGTTCCAAGTCATTTCCGTCCATTCGATGCTAGATTGGGACATGGTTTGGGGAGGTTAGGGCGAAACGGATTTGGCGGTCGAGGTCGTTAAGATAAAATGTGTTTCGGCGCAGAGGAGTGCAGTTAGGTTCCCACACCTTAAGGTGGCCGATAGGCAGGGCCTTTAGCACATCGGCGGTGTGCTTGGGTAAGAAGCCCTTGTCGAGGCCAAAATCCAGCAGGTCTTCATTTGTGCGGCTGGGCGCGGCGGCCAGATAGGCGTGGACGTGGGCAGGGTAACCGGCAATTTCACCGGGTTTGAAAAGGTTGAAGTTTTGGTTGGCGCGGTGGCCGCTTCCCTCGTCGGGGTCTTCTTTCCACTGGCTTTCCAGCATTTTTTGGAGGCCCTTGCGGTTGGATGTGAAGTAAAAAAGCGAGTAGGTGTTGCGATTGGCGGCTTGCAGGGTAAAACGGGAAGAGTAGCGTACGTCAATGCGTTTTTGGAGCCGGGACCGGAATTGCTCGATGAAGTCGTGGACGTCGGCAAAGGTGGGCAATGCTTCCGGAAACAGGTCTTTGAGCCAATCTTGAAGGGCCTGACCGCCCTCAAAATCTTCGTGGTAAGCTTTGCTGGTGAAGCGCCACATCATTTCAATTGGCAGAAACAGCAACACTTCGGACTGGCCGCCGGCCAAAGCCGCTTTCAGGTCGTCGGTGCGAATATCTTTATAGCCCCATGGGTCGATGAAGAGTAGGGCCTTTTCACGGAAGGGTTTTAACCGTTGCACTCGGTCAATGGCTTGGCTCATGACGTTGGCCAAGGGTAAGGCGCGGTAGGCCACTGTGAGGCGCTCTGCTGCCTCCGGTCTGAAAAGAATAAGAGAGGCCTTTTCCTTTACCCGGTCAATTTTGCGGCGGCCGGGTTCCACGCCTGACATACCGGCGTCGTTGAGTAGATAATTGATGTGCAGGGTTTCGGCGGGGTACTCTGAGATGTAACGTAGCACTTCACGCAAGCCTTTGAGGGCACTGCCCTCGCGTTGGTCGGCGTATTCGCCTTCGCCGCACATGAGGTCATAGAGGTAAACGCTGTCTACAGTTCCGGTCTTGCCCAAAATGTTTAGGTAGATGCCTAGATAGTAGCTGAAGCCCCGAACTTTAGCGGCTGAGTGGTCGGCTAAAATTTGGTGGGTAGATTGTTTGGCCTTACTCATAACATAAATGTACGGTTTTTTAGTAAATTGGTGCGGTCAATGCTAATGAGAATAGTTGGGGGATGGTGGCGGCCCCGAAGCCGTAGCGGCGCTCGAAGTGCTGGAGCACGGCCCGGCGCAGGGTGTGGCGGGCCATGTACATGGTGATGAAGCCGGGGGTGTAGAAGGAGCCGTCGCGGTAGCCGTTGATTTTTTCGAAGATGAGGCCGAGCACGGCGGCCGAAATCAGGGGCTTGTCGGTTTCCTGCACCTGCTCGTTGCCTTCGGAGGCAAAGTCGTAGGCATCGAGAAAGCGCAGCAGGTAGGCCAGCGTGGGAGGCGGGGCGGCCTGGGCGGGCAGCACCGACTTGCGGTGCAGGGGCAGGGTGAGCTCGTTGGCGAGGCTGCCGATGCGCAGGGTGTGGCGTTCGAGCTCGGTGGGCTCGTAGAGGGAGGAGTTGAGGTAGGGCAGGTGCCCGTACTGGGCCTGCACGGCGGGGCTGCGCTGGTCGGGCGGGGTGTTGAGGACATCAAAGAAGAGGCGGTTGACGGAGCCGAAGGTGGGCAGCAGCTCGGGGGTGAGGAAGCGGAAGGGG
The DNA here is from genome assembly GCA_025354605.1 of Hymenobacter sp. GTDB lineage: Bacteria > Bacteroidota > Bacteroidia > Cytophagales > Hymenobacteraceae > Hymenobacter. The sequence goes on along the minus strand of JANXMN010000307.1, from coordinate 5,814 downwards.
CGGGTGAGGGCCTCGGGGTTGGTGGCGTGGTAGCAGCGCAGCTGGCCTTCGAGCAGCTTAAGAAACAGCAGGCGGTTGACCCAGGTGAGGCAGAGCTCGAGGGCCACGCCAAAGGGGCGTTCGGCGTGGGTGACCCCGTATGCGCTCAACGGCGGGCAGGAGCAAGTCCTACGGGTTAGGCCCCCGCCCCCTACCTCGGGTTCGGCTTGCGGCCGCGCCTGGCGGGTTCCTTCGCTGCGCCCGGCTTCTCCGGCAGCAGTTGCACCTCGCGCAAGGCCTCGCGCAGCCCATACAACGTGGGGAATTCAACCCGCAGCTCGTCGGCCAGGCGCAGCAGGGGCTCGGCGAGGCGGGGGGCGGTGGCGCGGGCGGCGGCCAGCCACTGGGCCAGGCGCTGGTAGAGGTCGTGGCCGCGCAGCGCTTTGCCCTTGAGGTAGGCGCGGGTGCGGGTTTCGAGGGCCTGCATGAGGGCGAGGTGGTCATGCTCGGCGAGGCGGCGCAGGGCCAGGTCGGCGTGGGCGGTGGGGCTCACGCGCAGCCATTCGAGGCCGAGCACGAAGTCGGTGAGGGCGGCGGCATCGGCTTCCTGCACGAGCAGCTCGACGGCGAAGGCCACGCTGCCCTGGTTTTTGCTGGCAGCTTTGGTGGCTTCTTTCAGGAAGGCGGCGTGGGCGGCGGGCGTGAGCAGGGAGCGCAGGCGGGCGAAATCTTCGAGGCTGCCGTTGGCCAGAGCGCGGTGACGCAGGGCGGCGCGGAACAGGTCGGGGGCCTGGGCAGCGCTGAAGGCTTCGAGCACGTAGCCGGCGAAGCGGTCGGGCCAGGTGGTGAAGGCCCCGGTGGCGGTGCGCAGGCGGGCGGCGGGGTCGGGTTGGTTGGTATAGAAGTGCAGCAGCTGCCCGGCCACGGCGGGGTCAGTGGGCAGCAGGGTTTCGGCGGCTTCGCGCCAGGCCGCGTCGTTGGGGATGGTCCGGGCGGCTTGCAGGGCCAGGCGGGCGCGGGCATCGGGGCTGAGGCGGGCGTTTTTGAGGGCGGCGGGCAGCAGGGGCACGGCGGCCGGCTCGGCGGCCAGGGCCAGGAGTAGGGGCAGCCAGCTTTCCGCGAAACCGGGCCACTCGGCGGGCGGGCTGGCTAGGTACAGGCCCAGCCACTTCAGGGCAGCCTTCAGCTCGGCGGCGGGCAGCACGGCCCCGAACAGGGCAGTGGGCCAACCGGCGGCGGCCAGGTCGTCGAGCCACTGGCGCAGCGCATCGGTGCCGAAGTCGTCGAAAAGGCCGAAGTCGTCGGAAGCCGGCTCTTCCACTTGGTAGATGGCCGTGCAGGCGGTGGCCCAGTAGCGTAGGGCCGCGCCCAGCTGCCCGCCGCGGGCCAGGCCCAGCAGCTCCGCGACGAAGGGGGCCAGGGCCTCGGCCAGCACTTTGGCCGCAGCCGTTCGCAGGCTGTCGTACTCGTCGTAGTCGTCCCAGGCCTCGGTGCCCTGGTAAAATTCCTCGTCGAATTCAAGGGTTTCGAGGGTTTCGGTGAGGCGCTGGGGCAGGGCCGCGAGGGTGGCTTTGGGCAGGGCCGGAGCGGTGGCGGCCCCGAAGCCCAGAAACTGCCGGGCCAGGTCGTCGCTCTTGGCCAGGGCCTGTTCCAGGAAATGTAGCTTGTCGGCGTCGGAGCGGGCGGCCCAGGCGAGGGCCACGTCTTGGGCCGGGGTGCGGGCGGCGGGGCGGGTGCCGGGGCCAGGCGTGGTGGTCAGCTCCGTGCCGTAGGCATCGAGCACGGCCAGGCCCAGGGCCACGGCGTGCTTGCAGATGCCGTCGAAATCATACGGGCAGCTGCACTCGAAGGCGGGGCCGGCCGCTGGCAGGCGCAGGGCCACGCGGTAGGGCTGGCTGCCGCGCACGCTGGCCCGGAAGGCGTCGGTTTCGCGGCGCAGCTTGGTTACGCTGCCGGCTTCGTAGAGGGTTTCGCCGCGCTGGAAGCTGTTGGCGTTGGCGAGCTGGCGCAGGGTGTTGCGGGTGAACATGGGGCGGGCAGTGAGGTCGGGCTTCAGGGTTTGCCGGGGGGGCTTACGGCACCAGCACGCCGTTGCTGCGCAGCACCTGCGTCAGAAACAGCACCTGGTAGGGCAGGGCGGTTTGCCAGTATTCCCAGTTGTGTGCGCCGGGGCGCTCGGTGTAGTCGTGGGGCGTGTGGTTGTACACGAGGCGGCGGTGCATTTCGCGGTTAATGTCGACGAGGCCGTCGTCGACCCCGCAGTCGAGGATGAGGGGCAGGGCATTCTGGTGGATTTTATCGACCAGATTTATGACCGAGTTGGCGGCGAAAAAAGCGGGGTTGTCGGCTTCCGAACCCAGCGTGGGCTGCATGTTTTTGGCGCGCCAGGCCAACTCGTCGGGGCTGAAGCGGCGGTTAGCGCTACTCAGCTCCAGGGCGCCGCTCATGCTGCCGGCGGCGCAGTACAGGTCGGGGTGGCGGGCCGAGAGGTAGAGGGCACCGAAGCCGCCCATGCTCAAGCCGCTGATGACCCGGCCCCGTTTTTCGGCCACCGTGCGGTAGTGCTGGTCGATGGCCGGGATGACTTCGCGGGTGAGGTAGGTTTCGAACTGGCTGTCGGCCTTCACCGGGCTGTCGAGGTAGAAGCTGAAAGTTTCGCCCTCGGGGTTCACGATAATCAGGTTGTACTGGTCGGCCAGGCGGTGCAGCAACTGCCGGTCGGGCGTCTTGCCGAGCCAGTCGGAGAAGTGGCCAAAGGCCCCGTGCAGCAGGTAGAGCACCGGGTAGCGGGCCTGCTTGTTGCGGGCGTAGGAGGCCGGCAGCACCACGGCAGCGCGGTAGGTGCGGTGCATAGCCGCGCTCGGCACGGCCAGCGTATCGACGCGGGCGGCGTGGGCGGTGGTGGCGGCCAGCAGGGCCAACAGCAGGAAACGCAGGAAAACCATCGGATAGGGGAGCTAAAGGCGCAGGGAAGACTGCAAATATCCGGCAATTCCATCGAGTTGGTGCCCCAGCAACAGCCTGAAAAAAACCTCGATTTTGCCCCCGCCGGCAACCGGCCGCCGGGCCTCGCTGCGTGTATCTTTGTTGTTCGTTCAACTATAGCTTAACCCCTTTATCCCATGCGACTTCACCTACTGATTTTCGGCCTGCTTGCCATCGGGGCGGGGAGCGCGCGGGCCAACCAGCTCATTTTCCGGGTTGATATGGGTGCCACGGCCGTGCCGGCCGCCGGCGTGCACGTGGCCGGCAATTTTCAGGTCGCCGCCGGCTTCCCGGCCGACTGGAGCCCCGCCACCACCGCCCTGGCCGACCCCGACGGCGACCATGTGTGGGAAGCCACCGTGAACGTGCCGCCGGGCACCTACCTCTACAAGTTCGTGAACGGCAACGCCTGGGGCAGCGACGAGCTGGTGCCCGCCACCTGCGGCATCAGCGACGGCGGCGGCAACGTGAACCGGCCAGTCGTGGTGGGTAGCTCGGCCGTGCGCCTGCCCATCGTCGCGTTTGGCGATTGCGCCACCCAGCTGCGCTTCGCCGTGGACATGACCGGCCAGACGGTAGCGCGCACCGGCGTGCACGTGGTGGGCAACTTCCAGGCCCTGGCCGGCTACGGGGTGACTAACGACGCCACCGCGCTGCCCCTCACCGACGACAACAGCGACGGCATCTACGAGGTGACCATTGCGCTGCCGGCCCCCGGCATGTTCCAGTACCGCTTCGTGAATGGCAACACCCTGGCTGGGGCCGAAACCGTGCCCGCCGCCTGCGGCACCGCCGATGCCAGCGGCACCCTCACCCGCGTGGTGAATGCCACGGCCGCCGTGAACACGACGCCCAGCTACTGCTTCGGTACCTGCACGGCCTGCAACGGGGCCACACTCAGCAGCTACCCCACGTATTGGTGGAACGATGCCGTGTTCTACGAGGTGTTCGTGCGCAGCTTTTATGACAGCAACGGCGACGGCAAGGGCGACTTCGCCGGCCTGACCCAGAAGCTGGACTACCTCAACGACGGCAACCCCGCTACCACCACCGACCTGGGCGTCACCGGCCTCTGGCTGATGCCCATCATGGACTCGCCCAGCTACCACGGCTACGACATCACCAACTACAAAGCCGTGGAGCCCGACTACGGCACGATGGCCGACTTCGACGCCTTCCTGGCCGCCGCCCATCAGCGTGGCATCAAAGTGATTCTGGACATGGTGCTGAACCACTCCTCCAGCCAGCATCCGTGGTTCACGCAGGCCGCCGCCAGCACCAGCAGCCCCTACCGCAACTGGTACCTGTGGTCGCCCACCGATTTGGGCTACGGGCCCTTTGGCAGCGGCTGGCACCCGCGCAACGGCAACTATTTCTACGGCGCTTTCTGGGAAGGCATGCCCGATTTGAACTGGCGCAACCCCCAGCTCAAGGCCGCCATGTGGGATGCCGACCGGTTCTGGCTGCGCAAGGGCGTCGACGGCTTCCGGCTCGATGCCGTGCGCTACCTCATCGAAAACGGCAGCACCACCGCCGACACGCCCGAAACCCTCGGCCTGCTGGAGGAATTTCACGACTCGCTGAAGGCCGTGAACCGCGCCGCGCTTTCTGTGGGCGAAGCCTGGACCAACACCAGCGCCATTATCCCCTACGTGCGCAACGGCCGCCTCGACCTGTGCTTCGAGTTCGACCTGGCCAGCAGCATTATCGGGGCCGTGAGCCAGGGCAGCCCCACCGCCTTGCGCAGCCAGCTTAACCTCGTCACGAGCCTCTACCCGCGCCTACAATACGCTACCTTCCTCACCAACCACGACCAGAACCGCGTGTTCGACGGCCTGGGCAGCAACGTGGCCCGCATGAAGCAGGCGGCCGCGCTCTACCTCACCCTGCCCGGCGTGCCCTTCCTCTATTACGGCGAGGAAGTGGGCCTGGCCGGTACCGGCCCCGACGAAGACAAGCGCCGCCCCATGCAGTGGACGGCCGGTGCGCAGGCGGGCTTCACCACCGGCACGCCCTGGCGCACCATCAACTCCAACTACGCTACTTACAACGTGGCCACCGAGCAAGCCGACGCTAACTCGCTGCTCAGCCACTACAAGAAGCTCATCGGCCTGCGCACTGCCAACGAAACCCTGCGCAAGGGCTACTACCTGCCCGCTACCTCGTCGGCCCCCGCCGTGCTGGCCTATGCCCGCGTGTTCGGCCAGGAGGCCACGCTGATTGCCGCCAACCTGGGCAGCACGGCGGCCGGCAGCGCCACGCTCTCGCTCGCCATGTCGACGCTGGCCGCCGGCACTTACCAGGTAACCGACCTCTACAGCGGGCAGGCCGGGGGCATCGTCACCGTCAATGCGCAGGGCGGTTTCAGCAGCTTCGCGGCGAGCCTGCCGGCCCTGGCTCCCAACGAAACCTGGGTGCTGCGCCTGCGCTCCACCACCGCAACCGGCACGGCCAGCGCCCGGCCCACCTTTGCCGTGGCGCTCTACCCGAACCCCACGGCGGGCGCGGTGCGCCTGGCGCTAGCTGCCGCCCCGGCCACCCAAAGCCAGGTGCAGGTATTCGACCTCACCGGCCGTTTGCTGCAAACCCGCGGCTTCAGCGGCAGCAGCTACGCGCTGGAAACGGCCGGCTGGGCCGCGGGTACCTACTTCGTGCGGGTGCAATCCGGCACCGCCGTAGCCGTGCAGCGGCTGGTAGTGGAGCGGTAATTGGGTTGGGACTGGCTCGATAAAAGGAAAAAAAAGTACGTCATGCTGAGCGAAGTCGAAGCATCTTTATCGCAATACTAAGTACTCGTGCATAAGTAATCGTATTCGTTCGAACGTCATGCTGAGCTTGTCGAAGCATCTC